>NZ_CP017561.2:2532000-2848500 GCF_001865575.2 Paraburkholderia sprentiae WSM5005
GCAGTGGCGTCGTCGGCGTGACGAGTGCGTATTACCTCGCGCGCGCCGGTCACGAAGTGACCGTCATCGATCGCGAAGCTGGCCCAGCGCTGGAAACCAGCTTCGCCAACGCGGGCCAGATCTCGCCCGGCTATGCGTCGCCGTGGGCCGCGCCGGGCGTGCCTCTGAAGGCGCTCAAGTGGATGTTCCAGAAGCACGCGCCACTCGCGATCCGCCTCGACGGCACCGCGTTCCAGTTGCAATGGATGTGGCAGATGCTGCAGAACTGCACGGCGGCGCGCTATGCGGTCAACAAGGGCCGCATGGTGCGGCTCGCCGAATACAGCCGCGACTGCCTGCAGGCGCTGCGCGCCGACACAGGCATCCGGTACGAAGGCCGCACCGGCGGCACACTGCAGGTGTTCCGCACGCAGCAGCAGTTCGACGGCGCCGCGAAAGACATCGCCGTGCTCCAGGAAGCGAACGTGCCATACGAGCTGCTGACGGCCGACGAACTCGCGAGGGCCGAGCCGGCGCTCGGCGCGGTGTCGCACAAGCTGACCGGTGGGCTGCGCCTGCCCGGCGACGAAACCGGCGACTGCCAGATGTTCACGACGCGCCTCGCGGCGCTCGCCGAAGAGCTGGGCGTCAAGTTCCGCTATAACACGTCGGTCGACGCGCTCGCGATGGCGGGCGGCCGCGTCGCGGGCGTACAGTGCGGCGGCGAGCTGGTGCGCGCGGATTCGTTCGTGGTCGCGCTCGGTTCGTATTCGACGCGCTTCCTCGATGGCATCGTGAAGATCCCGGTCTATCCGCTAAAGGGCTATTCGATCACCGCACCGATCGTCAACGCGGCTGCCGCGCCGGTATCGACCGTGCTCGACGAGACCTACAAGATTGCGATCACGCGCTTCGACGACCGCATTCGCGTCGGCGGCATGGCGGAGATCGTCGGCTTCGACAAGTCGCTGCGCAACGCGCGCCGCGAGACGCTCGAGCTGTCTGTGAACGAGCTTTTCCCGGGCGGCGGCGACACGTCCAAGGCGACGTTCTGGACCGGTCTGCGGCCGATGACACCGGACGGCACGCCGATCGTCGGCCGCACGCCAGTGCCGAACCTGTTCCTGAACACCGGCCATGGCACGCTCGGCTGGACGATGTCGTGCGGCTCGGGTCAACTGCTCGCCGACCTGATGTCGGGCAAGCAGCCGGCGATTCGCGCGGACGATCTGTCGGTGCATCGCTATCTCGGCGAGACCACGGGCGAGCATCGGCCGGCTTATGCGTGAGTTCAAGCGCGTGCGCTGACGCGCCCTTGGCCGCAGCGCGGCCCGCAACAAACAGCTCCAAAAGCAAACGGCGCCTCACGAGGCGCCGTTTGCTTTTCAACGTGCTGCCGCGCTCGCGGCCGGCGTCAACACAGGTTCAGAACTGATCTTCCGACAAAGCCAGCATGCCCTCGCCTCCCTTCGCGCTGACGATCGCCACTTCGAGCGCCGCCGCTTGCGGCAGCACATGCTCGGCGTAAAACCGCGCGGTCGCAATCTTCGCGTCATGAAACGCGGGATCCTCGGCGTGCTTCGTCGCCGCGGCAAGCTGCGCACGCGCCATCTGCCAGCCGCCTAACACGATGCCCGCAAGCTTCAGATAGGGCACACTGCCCGCGAACACCGCATTCGGATCGCTCTTCGCATTCGCGACGACGAAATCGACGACTGCGCCGAGCGCGCGCTGCCCCTGCGCGAGTTGCGTCTTCATCGACGCGAACGCCGCGCCCTGCTCCACGCCAAGCGCTTCGACCGTTTCACCGATGCCGGCAAGCAGCTCCTTCGCGACCTTGCCGCCGTCGCGCAGCGTCTTGCGACCGATCAGGTCGTTGGCCTGAATCGCGGTCGTGCCTTCGTAGATCGGCAGAATGCGCGCGTCGCGGTAGTACTGCGCCGCGCCGGTTTCCTCGATGAAGCCCATGCCGCCATGCACCTGCACGCCGAGGCTCGTGACATCGATCGACAGTTCCGTGCTCCAGCCCTTGACGATCGGCACCAGGTATTCGTAGATCGCCTGATGCTTCGCGCGCGTCGCCCCGTCCGGATGACAATGCGCGACGTCGCAATGCGAGGCCGCGACGTATGCGAGCGCGCGCGACGCCTCGGTGAGGCTGCGCATCGTCGACAGCATGCGGCGCACATCCGGGTGCTGGATGATCGCCACGGACTGCTTCGCGGAGCCATCAACAGGGCGGCTCTGCACGCGCTCCTTCGCATACCCGAGCGCCTTCTGATACGCGCGATCCGAGATCGCGACACCTTGCATGCCGACCGCGAAACGCGCGGCGTTCATCATGATGAACATGTATTCGAGGCCGCGATTCTCTTCGCCGATCAGCTGACCGAGCGCGCCGCCGTGATCGCCGAACTGCAGCACCGCGGTCGGGCTCGCCTTGATGCCGAGCTTGTGCTCGATCGACACGCAATGCACGTCGTTGCGCTCCCCGAGCGAGCCATCCTCGTTGACGAGAAACTTCGGCACGAGAAACAGCGAAATGCCCTTCACGCCTTCGGGCGCGTTCAGTGTGCGCGCCAGTACGAGATGGACGATGTTCTTCGCCATGTCGTGCTCGCCCCACGTAATGAAAATCTTCGTGCCGAACAGCTTGAACGAACCATCGCCCTGGGGCTCGGCGCGCGTGCGCACGAGCGCGAGATCGGAGCCAGCCTGCGGCTCGGTCAGGTTCATCGTGCCCGTCCACTCGCCAGAGATCAGCTTCGGCACAAAGGTCTGTTTCTGCGTTTCGCTGCCGGCGGTCAATAGTGCTTCGATCGCGCCGTCGGTCAGCAAAGGACACAACGCGAACGACAAATTCGACGCATTGAGCATTTCGACGCACGGCGTCGCGATCAGCTTCGGCAGCCCCTGCCCCTCATAGTCGAGCGGATGCTGCACGCCCTGCCAGCCGCCCTCGGCGAACTGGCGGAACGCGTCCCTGAAACCGGGCGTCGCGGTGACGACGCCATCCTTCCAGCTGCTCGGATTGCGATCGCCGTCGACGTTCAGCGGTGCGAGGACTTCGCCGCATAGTTTCGCCGATTCGTCGAGCACGGCTTGCGCCGTGTCGAGGTTCGCGTCTTCGAAGCCGGGCAGCTTCGCGATGTCTTCGAGTCCGGCCAGTTCTTTCATCACGAACAGCATGTCCTTGATGGGCGCCGTATAGCTCATTTCGGTTCTCCTCCCTTGATATGAAAAAAGGGCGCGGGACTCGGTCGGTCCTGCGCCCTTCGCTTGCTGTCGACGACCTCTTTCAGTCGCCGCGGCGCTTAGCCGAGTTCGCTCACGAGTTCCGGCACGAGCGTGAACAGATCGCCAACGAGACCGTAATCCGCGACGCTGAAAATCGGCGCTTCTTCGTCCTTGTTGATCGCGACGATCACCTTCGAATCTTTCATGCCCGCGAGGTGCTGGATCGCACCCGAGATGCCCACCGCGACATACAGTTGCGGCGCGACGATCTTGCCCGTCTGGCCGACCTGATAGTCGTTCGGCACGAAGCCCGCATCGACGGCCGCGCGCGACGCGCCGAGCGCCGCGCCGAGCTTGTCCGCCAGCGGTTCCAGCACCTTCGTGTAGTTCTCGCCGCTGCCCAGACCCCGGCCACCCGACACGATGATCTTCGCACTCGTCAGTTCCGGACGGTCGAGCTTCGTCACTTCGCGGCTCACGAACTGCGAGATGCCTGCGTCGGCTGCCGCCTCGATCTTCTCGACCGCTGCGCTGCCGCCTTCCGCCGCCACTGCGTCGAAACCGGTGGTCCGCACCGTGATGACCTTGATCGGATCAGCCGATTGCACGATCGCGATCGCATTGCCTGCGTAGATCGGACGCTCGAACGTGTCGGCGCTATCCACTGCCGTGATGTCGCTGATCTGCGCGACGTCGAGCTTCGCGGCGATACGCGGCGCGATGTTCTTGCCGTAGGCGGTGGCCGGCGCGAGGATGTGCGTGTAGTGCTTCGCCGCATCCTGCACCAGCGTCAACACCGTCGCTTCGACGTTTTCCGCGAGGCCTTCGGCCAGTTGCAGCGCGTCGGCGAGCAGCACTTTACCGACGCCGGCGATTTTCGCGGCTGCGTCCGCTGCGGCCTGCGCGTTGTGACCTGCGACCAGCACGTGGATATCACCGCCAATCTTCTGTGCCGCCGCGATCGTGTTCAGCGTCGCGGCCTTGATCGACGCGTTGTCGTGTTCTGCTATTACCAGATTCGTCATTTGCCCTGTCTCCCTCACAGCACCTTGGCTTCGCTCTTCAGCTTCTCGACCAGCGTCTTCACGTCCGGCACCTTCACACCGGCGGCGCGCTTCGGCGGCTCGGCGACTTTCAGCGTCTTCAGACGCGGCGTGACATCGACGCCGAGCTCTTCGGGCCTGAGCGTTTCCAGCGGCTTTTTCTTCGCCTTCATGATGTTCGGCAGCGTCACGTAGCGCGGCTCGTTCAGGCGCAGATCGGTGGTGATCACAGCGGGCAGTTTCAGCGATAGCGTCTCGGCGCCGCCGTCCACTTCACGCGACACCGTTGCCTTGCCGTCTGCAACCACCACCTTCGACGCGAAGGTCGCCTGCGGCAGGTTCGCGAGCGCGGCGAGCATCTGACCCGTCTGGTTCGAATCGTCGTCGATCGCCTGCTTGCCGAGGATCACCAGCTGCGGCTGTTCCCTGTCGACCAGCGCCTTGAGCAACTTCGCGACCGCGAGCGGCTGCAGGTCTTCGTTCGACTCGATCAGGATCGCGCGGTCCGCGCCGATGGCGAGCGCGGTGCGCAGCGTTTCCTGCGCCTGCGTCACACCGGCCGACACGGCGATCACTTCGGTCGCCACGCCCGCTTCCTTCAGACGCACGGCTTCTTCCACCGCGATTTCGTCGAACGGGTTCATCGACATTTTCACGTTCGCGATGTCGACGCCCGTGCCGTCCGATTTCACGCGGACCTTCACGTTGTAGTCGACCACTCGCTTGACTGGCACCAGAATTTTCATGCACACGCTCCAAAGTTACGAATACGTCAACCCGACGAACATTATAGCGACTGCCCTGTCACAGCCGTGTCGCGGGCGCTTTGCTGGAGGATAACGCTCCTCAGCGGCGCTGACGGCATTATCGAACGATCGTTCTATTTTAAGCTCCAAAAAACCCGGCAGACAACCCCGGGTTCCGACTCGGACCTCTAATTTCGCATCGCCGTCGTGTTCCGCGAGGTTCGTGGGCCGTTAGCTCACCAGGAGGTGATCACCGAGCCGCCGAATTTGCTGTCGACGAACTGCTTCACTTCCGGCGAGTGGTACGCCCCGACGAGCTTCGCGACCCACGGCTTGTTCTTGTCCGTTGCGCGAATCGCGATCACGTTCACGTACGGGCCCTTCGGGTCTTCGATGGCGATGGCGTCCTGCTTCGGCTTGAGGCCCGCTTCCATCGCAAAGTTGGTATTGATCGCGGCGGCGTCGACGTCGCCCAACGAGCGCGGAATCTGCGCCGCGTCGAGTTCGACGATCTTCAGTTTCTTCGGGTTGTCGACGATATCGAGCGGCGTCGCCTTCAGGCCCGCATCGGCGCGCAGCTTCAGCAAGCCCTGCTTTTGCAGCAACAGAAGCGCGCGGCCGCCGTTGGTCGGATCGTTCGGCACCGCGATCTTCGCGCCGGGCTGCAGTTCGGCGAGCGACTTCACTTTCTTCGAATAGATACCCATCGGGTACGTGACCGTATCGGCGATGCGGATCAGCTTGTAGCCACGATCCTTCACCTGTGCCTGCAAGTACGGGTCGTGCTGGTAGCTGTTCGCGTCCAGATCGCCGCTCGCGAGCGCCGCGTTCGGCTGCACGTAATCGGAGAATTCGACGATCCTGATGTTCAGGCCGTTCTTCGCGGCGACCGTCTTCACGACGTCCATGATCTGCGCGTGCGGGCCGCCGGTGACGCCGACCTTGATCGTGTCGTCGGCATGCGCCGCGGTGGTGGCGAAGAGCGTTGCCGCGCCGAGCACGGCGGCCAGCTTGAGAATGAAGCGACGTTGCATGATGACCTTTTACGAATTTCCATTGGCGGGCTTCCGAACGCCCTTGTTTATTTGTGGCTCAACCGGCGCACGAGCCAATCCCCAAACGACTGCACGAGTTGCACGAACACGATCAAAATCAGCACGACCGCGAGCATCACTTCTGGCAGGAAGCGCTGATAGCCGTAGCGGATACCGAGATCGCCGAGACCGCCGCCGCCGATCGCGCCGGCCATCGCCGAATAGCCGACCAGCGACACGAAGGTGATCGTCAGACCGGCGACCACGCCCGGCAGCGATTCCGGCAGCAGCACCTTGAAGACGATCTGGCTGGTGGTCGCGCCCATCGCCTGGGCCGCCTCGATGAGCCCGCGATCGACCTCGCGCAGCGCCGTCTCGACCAGCCGCGCGATGAACGGCGCGGCGGCGATCGTCAGCGGCACGATCGCGGCCGCCGTGCCGATCGAGGAACCGACGACGAGCCGCGTAAACGGAATCACCGCGACCAGCAGGATGATGAACGGCGTCGAGCGCACCGCATTGACGATCACGCCCATCACCCGATTCACCGCGACGTTTTCGAGCACGCCCTGGCGGTCGGTCAGATACAGCAGCACGCCGAGCGGCACGCCAAGCACAGCGCCAATCAGTCCGGAGATGCCCACCATGATGAGCGTCTCCCAGAAGGACTGGACGAACATATCGAACATTTCACTCAACATGGGAGAGCTCCTCCACGACGACACCCTGCTCGCGCAGAAACGTGATCGCCTGCGCGACTTGGGCCGGATCGCCGCCCGCCAGAACCGCCAGCGAGCCGAACGCCTGCCCCTGGATTTCGTCGATCTGGCCGTGCAGGATGTTGAAGTCGAGCTCGTAGCGGCGAATCGTCTCCGACAGGATCGGCTGATCGACGCCCGAACCGGTGAACGCGAGGCGCAGCAGATGGCCGCTGCCGGTCTTCAGCCGCTGCGCGACGCGCGCCTTCATGGCGGGCGGCAGTTCCTGCGCGATCACGTCGCCGATCAGCGCGCGCGTGACTTCGTGGCGCGGCTGCAGGAACACGTCGATCACCTTGCCCTCTTCGACGACGCGGCCCGCGTCGAGCACCGCGACGCGATCGCAGACCTGCTTGATCACGTCCATCTGGTGCGTGATCAGCACGATCGTCAAATTCAATTCGCGGTTGATGCGCTTGAGCAGATCGAGGATCGCGCGCGTGGTTTCGGGGTCGAGCGCGGAGGTCGCCTCGTCCGACAGCAACACCTTCGGCTTGCTCGCGAGCGCACGCGCGATGCCCACGCGCTGCTTCTGCCCGCCGCTGATCTGCGCGGGATAGCGGTCCTTTTGCGCCGACAGACCGACAAGGTCGAGCAGCGGCAGCACGTTCGCCTCGATTTCGTCGCGCTTCATGCCGGCCAGCTCGAGCGGCAGCGCGACGTTCTCGTACACGGTGCGCGACGACAACAGATTGAAGTGCTGGAAGATCATGCCGATCTCGCGACGTGCGTCGCGCAGTTGCGCGGCCGGCAACGTCGTCAAATCGCGGCCGTTGATGACGATGTTGCCCTCGGATGGGCGCGTCAGCAGATTGATCGTGCGCACGAGCGTGCTCTTGCCCGCGCCGCTGCGGCCGATGATGCCGAACACCTCACCCGCCGGAATCGTCAGATTGACGTTGTGCAGCGCCTCGACCCAGCCCCGGGGCCCGGCGAACCGCTGGGAAACATTGCGTATTTCGATCATGGACAAACGAAAACGGCGGAGGCTGCCGGCGAGCATGTGCTCCCGACAAGCGGCCGCCGTTTATTTAATTGGGATTTGAGGGCGCCATTCTACCGCAGGGCCGACATACGCTTTAATAATCGATTTCGATCTTTTCATAACTGGAGGGCATTAGAGCGGTACCTTTTCTTTCGGGCACGCGGGCCTCGCGCTACTGCGGCTATGATCGGGCCATCCTTGTTCAACGCAGGCCGCCGCCATGCAGACTTCGCCGAGCCACACCGTGCGCGCGAGCGCCGCCGGTCTCAGTAAGGACGCGCCGCAGCGCGCGTCGGTCATGTCCGGCGACGGCATCGCGTTACCGCTATACCGCTGGCGGCCGCGCGGGCCGATACGCGCGACGGTCGCGCTGCTGCACGGCCTCGCCGAGCACGCCGGCCGATACGCCGCGGTCGCAAGCCGGCTCAACGCGTCGGGCATCGAGCTGGTCGCGATCGATCTGCGCGGCCACGGCCACGCGCCCGGTAAACGCGCCTACGTGAAACGCTTCGACGACTACCTGCTCGATGCGCAGGCACTGCTCGACGCCGCCGCGCAAAGCTGTGCGCCGTTATTCCTGATGGGTCAAAGCATGGGTGGGGCGGTGGCGGCGCTGTATGCAATCGAGCGCCTCGACGCGAGTGGCCGGCGCCTCAGTGGGCTGATCCTGTCGAGCCCCGCCCTCGCGCCGGGACGCGACATGCCCAAGTGGATGCTCGCCCTGAGCCAGGTGATCAGCCGGGTCTACCCCGGGTTCCCGGCGATGAAGATCGACCCCGCGCTGCTCTCGCGCCTTCAGCCGGTGGTCAATGCCAACCGCAACGATCCGCTTGTGCATCACGGCGCGATTCCGGCGCGCACGGGCGCCGAGCTGCTGCGCGCGATGGCACGCATCGAACGCGGTCGCGCCGAACTGCGCATGCCGCTGCTGGTGTTTCATGGCACCGACGACAAACTGACCGAGCCCGACGGCAGTCGAGCGTTCGGCGAGCACGCTGGCTCGCCCGACAAGACGCTCACGCTGCATCAGGGCAGCTACCACGAGACGATGAACGACCTCGATCGCGATCGGGCGATCGAGGCGTTGGTCGAGTGGATCGAAAAGCGCGCGGTGGGACGGAGTTGAGGGAGGTGCAGCGCAGGCAGCCGTCGACTATCGCTTCCACTGCGGCGCGCGTTTGTCGATGAAAGCCTGCACGCCTTCGAGTGCCGATTCGTCCATCATGTTGCACGCCATCGTCTGCCCGGCCAGTTGGTACGCGGCTTCGATGCCCATTTCGAGCTGCCGGTAGAACAGGCTCTTGCCCGCGCTGACCGCTTCGACCGGCTTCGCGCAGATGCTCGCGGCAAGCCGCGCGACTTCGTCGTCGAGCGCATCGGCTGGGGCGACGCGGTTCACGAGTCCCTGTTTGCGCGCTTCGGCGGCGTCGATGAAATCGCCGGTCAGCAGCATGTCGAGCGCGGCTTTGCGCGACAGGTTGCGCGACAGCGGCACCGACGGCGTCGCGCAGAACAATCCGAGGCTCACGCCCGACACAGCGAAGCGCGCTGTGTCAGCGGCGACCGCGAGATCGCACATCGCGACAAGCTGGCAGCCGGCCGCCGTCGCGATGCCCTGCACGCGCGCGATCACTGGCTGCGGCATGCGCTGGATCGTCATCATCAGCTTCGTGCAGCGCGCGAACAGCTGCTGGTAGTACGCGAGCGACGGCGCCGCGCGCATTTCCTTCAGGTCGTGCCCCGCGCAGAACGCGCGGCCCGCGCCGGCGATCACGACCACGCGGGCATCGGTCTTCGCGATCTCGGTCAGCGTCTGCTGCAGTTCGTCGAGCAGCGCTTCGGACAGCGCGTTGAACGCATCGGGCCGGTTCATCGTCACGCGCACGACGCCCGCCGCGCGATACGCGTCGTGCTCGATCGTGACCAGCGTTGCGTCGCCGGTGTTGGCGGGGCTGGCGTTCATGATTCGCTCCTCGGTGCGTGAATGTGGGTCTTCGCTCGCTGGCTTGCGAGCCGCTGGCGCCGCGCGTCGGTTGGCGAACTCAGATCTCCGCCAGCGACCGCACGTGCGCGACCACGCTGCGTCCGAGCGCCGACAGGTTGTAGCCGCCCTCGAGACAACTGACGATGCGCCCGCGGGCGTAGCGCCGCGCGATGTCGCGCATCTGGTCGGTGATCCACGCGTAATCGTCTTCGACGAGGCCCATGTTGCCGAGGTCATCCTCGCGGTGCGCGTCGAAGCCGGCGGAGATGAACAGCATTTCCGGCCTGAACTCGTGCAGGCGCGGCAACCACAGCATGTCGACCGCTTCGCGCACGGCCATGCCGTTCGAGCGCGCCGGCATCGGCACGTTGCACATGTTGGACGCCTGGTTGTCGGCGCCGGTAAACGGATAGAACGGGTGCTGGAAGATGCTGCACATCAGCACGCGCGGGTCGCCCGAGAACGCGGCCTCGGTGCCGTTGCCGTGATGCACGTCGAAATCGATGATGGCGACGCGCGCGAGGCCATGCACGTCGAGCGCATGGCGCGCGGCGACCGCGACGTTGTTGAAAAAGCAGAAGCCCATCGCGCGCGCCGGCTCGGCGTGATGGCCCGGTGGCCGTACGCTGCAGAACGCGTTGTCATAACGGCCTTCGATCACCGCGTCGGTGGCGGCGACTGCCGCGCCCGCCGCGCGCAACGCGGCCTGCCACGTGTGCGGGTTCATCGACGTGTCGGGATCGATTTCGGCGACGCCCTCGACGGGCGCGCGGCCACGGATGTAGTCGACGTGCGCCTGCGTGTGCACGCGCAGCAGCGCGGCCTCGTCGACGAGCGGCGGCGACTCGCGCTCGATCAGCGCGTCGATGCGGCTCGCGATCAGCTGATCTTCGATCGCCTGCAGGCGCGCGGGACACTCGGGATGCCACTGTCCCATGTCATGCAGCAGACAGTCGGGATGGGAATAGAAGCCTGTTGCCATAGTTTGTGTTGTGCGTGTTTTCTACGGCGCGGCGCATGGACTGCGCGCGCGGCGTGTCTCCGTCGAGCGGCGCACGCTCGCGCGCGCCAATATTCGTCAAGTTACCACAGGGCGCCGCTGTCGCTCATTCGGCACTGTTTTGCACAAGCCGTCGGGTATACTTCCCCGACCCATTACTCGCCGTTTCATTCCTGCCGCTTTCCGCCTGCTCCCAGCCTTTCACGCATCGCGCTCACTGCTCACCATGACCGTCAAGCTTGCTCTGTCCGCACGATCCCCACGCAACCGGCTTCGCCTCCGCATCTTCGCCGCTTCACTGACCGTCGCATCGTGCATGTTCGTCGCAGCAAGTCACGCGAGCGCGCAAAGCGCCAGGAAGAAAGCCCCGGTGCTGGTCGCGCAGAGCCAGCCGCAGCAGCCGGTACCACAAGGGCAAACGTTCGAGGAAGAGATCATTCCGCAGCGCTACGCGCACAACGCGAACGTCGATGCGTTCATCAACGAGATGGTGGCGCGCTACGATTTCGACGAAGCGGCGCTGCACGCGTTGTTCGCTAGCGTCAGCTATTCGGCGACCGCAGTAAAGCTCGTCACCCCGTCGCCGACGCCTTCGATCAAGAACTGGCGCTCGTATCAGGCGCGCTTCCTTGACCCGGTGCGTGTCAACGCCGGCGTGCAGTTCTGGCGCGAGAACCGGGCCACGCTGCAGCGCGCGTATCAGGAGTTCGGCGTGCCGCCGGAGACGATCGTCGGCATCATCGGCGTCGAGACGATCTACGGTCGCTACATGGGCAACTTCCGCGTGCTCGATGCGCTGACCACGCTCAGCTTCGATTACCCGAACACCGCGAATCGCGCGGACCGCCAGGCAACCTTCCGCAAGAATCTCGAAGACTATCTGGTGTGGACGCGCGACGCGCAGATCGACCCGAACACGGTGCTCGGCTCGTACACGGGCGCGATCGGCATTCCGCAGTTCCTGCCGAGCAGCATCGTCCAGTACGCGGTCGACTACGAGGGCAACAAGCGCGTCGACCTGCGCACGAGCGATGCCGATGCGATCGGCAGCGTCGCGAACTATCTGCGTCAGAATGGCTGGGAAAGCGGCCGGCCGGTGGTGTGGGGAATCGGCTCGGACGCGGGCAGCCTGGGTGTCGCACAGGCGGCCGCCAATGGTCAGCCGGAGCCGCACTGGCCGCTCGACCAGTTGCTGCGCGCCGGGCTCGTGCTGAACGAGCCGAACGTCGATATCGCTTCCGAAGCGGGCACGCCGGTCACGGTGGTCGATCTGCCGACGCCGGGGCGTGGCACCGAGTTCGTACTAGGCTTGAAGAACTTCTACGTACTCACGCGCTACAACCGTAGCTTCTTCTATGCGCTCGCGGTGTATCAGCTGGGCCAGAAGGTCAAGGCGCAGATGGAAGCGATCGACACGGCGAATGCCGCGAAGGCGGCCAACAACGGCAGCGCGCCGCAAGGTCAGCCGGATCAGTCGAACCCTGATTCGCAGTGAGTCGCGCCGCGAGTCGCCATGCGCGTCTCGGTGAAAGGACGTAAAAAAGCGCCGGCTCGACCGGCGCTTTTCATTGGCTCGCACGCCCGCGAAGGCCCCAGCCAACCGCTTACGCGGGAAACACCCCGGTGGACAGATAGCGGTCGCCGCGGTCGCAGACGATGAACACGATGGTCGCGTTCTCGACCTGATGCGCGATGCGCAGCGCCACTTCGCACGCGCCGCCCGACGAAATGCCCGCGAAGATACCTTCGACCGACGCCAGGCGGCGAGCCATCGCCTCGGCCGCGGATTGACCGACGTTCTCCACGCGGTCGACGCGGCTGCGGTCGAAAATCTTCGGCAGATATGCTTCCGGCCATTTGCGAATGCCCGGAATGCGCGAGCCCTCTTCGGGCTGCGCACCGATGATTTCTATCTGCTGGTTCTGCGTTTTGAGATACGTGGACACGCCCATGATCGTGCCGGTCGTGCCCATCGACGACACGAAGTGTGTGATGCGCCCTTCCGTGTCACGCCAGATTTCCGGGCCTGTGCCCTCGATATGCGAGGCCGGATTGTCCGGGTTCGCGAACTGATCGAGGATGATGCCCTTGCCTTCGCGCTGCATCTGCTCGGCCAGATCGCGCGCGTACTCCATGCCGCCTTTGACCGGCGTCAGAACGATTTGCGCGCCGTAGGCGGCCATGCTCTGACGGCGCTCGACCGACAGATCTTCCGGCATGATCAGCACCATCTTGTAGCCACGGACCGCTGCGGCCATCGCAAGCGCGATACCGGTGTTGCCGCTCGTCGATTCGATCAGCGTGTCGCCCGGCTTGATGCGTCCGCGCGCTTCCGCCTTCTTGATCATCGACAACGCCGGGCGGTCCTTCACGGAGCCCGCCGGATTGTTGCCCTCGAGCTTCGCAAGGATCACATTGTTGCGGCTGCGGATCTCGTCGTCGGGAAGCCGGACGAGTTGTACGAGCGGCGTATTGCCGATCGTGTCTTCAATCGTTTTGTATGCCATATGGGGTCTAGCGATCGATGCGCGAAAGAGGGTCTTTAATGCATCGATTCTAAACCACGATGTCCGACGTTGCCCTGCAGCCCTGGTGCGCGCATGGATGCATGCGGGTTGCTACGCAAAAAAACGCCCGCGGCTTCGAGCCGCGGGCAATCGTGTGTATCAATCGAAGGAACGGACCTTCGCGAACCTCGCGCATTGCAAACCGCACGTCAGCATGGCATGCACAAGGCCCGCGACCGCTTACTTCTTCACCGCCACGGCGGCAGCGCCCTTCTGCGCGGCGCCCGCAGCGGCCGTAGCGGCCGGCTCCTTACCCGTTGCAGCTGCCGCAACCTGCGTGCTAGCAGCCGCGCCAGCCGGTCCGATAGCGAGACCCTCCGCCTGCAGGCGCTCGATGGTGTGGCCACCCATGCCCTTGACGCGCTTGCCGAGATCGGCCGCGTCCTTGAATGGGCCGTGCGCATTGCGTTCGTCGAGAATCGCTTTGGCTTTGGAAGGACCGATGCCCTTGATGCCGCGCAGCGCGTCTTCGTTAGCCGTGTTGACGTCGACCGCCGCATAGGCGTGGCCGAAAGCGGCAAGCATCGCCGCGGTAACCAGTACTTTTCGAAACATATTGGAATCTCCCTGTTGCCACTGCCCGGCGACCATCACCGGCCAGGAGATTCCAGTTTAAAGAGGATGCCGTACAAATTACACCTGGCCGAACAGCCAGCGCACGTAACGATCGACACCTTCCTGCACGCTCAGAAACGGCGCGTCGTAGCCGGCCGCGCGCAGCTTCGACTGATCGGCCTGGGTGAAGCACTGATACTTGCCGCGCAGCGCGTCGGGGAACGGAATATAGTCGATGAGCCCGCGTTGCACCTGATCCGCGAGCGACAGCGCCGGCTCGTTGTTCAGCGCGCGCAGCGTGTTGACCACGGTGCTCGCGATGTCGTTGAACGGCTGCGCGCGGCCGGTGCCGAGATTGAAAATGCCCGACTTCTCCGGATGATCGAAGAAGAACAGGTTGACCTTGACGACGTCTTCGACCGAGATGAAATCGCGCGTCTGCTCACCGGCCGCATAACCGTTGTATTCGCCGAACAGTTTGACCTTGCCCTCGGCGCGGAACTGGTTGAAGTTGTGAAACGCGACCGACGCCATGCGCGCCTTATGCGTTTCGCGCGGACCGTACACATTGAAATAACGAAAGCCCGCTATCTGGCTTTTCGCGGTGGGCAGCACGCGGCGGATCACCTGGTCGAACAGGAACTTGGAATAGCCGTATACGTTGAGCGGCTGTTCGACCTCGCGCTCCTCGACGAAGCGGCTCGAGCCGCCATACGTCGCTGCCGACGACGCGTACAGAAACTGGATGTTCTGCGCGAGGCAGACGTCGAGCACGTCGCGGCTATAGCGATAGTTGTTGTCCATCATGTAGCGGCCGTCGGTTTCCATCGTGTCCGAGCAGGCGCCTTCATGGAAGATCGCGCGCACCTTGCCGAAGTCGCCGCGCCGGAAGCGCTCGACGAATTCGGTTTTGTCGAGATAGTCGTCGATTTCGCAGTCGACCAGATTCCTGAACTTGTCCGCGCGCGTCAGGTTATCGACGGCGACGATGCGTTGTTCGCCGCGCTCGTTGAGCGCCTTGACGAGATTGCTGCCGATAAAACCGGCCGCGCCGGTGACGATTACGGTCATGATGATCCTGCGATAGTGAGCTTCGTTCGGTCAACACCGCGCGGGGTGCACTGGCCCGTCAGGACGACGGGGCCCCGCGGGCTGCATCAGGAAAAGAGTTCGTCGTAGTCGACGGTGGCGGTGCCGAGTTTGCCGACCACGATGCCGGCCGCGCGATTCGCGAGCCCGACGGCGTCGACCAACGAAAGACCCGCGCCGAGCATCGCGGCGAGCGTCGCGATCACGGTGTCGCCGGCGCCCGAGACATCATACACTTCGCGCGCAACGGCCGACGCGTGGAGGATGCCGTCGTCTGAGAAGAGCGTCATGCCCTCCTCCGAGCGCGTGAGCAGCAACGCCTTGAACTGAAGTTCGGCGCGCAGCTTCGTGACGCGAGCGATCAAATCTTCCTCGGACTTCCATTGTCCGACGACCTCGCGCAATTCCGCGCGATTCGGCGTGATCAGCGTCGCGCCGCGATAGCGCTCCCAGTCGTCGCCCTTCGGATCGACGAGCACCGGTTTGCCGGCCGCATGCGCCTTCGCGATCATTTGCGTCACGTGCGTGAGGCCGCCCTTCGCGTAGTCGGACATCAGGATCACGTCGTATGTCGGCAGCAGTTCGTCGAAACGCGCGAGGCCCGCGAGCAGCACCTCATGTGCCGGCGAGTTTTCAAAGTCGACGCGCAGCAACTGTTGCTGACGCGACAGCACGCGCAGCTTGATCGTCGTCAGCAAAGCCGGATCGCGTTCGAGATGCGGCGTCACGCCGCTTTCGCCGAGCAGCTGCACGATGCGCTCGCCGGGCTCGTCATGACCGACCACGCACAAAAGCCCCGCCTGGGCGCTGAGCGCGACCGCGTTGCGCGCGACGTTCGCCGCGCCGCCCAGCCGATCTTCCTGGCGCTGCACGTGCACGACCGGCACGGGCGCCTCAGGAGAGATGCGGTTCACGTCGCCGAACCAGTAACGGTCGAGCATCACGTCGCCGACCACCAGCACGCGCGCTGCGTTGAGCTGCGCGCGCGGCACGATCGGGAGCTTCTGCGCCGCCGCGGACGCAGGCGCCGCGGGCATGGACTCAGGCATCGGCCGGAAGTTCAGAGGGTTGGGCATAGGGGCGTCCAATGGCGTGGTAGTCGATACCGAGCTCGGTCATCGCGTCCAGTTCGTACAGATTGCGGCCGTCGAAAATCAGCGGTGTCTTCAGCACCGATTTCAGATGCACGAAATCAGGACTCTTGAACTCTTTCCATTCGGTCACGATCACGAGCGCGTCGGCGCCGATCAGTGTTTCGTCCTGGGTGCTCGCAAACGTGAGGCGCTCGAGCTGCTCGGGCGCCGCCTCGAGATCCATCGCGAATACGCGACGCGCCTCGGTCACGGCGACTGGATCGTACGCGCGCACGTTTGCGCCGCGCGCGAGCAACTCGCCGATCACGCGACGGCTCGGCGCCTCGCGCATGTCGTCGGTATTCGGCTTGAACGCGAGACCCCACACCGCGAACGCACGGCCCCTCAGATCCTCGCCGAGCTTCGCGGTGACCTTGTTCACGAGCACGTCCTTCTGCCGGCCGTTCACCTCCTCGACCGCCTCAAGAATGCGCAGGTTATGGCCGCTTTCACTCGCGGTGCGGATCAACGCCTGCACGTCCTTCGGGAAGCACGAGCCGCCATAGCCGCAGCCCGCATACAGGAAGTGATAGCCGATGCGCGGATCGGAACCGATGCCGCGACGCACCGCTTCGATGTCGGCGCCGACCTTATCGGCGAGATTCGACATCTCGTTCATGAACGAGATGCGCGTCGCGAGCATCGCGTTTGCCGCGTACTTCGTGAATTCGGCCGAGCGTACGTCCATGTACAGTGTGCGCTCGTGATTGCGGTTGAAGGGCGCATACAGACGCTTCATCATTTCGCGCGCGCGCACCCCCGGTTCGTCTTCGTCGATGCCGATCACGATGCGATCGGGGCGCATGAAGTCGTCGACGGCCGCGCCTTCCTTCAGGAACTCGGGGTTCGACACGACCGAGAAGCGATGCTGCGCGCTGCCGGCGAGCCCGCGCTTGGCCAGTTCTTCGTCGATCACCGCGCGCACGCGCTGCGCGGTGCCGACCGGCACCGTCGATTTGTCGACGATCACCTTGAAACCGTTCATCGTACGGCCGATGTTGCGCGCGGCCTCGAGCACGTATTGCAGGTCGGCGGAGCCGTCTTCGTCGGGCGGCGTGCCGACCGCGATGAACTGCACGTCGCCGTGCGCGACGCTCGCCGCAACATCGGTTGAGAACGTAATGCGGCCGGCCGCGCGCGTGCGGGCGATCATCTCCTGCAAGCCCGGTTCGTGAATCGGCACACCGCCTTTGTTGAGGATGTCGATCTTGCGCTGATCGACGTCGAGACAGAAGACGTCGTTGCCGATTTCAGCGAGACACGCGCCGGTGACAAGGCCCACATAGCCGGTGCCGATAATGGTGATTTTCATACGCTTTCCGGTTGAAGGTTCCGGTGATGAATGCCGGTTATGAGACCGGCGATAAATTCGTTGCGAAGGTCACGGGTGGTCGCGCGGCAATCAGGGCCGACGCGGCCAACGCGGCCCGTGCGGCGTCAGTTCGACGCGGTAATCGGCTCGACGCGGCGCGGCGCATAGGTTTCCCAACCGCTGCAACCCGGGCACTGCCAGTAGAAAAGCCGCGCCCTGAAACCGCAATTCTGGCACGTGTAGCGCGGCAGATTCTTGGTGCGCTGGCGGATCAGTGTGCGCATGAGCTCGAGCTCGCTGCGCCGCGGCTCTTCGGCGACGGCCTGTTGTGCTTCGAGCAGGCGCGTCATGCCGGCCAGATTCGGCGACTTCTGCATTTGCGTGCGCGCGAGCGCATGCGCGGCATCGGCGCCGCGCAGCGACGCGACGTGCTGATACGCGACGTCGAGCAGATCGTTGCTCGGATGACGGTCGACCCACGTGGTCAGCAGATCAGCGCCCTCCTGCGCGCGGCCAAGCGCTTCATAAGCCTTCATGATCTTCTCGGCGACGAGCGGCAGATACGCGGGATTCTGCTCCTCGACGCCGCGCCATTGCCCGATCGCCGCTTCCGGCCCGCCGCCGGCCGCGTCGACATCACCGAACAGGATCGTCGCGCGCACGTTGGTGGGGTTAGCCTTCAGCGCGAGCCCGAGCTGATGACGCGCTTCGTCCGGGTTGTTCTGCTGCAGCGCTTCCTGAGCAAGTTCGCAATGGAACTGCGCGATTTCCTTGTCGAGCGACGGTGCGCCCATCGTTTCGAGGTGTCGCGCGGTATCGATCGACTTGACCCAGTCCTTCTCGATCTCGTAGATCGTCAATAGCGCGCGTTGAGCGCCGAGTGCGTAATCGCCCGCCTGCAGCGAGCGGAAGGTTTCTTCGGCACGGTCCAGCAGACCCGCTTTCAGGAAGTCCTGGCCGAGCTCGTACAGCGCGTGATCGCGCTCACTGACAGGCAGGTCCGCGCGGCTCAACAGATTCTGATGCACGCGGATCGCGCGGTCCGTTTCGCCGCGCCGGCGGAACAGATTGCCGAGCGCGAAGTGTAGTTCGACCGTTTCAGGGTCGAGCTTGACGACTTCGATGAATGCGTCGATCGCCTGGTCGGGCTGTTCGTTGAGCAGGAAGTTCAGGCCGCGAAAATACGAACGCGGCAGGTTGGCGCTTTCGGACAGCAGCGTCTTGAGGTCGTAGCGCGCGGCCATCCAGCCGAGCGCGAACGCGACGGGTATGACCAGCAGCCACCAGAAGTCTAGATCCATGCGATTAATGCAAATGTGCCGGAAGCGGAAACGAAAAGCCGCGCTCAGAGCGCGCGGCGCAAGACAGCTCAGATCAGCGGTGGCAGCGGCGGCTGCTCGACGACGGCCGGGGCTTCGCGCGCCACGCGCAGTTCGCGCCTGAGCCGACCATTCTCCATGCGCAGACGCACGACGGCCGGCATCGCCGACACGAGCCCCGCGAGCAAGCCGATCACGAAAAACGCGAGACCGATCAGAATCAGAGGCGCCGACCAGACGTAGCCAGCGAGGAAATTCAGCGTAGCGGGTTGCGTGTTGGAGAGCGCCAGCACAAGCAGCAGCACGAACACCAGCACGCGGATCAGCCAGACGATAAATTTCATGAAGAGGATCTCTTGACGGCAGTTGCGGTGTGACGCCGGCTCGATGACGCGTCGCGCCACGGTGTTGCCCGCGCCGAAGTGACCCGTATTGTAATGGATGCCCTCGCGGCTGGGCAGCGCGTGGCGGGACCAAGCACTTACGGGCGATTCGCGAAATGCAACGGTCGTACCGGAATGCGCCCTGAAACCATGGACAAAAAAAAAAGCGCCCGAAGGCGCTTTTCCTGGTCTTTTGACGACTGGCTTTGGCCGCTGACGCTAGCTATGCCACGCTGCAAGACATACAGCGGAGTCATTAAAGGTCGTCATCCGGCTCGTCGGCCTTCAGCGGTTCCCCCGCGCGACGATCCACCCGCTCGCGCAATTCCTTGCCCGGCTTGAAGTGCGGTACGTACTTCTCGGGTACCAGCACCTTCTCGCCCGACTTCGGATTGCGTCCGACGCGGGAGGGACGGCGGTTGAGGCCGAAGCTGCCGAAGCCACGAATTTCGATGCGGTGACCTTTGGCAAGCGCCTCCGACATCGCATCGAGCATCGTCTTCACCGCGAAATCCGCATCTTTGAGAACCAGTTGCGGAAATCGCGTAGCCAGTTGGGCGACCAATTCCGATTTGGTCATACTGCAGCAGACCTCTCAGGCTTACTGGTTTTGGCCGTCGAGCTTAGCCTTCAGCAACGCACCGAGGTTCGTCGTGCCGGTAGCGGCTGCGCTCGAATCGGAAGCAGCGAGGCCGCGGATGGCTTCCTGCTGCTCAGCCGAATCCTTCGCCTTGATCGACAGGTTGATGCCACGCGATTTGCGATCGATGTTAATGACCATCGCGTTGACTTTGTCGCCTTCCTTCAGCACGTTGCGAGCGTCTTCCACGCGGTCTTGCGCGATTTCCGAAGCACGCAGATAGCCTTCGACTTCACCCGACAGCTGCACAACAGCGCCCTTCGCGTCCACCGACTTGACGGTACCGTCGACGACCGAGCCCTTGTCGTTCATTGCAACGTAGTTGCTGAACGGGTCGCCTTCGAGCTGCTTGATACCCAGCGAAATGCGTTCCTTCTCGACGTCGATGCCGAGAACGATCGCTTCCACTTCGTCGCCCTTCTTGTACTTGCGAACGGCTTCCTCGCCGGTTTCGCTCCACGACAGATCCGACAGGTGAACCAGGCCGTCGATGCCGCCCGGCAGACCGATGAACACGCCGAAGTCGGTGATCGACTTGATAGCGCCGCTGATCTTGTCGCCTTTCTTGAAGTTGCGGCTGAAGTCGTCCCACGGGTTCGGCTTGCATTGCTTCATGCCGAGGCTGATACGACGGCGGTCTTCGTCGATTTCGAGAACCATGACTTCGACTTCGTCGCCCAACTGGACAACTTTCGACGGAGCAACGTTCTTGTTGGTCCAGTCCATTTCCGACACGTGGACAAGGCCTTCGATGCCCGATTCAACTTCGACGAACGCGCCGTAGTCGGTGATGTTGGTGACCTTACCGAACAGACGCGTGCCCGACGGGTAACGGCGCGAGATGCCTTCCCACGGATCGTCGCCCAGTTGCTTGATACCGAGCGAAACGCGGTTCTTTTCCTGGTCGAACTTGAGGATCTTCGCGGTGACTTCCTGGCCAACCGACAGAACTTCGCTCGGGTGACGCACACGACGCCACGCGATGTCGGTGATGTGCAGCAGGCCGTCGATACCGCCGAGGTCCACGAACGCGCCGTAGTCGGTGATGTTCTTGACCACGCCTTCGACGATCGCGCCTTCCTTCAGCGTTTCCAGCAGCTTCGCGCGCTCTTCGCCTTGCGTTGCCTCGATGACGGCGCGGCGCGACAGCACGACGTTGTTACGCTTGCGGTCCAGCTTGATGACGCGGAATTCGAGCGTCTTGCCTTCGTACGGAGTCGTGTCCTTGACCGGACGCGTGTCAACCAGCGAACCCGGCAGGAACGCGCGGATGCCGTTGACCATCACGGTCATGCCACCCTTGACCTTGCCCGTGATCGTGCCGGTCACGAGTTCGTTGTTGTCCAGCGCCTTTTCCAGCGACAGCCACGAAGCCAGACGCTTCGCCTTGTCACGCGACAGGATCGTGTCGCCATAGCCGTTTTCCAGTGCGTCGATCGCGACGGAAACGAAGTCGCCCGCCTGCACTTCTACCTCGCCCGCGTCGTTCAGGAACTCTTCTAGCGGGATGTAGGCTTCGGACTTCAGACCAGCGTTCACGACCACGAAGTTGTGGTCGACACGCACGACTTCGGCGGAGATCACTTCGCCAGCGCGCATGTCCTGCTTGGTCAGCGACTCTTCGAACAGAGCCGCAAAAGATTCGGTATTCGGGGTAGAGGTTTGCAGGTCGGACATAAAAATCAGAGTTTGCATGGTCTTCGCAGCGCCTGGCTCACCGGATCAGCGAGCAACTGCGGCAAATACGCGAATGCCACGCGGGGTTAAAGGGTTAAAAACAACGCTTCGCGACCATCGCGAAGCACGTACCAACAACGGAACTGCCGCTGTCTGGCCGCTGCAGCGTAACCGTTTTCAGTTACGCATGGGGGACCAGCGCTTCATACCATTGCACCACCTGCTCGACCGCCTGGTCGATCGACAATGCCGAGGTATCAAGCAGTTTTGCATCCGCCGCGGGCTTGAGCGGCGCGGCCGCGCGCTGACTGTCACGCTCGTCGCGCTCACGCAAATCCCGGAGCAAGTCATCTATATTAGCAGAAAATCCTTTTTGGATCAATTGCTTATGCCGCCGCGTCGCGCGGGCCTCGACGCTCGCGGTCATGAACACCTTTAGCACGGCGTCCTGGAAGATTACAGTCCCCATGTCGCGACCGTCGGCGACGAGCCCCGGCTCTTTGCGAAAGGCGCGCTGACGCGCCACCAGCGCGGCTCGCACCGGCGCGTGCACGGCGATCGCCGAGGCGCGACTGCCCACTTCCTCGGCGCGAATTTCTGCCGATACGTCGACGCCGTCGAGCTGCGCGAGCCCCTCGCGAAACGTGATATGGAGGTCGTCGATCAGTTCGACAAGTGCGTCGACGTCGTCCGGTGCGATGCCGTAACGCAGACTCGCGAGTGCCGCGAGCCGGTATAGCGCGCCGCTGTCGAGCAGGTGAAAGCCGAGGTTGGCGGCCACCATCGCGGCCACAGTGCCTTTGCCGGAGGCGCTCGGGCCGTCGATCGTAATGACGGGCGTCTGGTGAAAGGGACGGGTCGGTTTCATCGAAAAAGTCGCACGTCAGGCGATTCGCACGCGAATCTGGGTTGAATCAGGGATGCGCGAGCGCGGCGAAGCGCTCGAAATAATCGGGGAACGTCTTGCCGACGCACTTCGGGTCGTTGATGCGCACCGGCACGCCGCCCAGACTCACGAGCGAGAAGCACATCGCCATGCGGTGATCGTCGTAGGTGTCGATCGCGGCATTTGCGATCAGCTTTTCGGGCGGCGTGACGACGAGGAAATCCTCGCCCTCCTGCACCTTCGCGCCGACCTTGCGCAGCTCGGTCGCCATCGCGGCGATGCGGTCGGTTTCCTTCACGCGCCAGCTCCCGATGTTGCGCAGCGTGGTCGTGCCGTCCGCGAACAGCGCGGCGACGGCGATCGTCATCGCCGCGTCGGGGATCAGGTTGAAATCCATGTCGATCGGATCGAGCTTGCCGTGGTCGTTGCCGACACCGCGCACTTCGATCCAGTCGTCGCCCATCTGCAGGTTCGCGCCCATTTTGATGAGCGCATCGGCAAAGCCGACATCGCCCTGGATGCTCGCGCGGCCCACGCCTTCCACTTTCAGAGGCCCGCCGCCGAGCGCACCGGCGGCGAGAAAATACGACGCCGACGACGCATCCCCTTCCACCATGATCGTGCCCGGCGACTGATACCGCTGCCCCGCCGGCACCACGAACTGGTGCCAGCCGTGACGCTCGACCTTGATGCCGAAGCGCTCCATCAGCTTGATCGTGATCTCGATGTACGGCTTGGAGATCAGCTCGCCGTCGACCTGCACGGTGGTGACGCCGCTCGATGTGCGCAACAGCGGCAGTGTCATCAACAGCGAAGTCAGGAACTGGCTCGACACATCGCCACGCACGCGGATCGGCGCGTCGGCCGTGATCTGCGCGGGGCGGATGCGCAGCGGCGGATAGCCGTCGTTCTGCTCGTAGTCGATCTTCGCACCGATCTGGCGCAGACCGTCGACGAGATCGCCGATCGGCCGCTCGTGCATGCGCCGCACGCCGTGGATCCGGTAGTCGCCGCCATTCACGGCGAGCGCCGCGGTCAGCGGGCGCACCGCCGTGCCCGCGTTGCCGAGGAACAGGTCGGCCGTACGCGCGGTGAACGCGCCGCGCGTGCCGCTCACGACGCAGGTGTCGCCGTCGCGCTTCAAGCGTACGCCGAGCTTTTCGAGCGCGTCGAGCATCACGCGGGTGTCGTCGGAATCGAGCAGGTTCGTGATCGTCGTCTCGCCTTCGGCGAGCGCGGCAAGCAGCAGCACGCGGTTCGAGATGCTCTTCGAGCCGGGCAGACGAACCGTGCCGGACGCACGGGAAAAGGGTCCGAGATCGAGGAATTCCATGATGAGTCCAGTTTCC
The DNA here is from genome assembly GCF_001865575.2 of Paraburkholderia sprentiae WSM5005. NCBI lineage: Bacteria > Pseudomonadati > Pseudomonadota > Betaproteobacteria > Burkholderiales > Burkholderiaceae > Paraburkholderia > Paraburkholderia sprentiae. Next base: position 2,555,677 of record NZ_CP017561.2, read on the forward strand.
GGTTATTTCGACGCATCGCTGTCGGCCACACCAGCCGCGCGCTGCTCCTGCCACTGACTGCGTGCGACGCGCGAGCGCGCGAACACCGCTTCGAGCGCGGCGCCGTCGCCGGCTTCGATCGCCGCGCGCAGGCGCGCGAGCACCGCGGTGTAGCCGTCAAGTTCGTCGAGCAGCGCCGCACGATTGGCGACACATACGTCGCGCCACATTTCCGGACTCGACGCGGCGATGCGCGTAAAGTCGCGAAATCCGCCCGCCGCGAACGAGAACTTCAACGCGGCGTCGGGCGAACTGAGGATCTGCTCGACGAGCGCGAACGACAGCACGTGCGGCAGATGACTGACGGAGGCGAACACGCGGTCGTGCTGCTGCGGCGTCATGTCCCGCACCAATGCACCGGTGGCGCGCCACATCGCAGCGACGCGCTCGACCGATGCCGGCGTGTTCTCCGGCAGCGGGCACAGCACGACGTTGCGGTTCACGTACAGCTCGGGCAACGCGGCATCGACACCGCTCGACTCGCGGCCGGCGATCGGATGCCCCGGCACGAACTGGCCGATCCGCGCGCCGAGCGCTGCGCGTGCGGCGGCGACCACGTCGGACTTGGTGCTGCCCGCATCGGTGACGATCGTACTGGCGTCGAGATGCGGCGCGATACGCTCGAGCAGCGGCTGCGTCTGCGCGACCGGCGCCGCGAGCAGCGCGAAGTCCGCGCCCGCGAGCGCGTCGCGCAGTGCGACGTCGTCGTGGAGCGCCGCGGCGCCGTCGATCACACCGAGCGCCAACGCGCGTTCGCTCGAGGCGGACGTCCGTCCCACGCCAATTACCGTGCGCGCTCCGCCGGCCTCGCCGCGTTCACGCAACGCGCGCGCGAGCGATCCGCCGATCAGGCCGACACCGAAAATCACCAGCTTGTCAAAAGAAAACGCGGCCACGTCGCTCACACAATACGGACAATAAGCGCGCCGCTCCTGCCGGCCGACGCGCGGGGTCAAGGATCAACGCTTATCCTGCGGCAGGCTCGGCAAGCGCTTTTTGGAGCGCCGCGAGGAACGCCTCGTTTTCCTGCGGCAAGCCGATCGTGACGCGCAGCCACTGCGGCAAGCCGTAGTTGTGGACCGGTCGCACGATCACGGCCTGCTTCAGCAGCGCGAGGTTCACCCGGGCGCCGGCCTCGTCGTCGCTGCCGACGCGCACGAGCACGAAGTTGCCTTCGGATGGCACATATTCGAGGCCCAGTCTGTCGAACGCGTCGATCAGAAGCCGGTAGCCCTGCGCGTTCAGCGCCGCGCTCTTCTGCAGAAACGCGTTGTCGTTCAGCGCCGCAACCGCCGCGGCTTGCGCGAGCGTATTCACGTTGAATGGCTGACGCAAACGGTTCAGCAGATCGGTCAGTTCGGGCTTTGCGATCGCGAAGCCGATGCGCAAGCCAGCGAGACCGAACGCCTTCGAAAAGGTGCGCGACACAAGCAGGTTCGGATAGCGGCGCACCCAGTCGATCGAGTCGTAGCGCTTATGCGCAGACAGATACTCGGTGTACGCCTCGTCGAGCACGACGACCACATGGCGTGGCACCTTGTCGATGAACGCCTCGAGTGTCGGACCATCGACGAACGTGCCGGTCGGATTGTTCGGATTTGCGACGAACACGAGACGTGTGTCGTCGTCGATCGCGGCGCGCATCGCGTCGAGGTCGTGACCATAGCGCACGGCCGGCACGACGATCGCGCGCGCGCCGACGCCTTGCGTCGCGAGCGCATAGACCGCGAACGAGTACTGCGAGAACACGACCGCCTGGCCGTTCTCGACGAACGCGTGCGCGGCGAGTTCGAGGATGTCGTTGCTGCCGTTGCCGAGCGTGATCCACTCGGCCGGCACGCCGTAGCGCGCGGCGAGCGCCGCCTTCAGCTCGAAACCGTTCGAGTCCGGATAGCGGCCGAGATCGGCGATCGCCTGCGCCATCGCGCGCTGCGCGGATTCCGGCATGCCGAGCGGATTCTCGTTCGATGCAAGCTTCACGATGCTCGCCTCTTCGAGACCGAACTCGCGGGCCACTTCCGAGATCGGCTTGCCGGCAATGTACGGCGCGATCGCTCGCACATAGGAAGGGCCGAGAGACGCTGTCATGAAAATCTCCGAACGACGATGAATAGTGAAATATGCGTTCGGGCAACGCACGCGACGCCGCCCGGTCTCCGCTGCCCGCCCTTAGCGGGCGCGCGGATACGAGCCGAGTATCTTCAGGAACGCGGCCTTCTCGCCGAGCCCGGCGAGCGCGGCGGCCACGGCCGGATCGTCGCGATGGCCTTCGACGTCGATATAGAAGTAGTACTCCCACGTGCCGACGCGCGCCGGGCGCGATTCGAAACGCGTCATCGACACGCCGTGGCGCGCGAGCGGCTCGAGCAGCTTGACCATCGCGCCCGGTTCGTTCACGACCGACACGATCAGCGAGGTCTGGTCGTAGCCGCTCGGACCGGTCGGCTGCTTGCCGATCATCACGAAGCGCGTGCGGTTGTGCGGATCGTCCTGAATCAGCGCGTTGGTGACCTGCAGACCGTAGTGGATCGCGGCGCGGTCGCCGGCGATGGCCGCGACGGTCGAATCTTCGGCCGCCATCCGCGCGGCTTGCGCATTGCTCGAGACCGCCTGGCGCTCAAGGTGCGGCGCGTTCGTCGACAGCCAGCGCTGGCACTGCGCGAGCGCCTGCGCATGCGCGCATACGCGCGTGACGCCAGCGAGCCCGTTCTGCGTAAGCAGGTTGTGACGGATCGGCAAAGCGAGTTCGCCGCCGATGGTCAGCTGCGTTTGCAGCAGCAGATCCAGCGTGCGCGATACCGCGCCTTCGGTCGAATTCTCGACGGGCACGACGCCGTAGTCGGCGGCGCCCGCCTCGACGGAGCGGAACACTTCGTCGATTGACGGGCACGGCAGGCCTTCGATCGACTGACCGAAGTACTCGTGCATCGCCTGTTCGCTATAGGTCCCTACCGGCCCGAGGTACGCGGCTTTGATCGCCTTTTCGAGCGCGCGGCTTGCGGCCATGATCTCGCGCCAGATGGCGCTAATGTGTTCATCCGCGAGCGGCCCCGCGTTCATTTCCTGCAGGCGCGCGATCACCTGCATCTCGCGCTCGGGTCGGAACACCGGCGCGTTGAAATGCTTCTTGACCTCGCCGACTTCGAGCGCGACCGACGCACGCTGGTTCAGCAGCGCGATCAGCTGCGCGTCGAGCGCGTCGATGCGATCACGCAGAGGTTTGAGTCGTGTATTGAGTTCGTCGTCCATGCGTAAAACGGCTCTGCCGGGTAACTGCTGGAAAAGATGCGCACACCTGCCGGTCAGTGTGACTCAGGCGCTGCGCTGTTCGAATTCCTTCATGTATTCGACAAGCGCTTTGACGCCTTCGAGCGGGACGGCGTTATAAATCGACGCCCGCATGCCGCCGACGGACTTGTGGCCCTTTAGCTGCACCAATCCCCGCGCTTTCGCGCCGGACAGGAAATCTTCGTTGCGCGACTCATCGGCGAGGAAGAACGGTACGTTCATCCGTGAGCGGGAGCCACGCTCGACCTTGTTCAGATAGAAGCTGCTCGAGTCGATCGTGTCGTACAACAGCTTCGCTTTTTCGAGGTTGCGCGCCTCCATCGCCGTGAGGCCGCCCAGCTTCTTCAACCACTTGAACACGAGCCCGGCGATATAGATTGCATAGGTGGGCGGCGTGTTGTACATCGAATTGTTTTCCGCGACGGTCTTCCATTCAAACGCCGACGGGCAGATCGGCATCGCGCGATCGAGCATGTCCTCGCGCACGATCACGACCGTCACGCCGGCCATGCCGATGTTTTTCTGCGCCCCCCCGAACAGCACACCGTACTTGGCGATGTCCATTGGGCGCGACAGGATATGCGACGACGCGTCCGCGACGAGCGGAATATCGCCGAGGTCGGGAATCTCGAACGTTTCGACGCCGTGAATGGTCTCGTTCGTGCACAGGTGCACGTAGGCCGGATCGTCCGAGAGCTGCCATTCCGAGCGCGCCGGCGCGCGGGTGAAGCCCTCGGCCGTCTGGCCGCTCGCAGCCAGGTGCACGCTGCCGTATTTCTGCGCTTCCTTGAACGACTTCTGCGACCACGAGCCCGTCACGACGAAATCCGCGCGCGGTTTCGAGCCGAGCAGGTTCATGGGCACGATCGCGTTTTCGCCGAGTCCGCCCCCCTGCAGGAACAGAATCCGGTGGCTTGCCGGCACCTGCAGCAGTTCGCGCAGGTCGGTCAGCGCTTCCTCGTGGATCGACATGAACTCCTTGCCGCGATGGCTCATTTCCATCACGCTCATACCACTGCCCTGCCAATTCAGCATCTCGTCGGCTGCCTGGCGCAGCACTTCTTCGGGCATGGCCGCCGGGCCGGCGGCAAAATTAAAGACGCGCATGTGAGGTCCTGGAAGCGGGCGCGAAAAGCAGAGTCGCGCGGGAATCGGCGAAGAGATCTGCGAAATGGCTCGCCGAAAAAGAAAATGGCCGTCTACGCCAGTGCGCAAACAGCCATTATCGCATTGTCGCCGCCAAGCCGCCACGCCGGTTGGCCCGGCGGTGCAGTCACAGGCTGGCTGATCAGCACAGCCTGCGAGCGGATTTACTTGGCAGCCGGCTTGACCGACGCGACTTCCTTATCGGCCTGGTCACGCGTTGCCTTGATCGATTCCGGCATGTACTTCTGCATCAGGCCGTTCACGACATCGCGGCCAACCTGGTCTTGCACCTGGATGAACTTGCGGCCGGTCGGGCTCTTGTAGAACGTGGTCAGATCCTTGATTTCCGACGTGCTGTAGTACTTCGCGTACGCGTCGTACTGAGCTTGCATTGCGTCCTGACGGAAACTGTCAGTTGCGAACACCTGGCCCGCGCTGTCCACCAGCTTCGGCACCGCGTTCTTCTGCAGCGACGGCACGGCGGCCTGCTTCTGCTTGTCCGTCATCGTCTTATTCTCGGTCAGCGCGTCCGACAGGATTGCCGGCACGAGCTGCTTGGCCTGCATCTGCGCGCTGTTGCCGATTGCGCCAACGAGCTTCTGCGCGTCGATGGCGTCGAGCAAGTCCTTGATGGCAGCCTGCTTGGCCGGATCAACCGGTGCTGCTGCGGCAGCAGGAGCCGCGGGCGCCTGGTTCTGCAACGCTTGAGCCATGGCGAAGGTCGGCACAATGGCAGCCAGCAACATCAGTTGTTTGAATCGTTTTTGCATCACTACTCCCTAAGAGAAATTAACTTGGACTGCACGCCGCATGGGAAAGCGTACCGGCCAGATACGCGGTGACCCGCAACGTAGCTTCAACGTATTAACTGAGACTGAAAGCAGCTGGCACGGATCAAGCCGCGCCGCCGCTCTCACCGCCGATATCGCCTTCAGCGGAGCCGTCCGAGTCGCTTTCCGACTCGACCTCGACCTCGGCCTCAGCTACCTGTTGCAGACCCGACAGCTTGGTCCCTTCGTCAAGGCTGATGAGTGTAACACCTTGCGTTGCGCGGCCCATTTCGCGAATTTCCGACACGCGCGTGCGAATCAGCACGCCCGTCGTGGTGATCAGCATGATCTGGGCTTCCTGGTCCACGAGCGTCGCGGCAACCACCTTGCCGTTACGCTCCGAGGTCTGGATAGCGATCATGCCTTTCGTGCCGCGGCCGTGTCGCGTGTACTCGATGATCGGCGTGCGCTTGCCGAAACCGTTCTCGGTCGCGGTGAGCACCGACTGCTGTTCGTCGCCGGCCACCAGCAACGCGATGACGTTCTGTCCGTCCTCGAGCTGCATGCCGCGCACGCCGCGCGCTTCGCGGCCCATCGGACGCACGTCGTTTTCGTCGAAGCGCACTGCCTTGCCCGAATCCGAAAACAACATCACGTCATGCTGGCCATCGGTGATCGCGGCGCCGATCAGGTAATCGCCCTCATCGAGACCGACCGCAATAATACCCTTGCGCAGCGGCCGGCTGAATGCTTCCAGCGGCGTCTTTTTTACCGTTCCTAACGCGGTCGCCATGAACACGAACTTGTCGGCAGAGAATTCCTTGACCGGCAGCACGACCGTGATCTTTTCGCCTTCCTGCAGCGGGAACATATTGACGATCGGACGGCCGCGCGAATTGCGCGAGCCCTGCGGCACTTCGTAGACCTTGACCCAGTACACGCGGCCGCGGTTCGAGAAGCACAAGATGTGGTCATGCGTATTGGCGATGAACAGCGTGTCGATCCAGTCGTCTTCCTTCATGGAAGTGGCCTGCTTGCCGCGACCACCGCGTTTCTGGGCTCGATATTCGGACAGCGGCTGCGATTTTACGTAGCCCGCGTGCGACATCGTCACGACCATTTCCTGCGGCGTGATCAGGTCTTCGGTGTTCAGCTCGGTTGCGTTCAGCTCGATCTTCGAGCGCCGCGCATCGCCGAATTCGGCCTTGATCGACGTCAGTTCGTCGACGATGATGGCCGAAATGCGTTCCGGGCGAGCCAGAATGTCCAGCAGGTCGGCGATCTGCGCCATCACGTCGCGGTATTCGCCGATGATCTTGTCCTGCTCCAGACCAGTGAGGCGCTGCAGACGCATCTGCAGGATTTCCTGCGCCTGGGTATCGGACAGACGATAGAGGCCGTCGGCTTGCATGCCGAACGACGGATTCAGGCCTTCCGGACGGTAAGCTTCGCGGCCGCCGGCCGTCACGTTTTCGGTCTCGGCTCGCGACAGCATTTCGCGCACAAGTGACGAGTCCCACGCGCGCGACATCAGTTCCTGCTTGGCGATAGGCGGCGTCGGCGCGGCCTTGATCAACGCGATGAATTCGTCGATATTCGCGAGCGCAACCGCGAGACCTTCGAGCACATGGCCACGTTCGCGGGCCTTGCGCAGTTCGTAGACCGTGCGCCGCGTCAGCACTTCCCGGCGATGCGACAGGAAGCAGGTCAGCATTTCCTTCAGATTCAGCAGCTTCGGCTGGCCGTCGACAAGCGCGACCATGTTCATGCCGAAGGTGTCCTGAAGCTGGGTCGCCTTGTACAGATTGTTCAGCACGACTTCGGGCACTTCGCCGCGCTTGAGCTCGATCACGACACGCATGCCGCTCTTGTCGGACTCGTCGCGGATGTCGGAAATGCCTTCGAGCTTCTTCTCGTTGACAAGCTCGGCGATGCGCTCGAGCAGCGAGCGCTTGTTCACCTGGTACGGCAACTCGTCGACGATGATCGCCATGCGCTGGCCGCGATCGATTTCCTCGAAATGCGTGAGCGCGCGCATCACGACGCGGCCGCGACCGGTGCGATAGCCATCGCGCACGCCGGCCACGCCGTAGATGATGCCCGCGGTCGGGAAGTCGGGCGCGGGGATGATCTCGATCAGTTCGTCGATCGTCGCTTGTGGGTTTTGCAGCACATGCTGACACGCGTCGACGACTTCGTTGAGGTTGTGCGGCGGGATGTTGGTCGCCATGCCGACCGCGATGCCGGACGAGCCATTGATCAGCAGATTAGGGATGCGCGCGGGCAGGATGGCCGGTTCGTTTTCGCTGCCGTCGTAGTTCGGCACGAAGTCGACCGTCTCTTTGTCGATGTCGGCCAGCAACTCGTGGCCGATCTTCGCCATGCGGATTTCGGTGTAACGCATCGCCGCGGCATTGTCGCCGTCGACCGAACCGAAGTTCCCCTGACCGTCGACGAGCATGTAGCGCAGCGAGAAGTCCTGCGCCATCCGGACGATCGTGTCGTAGACAGCGGTGTCGCCGTGCGGATGGTATTTACCGATAACGTCGCCGACGATACGCGCCGACTTCTTGTAGGCGCGGTTCCAGTCGTTGTTCAGCTCGTGCATCGCGTATAGCACGCGCCGGTGCACCGGCTTCAGGCCATCGCGCACATCGGGAAGCGCTCGCCCTACGATCACGCTCATCGCGTAATCGAGATACGAACGGCGCATTTCCTCCTCAAGGGAGATTGGCAGAGTCTCTTTGGCGAATTGATCCATTATCCGTATCTTTTACGTGCGAAGGCGCGGGTTCGCCGCATCTTCGCGTAAGCATTGCAGGCGCAACGCATCACGCGATTCTAACATGGCGCGCATTCACGCCCAGCGACGGTACGTATACATATTAGAGGCGGACCCCGCCAACACCTCGCCGACAGCCGGAGTTGGGTGCCGTCAGGCGCGATTCGTGCGTCGGGCCGATTCGCCGCTCAGCCACAGCTGGCGGACCATTCACGGAGAAAACATTTGTTGCGCATGCACCACAATTGGAGGGGGATTTGATCGGGGGCGGATTTTTTTTTCGTCGGAAGGGAACGATATGGCAAAATGCCAACGCACAAAGAGTCAGACACTGCTCGAAGTCTACACAGACGGTTTTTGTTCCGCACCAATGTTATACTTCGAGCAATGTATGACTGGTCTTCGTCAACAGGCTCGCAGTAAACCTGCGGTAATCTCAATTTCGAGAGGAGAAATATGAATAAACTTTCAAAGCTCGCGTTCATTGCAGCTACCGCAGTTATGGCTGCATCCGCCATGGCCCAGTCGGTGCCGGCGTCGCGACAGGCTACCAACGATAACTGGGTGAATGGTACTGGCGAATACGTGTGGATGAACGGCACGAACGAGCTTTGCTGGCGCGATGCATTCTGGACGCCCGCAACGGCTAACGCCAAGTGCGACGGCGCCCTCGTTGCTCAAGCTCCGACCCCGCCGGCACCGGTCGCTCCCGCTCCGGCCATCACCAGCCAAAAGATTACGTATCAAGCCGATGCGCTGTTCGATTTCGACAAGGCAATCCTGAAGCCGGCTGGCAAGGAACGTCTGAGCGAACTGGCATCGAAGATCCAGGGCATCAACCTCGAAGTCGTCGTCGCTACGGGTCACACCGACCGCATCGGTTCGGACGCCTACAACGACCGTCTGTCGCTGCGCCGCGCTCAAGCTGTGAAGGCCTTCCTGGTCAGCAAGGGCGTCGAAGCCAACCGTATCTACACGGAAGGCAAGGGCCGTCGCAACCCGGTTACCACCGGTTGCAACCAGAAGAACCGCAAGCAACTCATCGCCTGCCTCGCACCGGACCGTCGCGTGGAAGTCGAAGTTGTCGGCACGCCGAAGCAGTAAGCTGGAAAATTACCGCAGTATCGAAAGCCCCGCTTCGGCGGGGCTTTTTTTATGCGTGGGCGCGCATCAGCACCCGCTAGCCGCCGTGCTTTTGCCGCCCTTTCTCTCGCCCTATATACTCAGGGTTTATCCTCGAGCGTCCGCTCACCGCTTTCATCGAGGCAGCCTTCGCCATGACCAACGCCGATCCCCACGAACTACAGAAATTCAGCGACCTCGCGCATCGTTGGTGGGACCCGAACGCCGAATTCAAACCGCTGCACGAACTGAATCCGATTCGCCTGCGCTGGATCGATGCGCACGCGCATCTTGCCGGCAAAAAGGTGCTCGATATCGGCTGCGGCGGCGGCATCCTGTCGGAATCGATGGCGGGTCTGGGCGCTCAAGTGAAGGGCATCGACCTGTCGACGCAGGCACTCGGTGTCGCCGATCTTCACAGTCTTGAAAGTGGCGTAACCGTCGATTACGAAGAAATCGCCGCCGAGGCGCTGGCCGCGCGCGAACCGGGCACGTATGACGCGGTCACCTGCATGGAGATGCTCGAGCACGTGCCGCGGCCGGCCGCGATCGTCGAGGCCTGCAAGAGTCTTGTCAAGCCGGGTGGCTGGGTGTTTTTCTCCACGCTGAATCGCAACGTGAAGTCGTATCTGTTCGCGGTGATCGGCGCCGAATACATCGCGCGAATGTTGCCGAAGGGCACGCACGACTACGCGCGCTTCATCCGCCCGTCGGAACTCGCCGGCTTCGCGCGCGCCGCGGAGCTGCGCACGGCCGACATCAAGGGCATCGTATACAACCCGGTCAGCAAGCATTTCGCGCTGTCGTCCGACACGAGCGTCAACTATATGCTCGCCTGCCGCCGCGACGCCTGACCTGCCAGAACCGCCCCGCCGCATCCAAAACGAACCAATGAGCGACCCGACTTCCCTGCCGCAACGCGAAGACAACGACGACACGCTCGGCTTTTGCCTCGCCGTGCTTTTTGACCTCGACGGCACGCTTGCCGACACGGCGCCCGACCTCGCCGCCGCCGTCAACAAGATGCGCCACGACCGAGGACTCGAGATGGTGCCGCTCGAAAATCTGCGCCCGCTGGCTTCGGCCGGAGCGCGCGGACTTATCTGCGGCGCGTTCGGCATCGGCCCGGACCATCACGAATTTGCATCGATGCGCGAGGAGTTTCTGGCGAACTACGAAGCGGATCTGTGCATCGAGACGACGCTCTTTCCGGGAATCGCGGAAGTGCTCGACGAACTCGATGCGCGCGGTGTGCGCTGGGGCATCGTCACGAACAAGGTCGCGCGGCTCACCGAGCCGCTTGTGGCGCAACTCGGGCTCGAGGAGCGCGCCGGCTGCGTGGTGAGTGGCGACACGACCCCGCATTCGAAACCGCACCCCGCGCCGCTGCTGCACGCGGCCCGCGAGCTGGACGTCGCGCCCGAGCGCGTCGTCTATATCGGCGACGATCTGCGCGACGTGCAGGCCGGTTTTGCCGCCGGGATGAAGACCGTAGCCGCGGCGTACGGCTATTGCGGCAACGACATTCCGCCGACACGGTGGCACGCGCAGCACGTCGTGGCAACGACGGCCGAGTTGCAGACGCTGCTGCGCGATATCGGCTGACAGATCGACTGAACGGCGCGTCCGACACACTTGCTACCTGGCTGCATCATTAGCGCCGACCCAAGAGGCGCGACGCGGCCCTCGATCTATTGTAAAATCCCCTTTGGCTCATAGATATGAGCAACGAACCGCGGGGGCGACCTGGTTTCGACAGGGGTTGCGAAGCGGCTAGGGCATGTCGAGGACCCGTCACCTCGTTAATCAATGGGAAAAACGTAACTGCAAACGACGATACGTTCGCACTGGCAGCCTAAGGGCCGCCGTCCTCTGCCTAGTTCACTGACGGGCTAGTGTCGCAAGACCGGTAGCAATACCGACAGAGGTCATATACGTCAGTTAAGCCTTGGCGGCGTCACGACGTCCGGGTCGAAAATTTGGTGAATCGCCGTAGCGCAGCGTGTTCGTCCGCGTCGCTGCGGTTAAACCAAAAGACAGAACTAAACATGTAGAACTGGTCGTAGAGGACTTCTGGACGCGGGTTCGATTCCCGCCGCCTCCACCAAACACTCGGGCGTTCGTGATGAACGGCCTGAAAAAACCCCGGTAGCGTAACGCTGCCGGGGTTTTTTATTGTCAGCATCGATCGAGCAAAGCCCGGGCGAACGTTCATTCGTCTTTCGGGCACTGCAGATTGCAGCCATTCGGATCGCCCAGGTCACCGCGCTTGCGCGCATGCGAGCGTTGGCCGTGCTGATACTTGTCCGACGGCGCGGACGCGGCGAACGGCATCTGCGGATGCTCGTTGAGGCGGAATTCATCGTTCAGGATGCCGCCTGGCACGCCCGGGGAGTTTTGCGCGAAGGCCACAGAAACGGTGGCACAAAGCACACCAGCCGCGGCAGCGACGGTACATGCGTGGAGCAGAGCTTTCATGTCGGTTCGGCGCGTCTTGGCGCGCGGCTAGAGCGGATGCGAAGCCAAGAGGGTAGCCGAAACCGGCGCACTTCGCAGCGGCGCGCGCCATCCGCGATCGCTTTTCTGATTACGTGCGCTTACGCCGCCGTTACGCGAGCGCACCGCCGAGCCCCTCGTCCAGATCGACGAGCCTGCCGCAGTCGCGCGGATCATAGCCGTCGAGCTGCTCGACCCGATGGTGAAACGCGCTGCCGCGCAGCAGATCGATCACTGTGGCGAGCGGCGCGCGAGCGAGGTGTGCGCGGTCGCACGCGAAGTAGTAGTCCTCGTCGACGATCGGAATGAAGTCGAGCCCGAAGTGATGCGCGGCCGGCTCCACGCCGAAGCCTATGTCCGCCATGCCGCTCGCGACGAACGCGGCGATCGCCGAGTGCGTCAACTCGGCCGACGCATAGCCGTTGACGCGGTCCGGGTCCACGCCGAGCCGGCGCAGCGCGAGATCTAGCAGCATCCGCGTACCCGAGCCCGGCTGGCGGTTGACGAAGCGGATGTCGTCGCGGGCAAGGTCGCCGAGCCCGCCGATCCGCTTCGGATTGCCCTTGCCGATGAAAAGACCCTGCTTGCGGCGGGTCAGATGCACGAGCACGTGGCGCTGCGGGTCGAGCCAGCGCCGGTAGGTGTCGGCGCACACCGCACGAAACTCGCCGAGCGGCAAATGAAAACCCGCCAGATCGCACTCGCCGCGCGCGAGCGCGCTGACCGCGTCGGCACTGTCGCGGTATTTGATCTCGACCGGCAGATCTTTGGCGACCAGCGCAGTCACGAGCGCGGCCACCGCATAGCCGTGCGACGCGTGGATCCGCACGTCATCTGCGGGGGGCGCGAGCCAGCGATTCAGATCGCTCGCCACTTCGCTCGCGAGCGCCTGCAGATTGCCGTCGAGCCGCTCGCCGCAGAGCCGCTGCCCGCGCAGCACCGCGTGACCGAGCTCGGAGAGCACCGAGCCGCGCCCGCGCTCTTTCGCGATCAACGGACCGCCAAGCCGCCCCTCGATGCTGCGCAGCAACCCCCATGCGTGCCGGTAGGACAAACCCTTAAGCGTCGCGGCTTGCGCAATGCTGCCCGATTCGTTGACGAGCGCAAGCAGCGGCACCACGTCCGACAGGCTGGCCTCGCGGCCATCCGCGCCCTTCACCACCAGTTCAACCTGGCATTCGATCCTGACCATATATGCTTGACTCTTTCCTATTGCACGCGCCGGTTGGGCCGCCTATCTTTCGGCTATACCATATCGAATAAGCGAAGCATACGTGCACGTATTATGAATAACAAGTGCATATATCGCTTTGGAGGAGCCCCCACTTTGGACGATTCTCTCGCCACGGCGCCGGATCAGCTCGTGCAGCGTCACGCGCAGCCGGGCCGTTCGCTCATCACGATCCTGCACGCGATCCAGGACGAACTTGGCTATGTGCCGGCTGCGGCGGTCGAACCGCTCGCCCGCGCGCTGAACCTGTCGCGTGCGGAAGTGCACGGCGTCATCAGCTATTACCATCACTTTCGCACCACGCCGGCCGCGCCCGTCACGGTCCAGCTTTGCCGCGCCGAGGCGTGCCGCAGCATGGGCACCGAGGCGCTCGCACAGCACATCGAGGCGCACACCGGCTGCCGCTTCGACGCCGGTCATCACGACGGCGCAACAGTAGAGCTCGAATCGGTGTACTGCCTCGGCCAATGCGCGCTGTCGCCGGCGCTGATGCTCAACGGCACGCTGCACGCGCGCGTGTCGCCGCAAAAATTCGATGCGCTGCTCGCCGCGGCCCGCAAACGCGTGGAGGTGCCGGCATGACGCGCCTCTATGTTCCGCGAGATTCATCGGCGCTCGCGCTCGGCGCCGATGCCCTGGCTGAAGCCATCGCCAGCGAAGCCGCGCGCCGCGGCGTTGAAATCGAACTGATCCGCAACGGTTCGCGCGGGTTGCTGTGGCTCGAACCGCTCGTCGAAGTCGCGACGCCTGAAGGCCGCATCGGCTATGCGAATGTCGAGGTCGAAGACGTCGCCGCGTTGTTCGACGCGGGCTTCATCGACGGCGGCGAGCATGCGCGGCGCGTCGGCGTGGTCGACGAGATCCCGTATCTGAAGAAGCAGCAGCGCCTGACCTTCGCGCGCATCGGCATCACCGACCCGCTCTCGATCGACGACTACCTCACGCACGGCGGCCTCGAAGGCTTACGCAACGTGCTGCAAACCGACGGCGACAGCGTTTGCGAAGCCTTGATCGAATCGGGTCTGCGCGGCCGCGGCGGCGCGGCATTCCCGGCCGGCATCAAGTGGCGCACGGTGCGCGGCGCGAAGGCTGCGCAGAAGTACATCGTCTGCAATGCCGACGAGGGCGACTCGGGCACCTTCTCCGATCGTCTCGTGATGGAAAGCGATCCATACGTGCTGATCGAAGGCATGATCATCGCGGGCGTCGTGACCGGCGCGAGCGTCGGCTACATCTATGTGCGCAGCGAATACCCGCACTCGATCGCGACGCTCGAAGCGGCCATCGCCCGTGCGCGTCAAGCTGGCTGGCTCGGCGACAGCGTGCTCTCGAGCGGGCAGCGCTTCGAGCTGTTCGTCGCGAAAGGCGCGGGCTCGTATGTGTGCGGCGAGGAAACCGCGCTGCTCGAATCGCTCGAAGGCAAGCGCGGCATCGTCCGCGCGAAACCGCCCGTGCCCGCGCTCGCGGGTCTGTACGGCCAGCCCACCGTGATCAACAACGTGATCACGTTCGCCACGGTGCCGATCATCTTCGCGCGTGGCGCGGCGTTCTATAAGGACTTCGGCATCGGCCGCTCGCGCGGCACGCTGCCGTTCCAGCTGGCCGGCAACATCAAGCGGGGCGGCCTCGTCGAACTCGCGTTCGGCGTGACGCTGCGCGAACTGCTCGACGACTTCGGCGGCGGCACCGCGAGCGGCCGGCCGGCGCGCGCGGTGCAGGTGGGCGGCCCGCTCGGCACCTATCTGCCGCCAAGCCAGTGGGACATTCCAATGGACTACGAAGCCTATGCGGCGGTCGGCGCGGTGATCGGCCACGGCGGTCTGGTCGTGCATGACGACACGTCGAACCTTGCCGAGCTGGCGCAATACGCGATGCACTTCTGCGCGCTCGAATCGTGCGGCAAATGCACGCCGTGCCGGATCGGCTCGACGCGCGGCGTCGAAGTGATCGCGCGGATTCGTAACGGCGACACGTCGACGCGTCAGGTGCAATTGCTGCGCGATCTGTGCGACACGATGGTGTCCGGCTCGCTGTGCGCGATGGGCGGCATGACGCCGTATCCGGTGTTGTCCGCGCTCGATCATTTCCCTGAAGACTTCGGTCTCGCCGCCGATCCCACTGCCGACCACGCCATCAAAGCGACCGCGGCCTGACTCCAGGAGTTCACCATGTCCGACCAGTTCAACTCCCATGCCGGCGCCCCGAAGGAAGTCCCCCTGGGGGGCGGCTGCGGCTCAGGCAACTGCGCATGCAAGTCGCAGGCCGTGGCACGCGCCGCCAAGCCCTTCTCCGACGAAACCGACTACGGTACCCCCGCCCGCCACTCGGACGTCGACGTGACGCTCGAAATCGACGGTCAGGCGGTGACCGTACCGGCCGGCACGTCGGTGATGCGCGCGGCGGCCGAAGCTGGCGTCAACGTGCCGAAGCTGTGCGCGACCGATTCGCTCGAACCGTTCGGCTCGTGCCGCCTGTGTCTCGTCGAAATCGAAGGACGGCGCGGCTACCCGGCCTCGTGCACGACGCCGGTCGAAGCCGGCATGAAGGTGCGCACGCAGACCGACCGTCTGCAGTCGCTGCGTCGCAACGTGATGGAGCTGTACATTTCCGACCATCCGCTCGATTGCCTGACCTGCCCCGCCAACGGCGACTGCGAACTGCAGGACATGGCGGGCGTGACCGGCCTGCGCGAAGTGCGCTACGGCTTCGACGGCGCGAATCATCTGAAGGACCAAAAGGACGAATCGAATCCGTACTTCACCTACGACCCGGCGAAGTGCATCGTCTGCAATCGCTGCGTGCGCGCGTGCGAGGAAACCCAGGGCACGTTCGCGCTGACGATCACCGGACGCGGCTTCGAATCGCGCGTCGCGGCGAGCGAGAACCAGCCGTTCATGGAATCGGAGTGCGTGTCGTGCGGCGCGTGCGTGGCCGCGTGCCCGACCGCGACGTTGCAGGAAAAGACCGTCGTGATGCTCGGCCAGCCCGAGCACTCGGTCGTCACCACTTGCGCGTATTGCGGCGTCGGCTGCTCGTTCAAGGCCGAGATGAAGGGCAACCAGGTCGTGCGGATGGTGCCGCACAAGAACGGCCAGGCCAACGAAGGCCATGCGTGCGTCAAGGGCCGCTTCGCGTGGGGCTACGCGACCCATAAGGACCGCATCACGAAGCCGATGATCCGCGCGAAGATCACCGACCCGTGGCGCGAAGTCAGCTGGGACGAAGCGATCTCGTACGCGGCGTCGGAATTCCGCCGCATCCAGGCCAAGCACGGCCGCGATTCGATCGGCGGCATCACGTCGTCGCGCTGCACGAACGAAGAGACTTACCTCGTGCAGAAGCTGGTGCGCGCCGCGTTCGGCAATAACAACGTCGACACCTGCGCGCGCGTGTGCCATTCGCCGACCGGCTACGGTCTGAAGACGACGATCGGCGAATCGGCGGGCACCCAGACGTTCGCATCGGTCGACAAGGCCGACGTCATCATGGTGATCGGCGCCAATCCGACCGACGGCCACCCGGTGTTCGCCTCACGCCTGAAGCGCCGCGTGCGCGAGGGGGCGAAGCTGATCGTCGTCGATCCGCGCCGGATCGATATCGTCGATACGCCGCACGTCAAGGCGTCGCATCACCTGCAATTGCGGCCCGGCACCAACGTCGCGCTCGTCAACGCGCTCGCGCATGTAATCGTCACCGAGGGTTTGCTCGACGAAGCGTTCGTCGCCGAGCGCTGCGAAACGCGCGCGTTCGAGCAGTGGCGCGATTTCGTCGTGCTGCCGGAGAACTCGCCCGAAGCGACCGAAGCGGCGACCGGCGTGCCCGCGCAACAGGTGCGCGAAGCCGCGCGCATCTACGCGAGCGCCGGCAACGCCGCGATCTACTACGGCCTCGGCGTCACCGAACACGCGCAAGGCTCGACGATGGTGATCGGTATCGCGAACCTCGCGATGGCGACCGGCAACATCGGGCGCGAAGGCGTCGGCGTGAATCCGCTGCGCGGCCAGAACAATGTGCAGGGCTCGTGCGACATGGGCTCGTTCCCGCACGAGCTGCCCGGCTATCGTCACATCGGCGATCCGCTCGTGCGCGCGCAGTTCGAAAACGAGTGGGCTGTCACGCTGCAACCGGAACCGGGCCTGCGCATTCCGAACATGTTCGACGCCGCGCTGCACGGCAGCTTCAAGGGCCTGTACTGCCAGGGCGAGGACATCGTGCAGTCGGACCCGAACACGCATCATGTGGCGGCGGCGCTATCGTCGATGGAATGCATCGTGGTGCAGGACATCTTCCTGAACGAGACCGCCAAGTATGCGCACGTGCTGCTGCCCGGCTCGTCGTTCCTCGAAAAGGACGGCACCTTCACCAATGCCGAGCGCCGCATCTCGCGCGTGCGCAAGGTGATGCCGCCGCTTGGCGGTTACGCGGACTGGGAAGTCACGCTGCTGCTGTCGCGCGCGCTCGGCTACGAGATGGACTACACGCATCCGTCCGAGATCATGGATGAAATCGCGCGGCTCACACCGACCTTCCACGGCGTGTCGTATCAGAAGCTCGACGAAATGGGCAGCATCCAGTGGCCGTGCAACGAGGACGCGCCCGACGGCACGCCGACGATGCACGTCGATACCTTCGTGCGCGGCAAGGGCAAGTTCGTGATCACGAAGTTCTTCGCGTCACCAGAGAAGGTCACGCGCAAGTATCCGCTGCTGCTGACGACCGGCCGCATCCTGTCACAGTACAACGTCGGCGCGCAGACGCGCCGCACCGAGAACTCGCGCTGGCATGACGAAGACCGGCTCGAACTGCATCCGCACGATGCGCAGGAGCGCGGCATCAAAACCGGCGACTGGGTCGGCATCGAATCGCGCGCGGGACAGACCGTGTTGCGCGCCAAGGTGACGGAGCGGATGCAGCCGGGCGTCGTCTATACGACGTTCCACTTCCCCGAATCGGGTGCGAACGTGATCACGACCGACAGCTCCGACTGGGCGACCAACTGCCCGGAATACAAGGTGACCGCGGTGCAGGTGATGCCGGTCGAGCAGCCGTCGCAATGGCAGAAGGAGTATTCGCGCTTCAATAGCGAACAGCTCGAACTGCTGAAGCAGCGCGAGCTGGCCAATGCGGCCGCGGCCGTCACCGCGGGCAAATGAGGCGAGCGATGGACAAACGGAATCTGATCGACATGGCGAACCGGATCGGCGACTTCTTCGAGTCGATGCCCGACCACGAGGAAGCGCTGACCGGCGTCGCCGAGCATATCCGCCGCTCCTGGGAGCCGCGCATGCGGCGCGCGCTGCTCTCGACGCTCGACGAAGCGCCGGACAAGTATGGCATCGCGCTATCGGACTTCACGCGCGAGGCGATCGTCCGGTATCGCGAGAAGTTGACGCCGGCGCAGGCGTCGGCGGCTTAGGCTTTAGGCCGTTCGCTCGATCACCGGGGCGCGACGGCGCCCTCTCCGCCGCGCGCGTGCCTGTGCCCACGGCCACGCAACGGGCAACAGGCGGCTCTGATCACAACGTCGCCTGCTCCGGTATTTCTCCCCCCACCGCAAACCACGCCTCGCAGTGCCGTACGAGACCGTGCAGGTCCGAGCCGGTGCGTCCGCGCGCGCCAATATAGCCGTCCGGCCGCACCAGGTAAAACGACGGCCGCGTGCGCCCATACGATTCGGACAGCGCCGGGCCGCCATCACCGCTCGTATCGGTGACGCGCCAGATGCGTACCGCGTTTGGCAGCAGCCGCTCGACCTCGGCGGCGAGCTTTTCCACCTCGGGGTCCGGCGGCGCCGCATGTTTCGCGGCCGGGTCGAGCGGGGTGCCGTCGACGGCCAGCGGCGGCACCAGCAGAAACAGCGAGAAGAACGCCGGATCGTGCAGATCGAAAATGCAGCCGACGCCCGGCGCGCGACCGAGCGGACCGTCGACGACATGCACCAGCGCATCGGGCGCGCGCTCGCCCGCGCGCGGGCCGCCGTCGAGCACGCGTTCGAGCGTCAGCGGACTGCGCCGGTACTGGATCGACAGCTCGCTGATCGTCGCACGCGCGGCATCGCGCAGCGGACCGAGCGCGGCCAGCACCGGCATCACGCGCTCGCGCAGCAGCTTCAGCGGACCGTGATCGGCCTCGGCCATCTGCGTGATGAATCCTGTTTGCCGCAGCACCTCGCGCTCGATCGGATGCCGTTCGGCGTGGTACGTGTCGAGCAGGCGATCCGGCGCCGCGCCGCCGATCACGCGGGCGAGCTTCCAGCCGAGATTTAGCGCTTCCTGGATGCCGGTATTCATGCCTTGCGCGCCCGCGGGGCTGTGCACGTGCGCGGCATCGCCGGCGAGGAAGACGCGGCCCACGCGCAGCCGATCGACCATCCGGCTGTTCACGTGGAAATACGCCGACCACGCGAGATCCGACACGTCGACGCGCTCGCGCACGCGTCGCGCGATCAGCGCCTTGCATTGTTCGAGCGACGGCGCCGGCGCCGGGTCCAACGGCGGCTCGCCGAGCACCGCGGGGGTCGGCGGCGCGGCGCGGCCGGACGGCTCGACCGCGTGATCGGCGATCAGGCGATGGCGGCCGTGGCCCATCGGGAACAGTGCAACGAGACCGTCTCCGGACGCGAAGATGTGGAACTCGTCGTCGGGCCAGTCGGTTTCGGCGTGCAGGTCGGCGAGCAGGAAGGTCTGTTCGAAGGTCTTGCCCTCGAAGTTCAGGCCGAGCCGGTGGCGAATCGCGCTATGGGCGCCGTCGGCCGCGATCAGATACGACGGGCGCATGGTTTCCGTGTGGCCGTTGGCGCGGCGCAGCGTCGTCTGAATGCTCGCGGAGCCTTGCATGAACGCCATCAGCTCGACGCCGCGCTCGACCGTCACGCCGAGCGTCGCGAGATGCTCGGTCAGGAGCCGCTCGGTCACCGACTGGTCGAGAAACAGCAGATACGGATAGCGCGTGTGCAGCGGATCGAAATCGAGCTGCGCAAGCCGCATGCCGTTCGAAAACAGATTCGCGACGCGCGCGCGATGGCCGAGCTCGAGAAACGGCTCGATCAGCCGATGCTGTTCGAGCAGTTCGAGCGTGCGGGCCTGAATGCCGATCGCGCGCGAGTACGGATTCGGCTGCGGCGCCTTGTCGATCAGACGCACAGGAATGTGAGCGCGCGCGAGACTCATCGCTGCGGCAAGTCCGGTGGGACCGGCCCCGACGATCAGCACCGGCGACGCGTCGTAGGCGGCAGCGTCCATGCGGAACTCCGGAGGCAACAATGTTTTCTAGTGTACGCCGCCGCCCAAGCGGTACGCCCGTCGCAGACGATGCGCCCGCGATCCGCGCAAATCCGGGCCCCGCGCGCAAGTATGGGAAAATGCGGCCTCAGTCTGATTGATCCCAATGCCCTCCCCGTCATGCAACCTGTATTTGACCGCGCGTTCGCGGCACATCGTGACGGCCGCCTCGACGACGCCGAACGCGACTACCGCACCACGCTCGAGCACAACCCCAGCCACGTCGACGCGCTGCATCTGCTCGGCGTGCTGCGCCACCAGCAGGGCCAGCACGCGGAGGCCGCGTCGCTCGTGCGGCGCGCGGTCGACCTGCGCCCTGAAGACGCGGCGCTGCAACTGAACCTTGGCAATGCGCTGAAGGCCCTCGGCCAGATCGACGCCGCGATCGAGCAGTTCCGCAACGCGCTGACGCTCGCGCCGGCCTTCCCGATGGCGCACTACAACCTCGGCAACGCGTACGCGTCGCTCGGCCGTCACGAAGACGCCGCCGATGCGTTCGAACGCTCGCTGCGCCTGCAGCCGGACGACGCGTCATCGCACAACAATCTCGGCAACGCGCTGCACGCGCTCGGCCGTCACGCGGAGGCGATCGCGTCGTTCCGGCGCGCGCTCGAGCTGCGCCCCGGTCACGCGGGCGCGCTGAACAACATGGGCATGTCGCTGAACGCGCTGGATCGGCCGAACGAGGCGGTGCCCTGCTTCGAGGCCGCGCTCGCCGCTGAGCCGCGCTTCGTCGCTGCGCATTTCAATCTCGCGAATACCTTCGATGCGATCGGCCGCCATGCGCAGGCGGTCGCGTCGTTTGAAGCGGCGCTGCGTCTGCAGCCGAACCTGCCGCCCGCGATCTATGGCATGGGCAACGCGCTCGCGGCGCTCGGCCGTGCCGAACAGGCCCTGCCGTATCTGGAGCGCGCGGTCGGGCTCGATCCGCAATTCGCGCTCGCCTGGCTTGCGCTGGGTACCGCGCATCAGGCGCTCGGCGCGCACGCGGCCGCGGTGCGCGCGCTCGATCAGGCGCTGCGGCTGCGTCCTGATCTCGCGTCCGCGCATATGAACCGTGCGCTCGCCTGGCTCGCGATGCGCGACTTCGAGCGCGGGCTGCCCGAATACGAATGGCGCTTGCAGACCGTCGCGCAACCCGCCATCCAGACGCTGCCGCGCTGGCACGGCGAGTCGATCGGCAAGCACACGCTGCTGATCCATGCCGAACAGGGTTTCGGCGACACCTTGCAGTTCGTGCGCTTCGTACCGCTTGCCGCGCAACGCGCCGCGCGCGTCGTGCTCGAAGTACAGCCGCAGTTGGTGCCGCTACTCGCCCCCGCCGCGCAGACGTGGCGCGTGTCGCTGATCGCTCAGGGCCAGCCGCGCCCCGCCGCCGATCTGCAGATTCCGCTGCTGAGTCTGCCGCTCGCGCTCGGCACACGCTACGACACGATCGAGGCGCGCACGCCGTATCTGAACGTGCCGCCTGCCTATCGCCGCAAATGGCGCGGCTCGCTCGGCGGTCAGGCGAAGCGCAAGATCGGGCTCGCGTGGTCGGGGCGCATTCAGCGCAACGAAACTCGCACGATGCCGCTCGCCGTGCTCGAGCCGCTGTTCGCGCTCGATGGCATCGACTGGATCGTGCTGCAGCCCGATCTGTCCGAAGACGAACGCGCGGCGCTCGACGCGCATCCCCGCGCGGGCGCGATCCATCGCTTCGACCACCGCATCGGCGACTTCGCGGATACCGCGGCGATCGTCGAGCGGCTCGACGCGGTGGTGTCGATCGACACATCGATCGCGCACCTCGCGGGCGCGCTGCGCAAACCGCTATGGCTGATGCTGCCGTTCGCGGCCGACTGGCGCTGGTTCGACGACGACCGGCGCAGCCCGTGGTATCCCGGTGCGACGCTCGTGCGTCAGCCGAGGCCGGGCGCGTGGGATGAAGTGGTCGATAGGATCGCCAACGAATTGCGGCACGGCTAATAACGAAAAACCCCGCTTTCGCGGGGTTTTTTGCTTTCAGAAGACGAGGCGAATCCGTCAGGCCGCCCGATACTGGTTGCGCGCCTCCGGCGTGCGGTACAGGAACAGCGTCGCGAGCAGACCGCAGATCGCCGCCGCGCCCAACACCAGACCCGGCGCCGCCTTGTTGCTGGTCACGTGGATCAGCAGCGTGGCGATGGCCGGCGTGAAGCCGCCGATCGTCGTCGCCAGACTGTACGCGAGCGAGAAACCGGCGGTACGCACTTCGACCGGCATCACCTCGGTCAGCGCGACCACCATCGCGCCGTTGTAGGAGCCGTAGAGGAACGATAGCCACAGCTGCACCGCGAGCAGTCGCGCGAACGACGGTTCGGCGACGAGCCATTGCAGCGCCGGATACGCGGTGAGGATCGTCAGGATCGTGAACGCGAGCAGCACCGGGCGGCGGCCGATGCGGTCCGACAGCGCGCCCGCGAGCGGCAGCCAGATCAGGTTCGAGATACCGACGCAGACGGTGACGACGAGCGTGTCGAGTGCCGACAGCTTCAGCACTTCCCTGCCGAAGGTCGGCGTGTAAGCAGTGATCGTGTAGAACGACACCGTCGTCATGATGACCATGCCCATGCCGCCCAGCACGACCGGGTAGTTCGCGAGCATCGACTTCATGATCTCGCCCATGCTCGGACGGTGCTTGCGCTTCGTGAACTCCTCGGTTTCCTGCAGCGAACGGCGGACGATGAACAGGAACGGCACGATCAGGCAGCCGATCAGGAACGGCACGCGCCAGCCCCACGCGAACATCTGGTCGGCGGGCAGCAGCTTGTTGAGCAGCACGCCGATCAGCGCGGCGAACACCACCGCGACCTGCTGGCTGCCCGACTGCCATGAGCAATAGAAGCCCTTGTTACCCTTCGTCGCGATCTCCGACAGGTACACCGACACGCCGCCGAGCTCGACGCCGGCCGAGAAGCCTTGCAGCAGCCGACCGAGCAACACGAGCACCGGCGCCAGGAGCCCGATGGTCGCGTAGCCCGGTATCGCCGCGACGGTCAGCGTGCCGAGCGCCATCAGGCTCAGCGTGAGGATCAGGCCCTTGCGACGGCCGTGATGGTCGATGTAGGCGCCGAGCACGATCGCGCCAAGCGGACGCATCAGGAAGCCCGCGCCGAACACGGACAGCGACAGCATCAGCGACGCGAAATCGCTGCCGCTCGGGAAGTAGGTCTTGGCAATCGCCGAAGCGTAATAGCCGTAGACCATGAAGTCGTACATCTCAAGAAAGTTGCCGCTGACGACGCGGAACACTGTCTTGACCTTGGATTCTTCGGTGGTGGAAGCGGCGTGAGTCGCAGTAGACATGACACTCTCGGATAGGCCCGCCGCCGCGTCGGACGGATCGACGCTGACGCTGACGCACGGGCAATGGGAACGATCCACTGCGTTTGGCAAGCGGATGCCGCGGGCGGGCACGCACGCATCAGCAGAAGCGCACCCGGGGCGCCGCATTGTGTTGTCCCCGGCGTTCGTCTGATACCAGGGTAAACGCTGAGCTTGATGCGAGCCCGATGCCAGGTAATGCTACTGCTGATGAGGTCGCCGCGAAACGCATACAGTTTGCTTACGCGCGACACCGGCGGGCGGAGCGATAGACTGTCCGCGCGAGGCCATTCAGCCGATTACTCCAATGCTCAGCACCTCTGCTCTTTCCGTGCGCCCCGCGATGCTCGAGGACGCCGCGCTGATTGCGTCGATCCACAGCGTCAGCTGGCAGGCGACCTATCGCGGTCTGTTGCCCGACGCGTTCCTCGATGGCGAAGTCACGCGCGAACGCGCCGCCTATTGGGAAGCGCGTCTCGGCGCGCCGGGCGGCGAGCGCCGGATCGTGCTGCTCGCCGAGCTGGCCGGCGCGCCGATCGGCTTCGTGTGCGTCGAGCGTCAGCCCGAGTCCGCGTGGGGGGTGCTGCTCGACAACCTGCATGCGCTGCCCGGTTATCAAGGCATCGGGGTCGGCAAAACGCTGATGCGCGCGGCCGTTGACTGGACCCGCGCGCAGGGCGAGGCACAGCTCTATCTGTACGTGCTCGAGGGCAATACCGCGGCGATCGGCTTTTACGAGCGGCACGGCTGGCAGTTCGTCGGCGCGGAGCCTGACCATATGGGCGGCGTCGACATCACCGCGTTGCGCTATGTGTACCGGTTGAAGCCTTGAGCGCCGCGGCGACGGCGCACGCACGTGATGTCTTCGTTTTCGGAGTCATCTGAAGGGTGGACGACGTGGTTTCGAGGGATCATTTCCTGTTGCCGATGGCTTCAAGAAACCGATGACCAGCACGCCGCTCACCTTGATCGAAGGCGCATTCGCGCTTCCCCGTCTCCGTCCGCTCGACCACTTGCCCGAACCGTTCGGCGGCGATTGGGCGTTGCGGCCCCTCGGTCAGCGCTGGCGGGCTGGACTCGATTCGCTGTATACAGCGCTGCTGCGCAACGTCTGCGTCAGCGATCAGCAGTTGCTGTCGTATGAGCAGTGGGTGTTGCTCGACGGCGTGCTGATCGGCGCGAAGCGCCCGGCAGAGGCGCCGGTCGCGCGGGCCACGCCCCCTGCCTCGGAACCTGCGCATGCCGCCAAGGCGACGCGTCCCGTTACGCAACGGAGCGTGCCTGCGCGTCCAATGCGAATCACGCTCAAGCCCCGCTCGCCGCGAATCGCGCAGCGGCGCACTGTGTGGCATCGGCGTAGGGGCGCGGCGAGCGCCTGTGTAATCGGCTGCGTCGCGCTGCTGGCGTGGTGGATGGCCGATCAGCCTCTGGCACCTCGTCACATCGCGTCTGACATGCTGAAATCGGCGCAAGCTCTGATCGCCCGTCGCGACGCGCCGGCGCCCATCGAAGCGCGTCGTGCGCAGCATCAGCTCGCCAGACCCGAAGCACGCGTGATTGCCGAATCCTTGGCACCGGTTCCCGCGCTCCCTCCATTACCTGCCGACGTGTCCGCCGCACCCGCGCGCATCGCGGCTTCGCCTCAGCGCACCGCCACGCGGCATCAGTCCGCGCCGCGTGAGGCAGTTCATTCGTCTGCCGCGCGTCGTGTGCTCCGCGCGCAAACGCATCAGCTTGGTGCGGATCGACATGCCGCGAATGAGTCGTTGCGTGCGTCGCGCGTGCAAAAAACCCGGTTCGGCGAAGACGAATACGCTGACGTGACGACGGTCGCCACGATGTCTTTGCGCGACGGCGCACCGCTGCCGCGCTCGGCCGTTTCGAACAAGCGGCCGTCGAACAGCACTGAGTGGATGAACCACATGTCGCAGCGTCGCATCACCGAAATCCCGGAACAATTCGCGCCATGAGCGCCGCCGTTATTTCGACGCAGGCAAATCGGCTTCGGCCTGCTGCTGCAAGCGCGTGACCTCGCTGCGAAGGCTGACGCAACTGCGCCTGCGCTTTGTGGCGTTAGCTCGCCGAGAGCCGGCCGCGTGCCCGCCAGCGGCGCGCTCACACTGTCCCGCTGCGCCACTGCGACGCCCGTATGCCACTACGCAGTAGGCACCGGCGAGCAACATCGCGCGCCGAATAATCGAGGAGTACTGCATACCTGTCTGCTCCACGCAAATCCAGAATCGCGTTGGATAATCGCGGGGATTGACCGCGACGCGAAGCGCTTGGCCTCTGCATCGGCAGGCTCGAAATCGAGATAGATCGCGCGACAGGTCCGCAGCCGCGGCAGCGCGGCTCAACCACAACCGTGCACGCCGCGCCGACGCAAACCCGCCACGCCTAAAACCGCGTCTCCCGCGCGACGCGCAGGAATGTATCGAGCAATGGCGTGCAATCGAGCAGCTCCGGCCCGCCCGCGCGATGAAACTCCGGGTGCCACTGCACCCCCATCACGAACGGCGCGCGCCGGTAGCGCACCGCCTCGATGATGCCGTCCGACGCCGAGACCGCCTCGATATTCAGATCGCGGCCCAGCGTCTTCACCGCTTGATGGTGGATCGAGTTGACGATTGCGTCGCGTCGCCCGGGGAACATGTTGGCCAGCGTCGAGCCATCGGGAAAGTGCACGCCGTGCCGGTGCTGATCGTAATTCTCGTTGACGTGCGCGTTCGCGGTCGGCACATCCGTTGCGATGTCCTGATACAGCGTGCCGCCGAACGCGACGTTGATCAGCTGGCAGCCACGGCACACGCCGAGCACCGGCTTGCCCGACTCGATGAACTCGTGCAGCAGCTCGAGCTCGTACATGTCGCGCACGCGGTCGCCGGGCCATTCGTGGCTGTTCGCCGCTTCTGCATAGGTCTGGGGCGACACGTCGGCGCCGCCTTGCAGCAACAGGCCATCGAGGTGCTTTGCATAGTCGCGCAGGCGGATGTTGCTCGGGTGCAGCATGCCCTGATGACCGACGGTCGGGATCATGAACACCAGCACGTCGCGTGACATCACCCAGTGCGCGATCGACTCCTCCAGATACTGCAGCGTCTTGCCGCGTAAGCCCTTCGCACCCGGTTCCGGGTGGAAGATGCGCGCCGACACGCCGATGCGCAGTGTGCGCTGCGTGATTCGCTGCCCGGCGCGATCGAACAGTTGCCGCGCGCGCGCCGCGATGATGCGGCCGAACACGCTCCACGCCGAGTCGCTCTGCTTCAGGTAGCGCGGCGGCGACGGTGGAAGCGCGTTCGGCGGCGGCGGGTTCGTGGCGCTGAAATCGGGTGCCGCGCCGAAACCGGGCGGCGGCGAGCCGGGCGCACGCGTCGTGGCCGCGGCAGCGTGCTCGGTGGCGATTTCGTCGTCGGTCATGAGGTCCGCGGCGGTGACGCCGCCCGCGGGCGGCTCGCCTGCGGTCGCCGTCGGCTTCACAACCGGATCGGGTTTGGCCGTGCTCGCGCCGGCCGTGCTCGCGCCGGCGGTGCGCGTACCGGCGCGCCGCGCTTCGCGCTCGTGCACCGCGGCTTCCTGCCGCGCTGTCGATTCGGCGGCGGCGCTGCGCGCCTCGGCCGCGTCGCGCAGCCGCGCCGTTCGCGGGTCTTCGGGGGTGACCGTCGATGCGCTGATCGGATCGTCGGTCGACGATCTCGCGGCCGCCTGCTCGGCGGCCGGGCTCGTGTCTTTGGCGACCGACTGGGTGGCATCTTCACGCGACGCGGGAAGCGACGCGGCCGGTTCGACCGGCGCGCCGCTCGGCGCGGTTGAGGCCGGCTGCGGACTGCCGGTCGTGCCGGCGTTTTCGGGTTTGTTTTCGCTCATGACTGTCGGATGGGCGCCTACCACGCGAACGAATGAATATGCCCTGATTATCCGTCAGCGCAGCAGGCCCGGCAAACCCGCACACAATTACTCACACTGTTGCGAAGCGTTACACCGGACCCGATGAGTCAAGGATCTGGCTGCTCTTCGAACGTTTCCCGCAACGCAATCTGCATCGATGCGTGAATCTTCACGCACCAGCGCCATACGAGCGCGAGCAGCAGCGCGGCGCATGTGAGCACCGCGACGAGCAGGCCCGTCGGCGGCAGGATGCTGCCCGAGAGCGCCGCCACCAGCAGAAACACGCCGATCATCGACACGATCGGCAAGAGCTCGGCGATCGCGTGACGCAGCGCGCTCGTGAGGCGCCCCGCGGTGGCCCCCTGCACGCTGAGTTCGGCGAACAGCAACGCGAGCGACTTGGTCTTGCGATAGACGGCCACCAGAAACGGCAGCGAGACAACCAGCGCGACACTCCACTGCACGACACGTTGCAGCGGCTCGTCGTCGAGCCAGTGCGAGAGCAGCCGGCCACTATGCGGCGCGCTATACGAGACGGCCAGGAAAATCGCCGCGACGAGCGCAAGATTCAACGCGATCTGCAATACGATGCGCCGCGTCATGCTGATGAGCGTCGGCTCGCTGCGCGCCGTGGTCAGGCCGCGCAGCCATTGCCCGTACATGCCGAACACGTTGGACAACGTGGCGGGCATCGCGTGCGCGATGCGGCGCGTGAGCGGATCGGCGACGCGGATCAGGTACGGCGTCGTCAGCGTGGTCAACGCCGAGACGGCGACCGCGATCGGATACAGAAACCCGCTCGTCACCTTCAATGTCACACCGAGCGTCGCGATAATGAACGAGAACTCGCCGATCTGCGACACGGTCATGCCGACGCGCATCGAGGTGCCCGCGTCCTGCCCCGACAGAAACGTGCCGAGCCCGCACGACACGATCTTGCCGACGATCACCGCCAGCGTGATGACCGCGATCGGCCACCCGTAGTCGAGCATCACGGCCGGGTTCAGCATCAGCCCGATGGTCACGAAGAAGATTGCGGAAAACGCGTCGCGCAGCGGCGCGATCAGATGCTCGATCCGATGCAGATGGCGCGACTCGGCCATGATCGCGCCGATCAGGAACGCGCCGAGCGCAACGCTGTAGTCGAGCTTGAGGACCAGCAGACAGAAGCCGAAACAGAAGCCGAGCACGGACACGAGCATCATCTCGTCGCTACCGGTGCGCGCGACGTAGTTCAGCGCGCGCGGCACGAGCAGCACGCCGACCAGCAGCGACACCGTCATGAACAGCAGCAGCTTGCCGAGCGTCACGGCGGCGAGCCCGGCCGAGAGCTGTCCGGTCTGCGCGATGCCGGCCAGCAGCACGAGCATCGCGATGCCGAGAATATCCTCGACGATCAGAATGCCGAACACGAGCTGCGCGAAGCTTTCGCGTTTGAGCCCGAGGTCGGATAGCGCCTTCACGATGATCGTGGTCGACGAGATCGCGAGGATCGCGCCGAGGAACAGCGAGTCCATCGGGCTCCAGCCTAATGCGCTGCCGATCTCGTAGCCGATCCACAGCATCAGCACGATCTCGGACAGCGCGGCGACGATCGCCGTCGCGCCGACCTTGAACACCTTGCGCAGGCTGAATTCCAGACCCAGCGAAAACATCAGGAACACGACGCCCAGTTCGCCGAGCGTCTGGATCGTCTGTTCGTCGTGGATCAGCTGGAACGGCGGCGTGTACGGCCCGATGATCACGCCAGCCGCGATATAGCCGAGCACCACCGGCTGCTTCAAGCGATGAAACAGCACGGTGACGACGCCGGCCAGCGCCATCACGACGGCCAGATCCTGGATGAAGCCGATGCCATGATGCATGCGCGCCTTCCTTACAAAAAGTAATCTGCGAAAGCGCAGTGTAACAAACGGCCCCACCGTGTTTTCGGCGGATGCGCCCGTCGCGCGGCACCGGCCGCCCCGGGCCGCGCGGCCGCAAAACCTTGCTCTACAATGCGGACGGACCTTTCCCGTTGGCGACACTGCCCCGCTCATGCGCCCGACCGGCGCTCAACCGGATCTACCGACATCATGGCCACTGAATTCGCCCCTTTTCCGCCGCTTGCCCAGCTTGCCGCCGATCTCGCCGCCGGCCGCAGCACGAGCCGCGCGCTCGTCGAAACCGCGCTCGAGCGGATCGCCGACCCCGCGGGCCAAGGCGCCGCCGTCTTCATGCACGTCGACGCCGAGGCCGCGCGCGCCGCCGCCGACGCGCACGACCGCCTGCGCGCGGCCGGCACCGTGCTGTCGCCGCTCGCCGGGATTCCGGTGTCGGTCAAGGACCTGTTCGACATCGAAGGCCAGCCGACCCGCGCGGGCTCCGTCGTACTCGCCGACGCGCCCGCGGCGAAAGCCGATGCGGTCGCGGTCGCGCGTCTGAAGCGGGCCGGCGCCGTGATCGTCGGGCGCACCAACATGAGCGAGTTCGCGTTTTCCGGGCTCGGCCTGAATCCGCACTACGGCCATCCGCTGTCGCCGTACCGGCGCGGCGTGAAGGGCGACGAACGGGTCTCGGGCGGATCGTCATCGGGCGCGGCGGCTTCGGTCGCCGACGGCATGGCCGCGGTCGCGCTCGGCACCGACACCGGCGGGTCGATCCGCATTCCGGCCGCCTTGTGCGGGCTGACCGGCTTCAAGCCGACCGCCGCGCGCATCCCGAAGCAGGGCGGCGTGCCGCTGTCGCCGACGCTCGATTCGTTCGGGCCGATCGGCCTGTCGGTCGCATGCTGCGCGCTGGTCGACCGGATGCTTGCCGGGCTCGAGCCACGCATCCCGGCCGCGCGGCCGCTCGAGGGCGTGCGCCTGGGCGTGCTGACCCACTTCGTGACCGACGGCGTCGAGCCCGAGGTCGCGCGCGCGATCGATACCGCGCTCAAGCATCTGGAAGCGGCCGGCGCGATCGTCAGCGAGGTGCGCTTCGCGCCACTCGACCGCCTGCCGGAAATCAACCGCTTCGGCTTTGCGCCGATCGAAGCGTATGCGTGGCATCGTCCGCTGCTCGACAAGCACCACGACCAGTACGACCCGCGCGTGCTGGTGCGCATCATGAAGGGACAGCCGGCCAGCGCGGCCGACTATCTGGACCTGCTCGCCGAGCGCGAGGCGATGCTCGACGAAGCCGCACGCACGCTGTGGCAGCGTTTCGACGCGGTCGTCGCGCCGACGGTGCCGGTCGTGCCGCCGCGTCTGGCCGACCTGCTGCACGACGACGGCACGTTCGGACGCACCAACGCGCTGATCTTGCGCAACCCGGGCGTGTTCAACTTCCTCGACAGCTGCGCACTCTCGCTGCCGTGCCATCTGCGCGGCGACGCGCCGGTCGGCCTGATGCTGGCGGGCGCCCCGCACGCCGACGACGCGCTGCTTGCGATCGGCCGCGCGGCCGAGGCGGTGCTGAACGCGATCCGGTAAAGCGCGGCGCTGCAATCGTCAGGCAATAAACGGCGCGGCCGGGGTTCGCGCTAGAATCGCGGGCACCCGCCCTTTCGTCTCCAGACCATTCGAAGATCCATGAATAACGACTCCGCGATGCTGCGCCGCGAGCGCACCCTGCTGGTTCTGCTCGGCCTGATTTGCGTCGCCCTCGTGGGCGGTGCGTTGTACCTGCAGTTCGGCCTGCGCGAAGACCCGTGCCCGCTGTGCATCATCCAGCGCTATTTCTTCCTGCTGATCGCGATCTTCGCGTTCCTCGGTGCGCGCTTGAACCACTGGCGTGGCGTGCGCGTGCTCGAAGTAATGGCCGCGCTGTCGGCACTCGCTGGCATCGCGACCGCGGCGCGCCACGTTTACATCCAGGCGAATCCGGGCTTTAGCTGCGGCTTCGACGCGCTGCAGCCGGTGGTGGACAGTTTGCCGCCCGCGCAATGGTTGCCGAGCGTGTTCAAGGTCGCCGGCTTGTGCGAAACCGCCTATCCGCCGATTCTCGGGCTGACGCTGCCGATGTGGTCCGGTGTCGCGTTCATCGTCGCGTTCGTCGCGCTGATGCTGAGCCTCGTGCGCAATCGCCGTCGGGTGGCCTGACGGCGGTGAAGCCCCGCCGAGCGCGCTTCGAACGCCGTCTGAAGCGCCGAGCGACGCCGGACTTCGTGTTGCCCATGCCGGGCAAGCGACGTCCGGCGTTTTTTCTGCGCGGCGCTCGCCGATCGCTCGCCCTGGTTGTCGTTCGCCGCCGCGCGAATCGCGCCAGGATCATGACCGCCGCCGCATAAGCTTCATGCGACGCGGAAAATATTTTGCGGCCCCGGTAGTGCTATCTTCAGGTATGGATGGCGATCTACGTGCGCGAGGCCGGTTTTTGCGACCCCATGCGTAACGCGCGCCCGGTCCGCACTGTCTTCCGATTCGCCATGACAACGCAAACCATCCGCTTCTATCATCAGGGGTCCGTCCGCGAGGTCGCGGGCGTCCCGCCGACGCGCACCGTGCTGCAACACCTGCGCGAGGACTTGCGCTGCACCGGCACCAAGGAAGGCTGCGCGGAAGGCGACTGCGGCGCGTGCACGGTCGTGATCGGCGAACTCGACGCGCGCGGCGAACTCGCGTTGAAGGCGGTCAACGCCTGCATCCAGTTCCTGCCGACGCTCGACGGCCGCGCCCTGTTCACCGTCGAAGACCTGCGCGCCGCGAGCGGCGCACTGCATCCGGTACAGCAGGCGCTGGTCGACTGCCACGGTTCGCAATGCGGCTTCTGCACGCCCGGCTTCGTGATGTCGATGTGGGCGCTCTACGAGAACCAGCCGGCCAGCGCCGGCCTGCCGACCCGCGACGAGATCGGCGCCGCGCTGTCCGGCAATCTGTGCCGCTGCACGGGCTACCGGCCGATCATCGATGCCGCGCAGAAGATGTTCGACTACGCGCAGCATCCGCGTGTCGCGCTCGATCGCGAGACCATCGCGGCCACGCTGCGCACCCTGCGACGCGAAGACACGTTCGAATACAGCGCGCCCGACACCCGCGGCACCGCATTCGGCTCGCCCACCTTCCACGCCCCGCTCACGCTCGACGCGTTCGCGACGCTGCGCGCCCAGCATCCGCACGCGCGCATCGTCGCGGGCAGCACCGACGTCGGCCTGTGGGTCACCAAGCAGTTTCGCGATCTCGGCGAGCTGCTGTACATCGGCAACGTCGCGGCGTTGAAGACCATCGCGCGCGACGCGCAAACGCTGGAGATCGGCGCAGCGGTCACGCTCGAAGACGCGTACGCGGCGCTCACCGCCGACTACCCCGAACTCGCCGAACTGTGGACGCGCTTCGCATCGCTGCCGATCCGCAATGCGGGCACGCTCGGCGGCAACGTCGCGAACGGCTCGCCGATCGGCGATTCGATGCCCGCACTGCTCGCGCTCGGCGCCGAGGTCGTGCTGCGCCGCGATCGCACGACCCGCACGCTGCCGCTCGACGCGTTCTATCTCGGCTATCAGAAGACCGCGCTCGCGGCCGGCGAATTCGTGTGCGCGCTGCGCGTGCCGCGCCCGGCCGGCGCGCTGCGGTTTCGCACGTACAAGGTGGCGAAGCGTTACGATCAGGACATCTCGGCGGTGTGCGCGGCGTTTGCGCTGCACGTCGCGGACGATCGCACGATCCGCGCGGCGCGCGTCGCGTTCGGCGGCATGGCGGCGACACCGAAGCGCGCCGCGCACACCGAAGCCGCGCTCACTGACGCGGCGTGGAACGAACAGACCGTGCGGCGCGCGATGGACGCGCTCGCCGCCGACTACCAGCCGCTCACCGACATGCGCGCGTCGAGCGCGTATCGGCTAAAGGTCGCGCGCAATCTGCTGTGGCGCTTCTACCTCGAAACGCGCGACGACGCGCCGCTCGCGCTGTGCGACGTGAATGCGTTCGCGTTCGAAGCCAACGCAATCGTCGCGAAGGAGCCGCTGTGATGAACCGGACCGATGCCTTTATCGAACGCGCGGGCGAGCGTGCCGATCAACGCGAGGACGCGTCGATCGGTGTGCCGCTGCCGCACGAATCCGCCGCGCTGCACGTGAGCGGCGAAGCGACCTACACCGACGACATCGCCGAGTTGCACGGCACGCTGCACGCGGCGCTCGGTCTGTCGCGCCACGCGCATGCGCGCATCGTGTCGATGGATCTCGACGCGGTGAGACACTCGCCCGGCGTGGTCGCGGTGTTGTGCGCCGACGATATTCCCGGCGAAAACAATTGCGGCCCGGTGCTGCACGACGATCCGATCCTCGCCGACGGCGAAGTGCTCTATCTGGGCCAGCCGGTCTTCGCGGTGATCGCCGAGAGCCACGAGCTGGCACGCCGCGCGGCCGCGCTCGCGAAAAGCGACGACGTGATCCGTTACGAGCCGCTCGACGCGATCCTCACCGCCACCGAGGCGAAAGCCGCGAAGCAGTTCGTGCTGCCGCCGCTGCATCTGCGGCGCGGCGATCCCGACGCGAAGATCGCGGTCGCGCCGCATCGGCTGGCCGGCACATTCGAGGTCGGCGGCCAGGAGCAGTTCTATCTCGAAGGTCAGGTCGCGTACGCGGTGCCGAAGGAAATGGACGGCATGCTCGTCTACAGTTCGACGCAGCATCCGAGCGAGATGCAGCAGGTCGTCGCGCATATGCTCGGCTGGCCCGCGCATAACGTCGTGTGCGAATGCCGGCGCATGGGCGGCGGCTTCGGTGGCAAGGAATCGCAATCGGCGCTGTTCGCGTGCGTGGCCGCGCTCGCCGCGCAGTCCTTGCGTCGGCCGGTCAAGCTGCGCGCCGATCGCGACGACGACTTCCTGATCACCGGCAAGCGCCACGACGCGGTCTACGAATACGAAGCGGGCTTCGACGACAGTGGGCGTCTCACCGGCGTGCGCGTCGAAATCGCGCTGCGTGCCGGCTATTCGGCTGACCTGTCCGGCGCGGTCGCAACGCGCGCGGTGTGCCACTTCGACAATGCGTACTACCTGCCCGACGTCGATATCGTCGCGCTGTGCTGCAAGACCAACACGCAGTCGAACACCGCGTTTCGCGGCTTCGGCGGACCGCAGGGCGCGCTCGTGATGGAGGTGCTCCTCGACGGCATCGCGCGCGAGTTGCGGCTCGATCCCCTCGACGTGCGGCTCGCGAATTACTACGGCATCGGCGAGCGCAATACGACGCCGTACGGACAGCGCGTCGAAGACAACATCATTGCGCCTTTGACCGACGCGCTACTCGATTCGAGCGACTACCGCGCGCGGCGCGCGGCGCTCGCCGAATTCAACGCAACCAGTCCGGTGCTCAAACGCGGCCTCGCGTTTTCACCGGTCAAGTTCGGCATCTCGTTCAACGTGCCGTTCCTGAATCAGGCCGGTGCGCTCGTGCACGTGTACAAGGACGGCTCCGTGCTCGTCAATCACGGCGGCACCGAGATGGGCCAGGGTCTCAACACGAAGGTCGCGCAGGTGGTCGCGAATCAGTTCGGCTTGCCGTTCTCGCGCGTGCGGGTGAGCGCGACCGATACATCGAAGATCGCCAACACCTCGGCGACCGCCGCCTCGACCGGCAGCGATCTGAACGGCATGGCCGCCGAAGCCGCCGCGCAGACGATCCGCGGGCGGCTCGCCGAACTCGCGGCGCGCCAGCTCGGCGGCGACGCGAATGACGTGCAGTTCACGGGCGGCATCGTGTCGGTCAATGGCGGCGCGCTGCCGTTCGACCAGCTCGTCAACGCCGCCTATCTCGCGCGCGTGCAGCTGTGGTCGGACGGCTTCTATGCGACGCCGAAAGTGCATTGGGATGCGCAGACGCTGACCGGTCATCCGTTCTACTACTTCGCGTATGGCGCGGCGGTGTCGGAGGTCGTGGTCGATACGCTGACCGGCGAGTGGAAGCTGGTGCGCACGGACGTGTTGCACGACGCGGGTCAATCGATCAATCCGGCGATCGATCTCGGCCAGATCGAAGGCGGCTTCATTCAGGGCATGGGTTGGCTCACCAGCGAAGAGCTGTGGTGGAACCGCGACGGCCGCCTGATGACGCACGCGCCGTCGACGTACAAGATTCCCGCGGTCAGCGACACACCCGCCGCGTTCCACGTGCGGCTCTACGACCACAGCAACGCGGAGCCGACCGTGTTCCGCTCGAAGGCGGTCGGCGAGCCACCGCTATTGCTGGCGTTCTCCGTGTTTCTCGCGATTCGCGACGCGGTCGCGGCCGCGGTGCCGGGCGCGCGACCTGCTCCGCCGTTGCGCGCGCCGGCGACGCCCGAGGCGATACTCGATGCGTTGGACGCGTTGAACGCGTCGCACGCCGCAGACCCGACCGAACCCGCCGCGCCAACACCTCACGCGGTCCTATACGGAGAATCGCCGGATGCAAGCCTGGCTCACTGACCTGCAACATCTGCTCGCGCATGGCGACGCCGCCGTGCTGGTGACGGTCGCGCGCGTCGAAGGTTCGGCGCCGCGCGAAGCCGGCACGAAGATGATCGTCACGCGCGAGGCGGCCAAACATACGATCGGCGGCGGCCACCTCGAATGGAAGGCGATCGAGACCGCGCGCCAGGTGCTGCGCGACGGCATGCGCGCACCGCACATGCGGCGGCTCGAACGCTTCGCGCTGGGGCCGAGCCTCGGGCAGTGCTGCGGCGGCGCCGTGGTCCTCGCGTTCGAGCGGCTCGACGTCGGCGATCTCGGCTGGATCGCGTCGTTGGCCAAGCGGCTCGCGGCGGGTCAATCGACCGTGCGTAGCGTATCGTTCGGCCCCGCGCCGGACGCCGTGATGCTGTCGGAGCCCGAGCCGGGCATCGACGGCGCCGACTGCCTGTTGTGGGACGGCGCCGGTTTCGACGACAGCAGCGCGCTGCTGACCGAAACCATCGCACCGGGCGAATTCGGCGTCGTGCTGTTCGGCGCCGGTCACGTCGGCGCGGCGCTCGTGCGCGTGCTCGCGACGCTGCCATGCACGGTGCGCTGGGTCGACGAGCGCGACACGCAATTTCCGTCGCTCGACACGCTGCATGCGCCGAATGTGACGATCGACGCGAACGACGCGCCCGACGAAGCGATCGATCAGGCCGCGTCGCACACGTACTTCGTCGTGATGACGCACAACCACACGCGCGATCTCGAACTGGCCGAGCGCATCCTGCGGCGCACCGACTTCGCGTTCTTCGGCATGATCGGCTCGCATACCAAGCGCAAGCAGTTCGAGCACCGGCTCGCGGCGCGCGGCATCGATCCCGCGCAGATCGCGCGGATGAAGTGTCCGCTCGGCGTCGACGGCATCGTCGACAAGTCGCCCGAGGTCATCGCGATCTCGGCGGCAGCCCAGCTGCTGCAGGCGGTCGAGGCGAACGCCGGTGCGCGCCAGTCGACGCAGACGGTTTGATACGCGGCCCGCGCCGCTCGTTACCCCACACACAATTCCAAATCACGATGAATACGACAACCACTACGCCTGTTTCCCTCGTTACGCTCGCCGACAAAACCGCGCGCGCACCGAAGGCCGAACTGCATATCCACATCGAAGGCTCGCTCGAACCCGAGCTGATTTTCGCGCTCGCGCAGCGCAACGGCGTGAAGCTCGCCTACGACTCGGTGGAAGCACTGCGCGCGGCCTATGCGTTCACCGACCTGCAATCGTTCCTCGACATCTACTACGCCGGCGCGAGCGTGCTGCTGCACGAGCAGGACTTCTACGACATGACGATGGCCTACGTCGAGCGCTGTCTCGCCGACAACGTCGTGCATAGCGAAATCTTCTTCGATCCGCAGACGCACACCGAGCGCGGCGTGCGGATCGCGACCGTGGTGGCCGGCATCGAACGCGCGCTCGCCGACGCGGAAAAGCGCGGCATGTCGAGCAAGCTGATCCTGTGCTTCCTGCGCCATCTGTCCGAAGACGATGCGCTCGCGACCTTCGACGAAGCGCTGCCGCTATTCGAGCAATACCAGCATCGGCTGATCGGCGTCGGGCTCGATTCGTCGGAGCGCGGCCATCCGCCGTCGAAGTTCGAGCGCGTGTTCGCCAAGGCGCGCTCGCTCGGTCTGAAGCTCGTCGCCCATGCGGGCGAGGAAGGCCCGCCGTCCTACATCTACGAAGCTCTCGACGTGCTGAAGGTCGACCGCGTCGATCATGGGGTGCGCAGCATCGAAGATCCGGCGCTCGTCACGCGTCTGGCCGACACGCGCGTCGCGCTGACCGTGTGCCCGCTGTCGAACCTGAAACTTTGCGTGTTCGACGACCTGACCAGGCACACGCTGAAAGCGCTGCTCGATCGCGGCGTCGCGGTGACCGTCAACTCCGACGATCCAGCCTATTTCGGCGGCTACGTGAACGCGAACTATCTGGCGACGATCGACGCGCTGAAGCTCGACGACGCCGAGGTCTACACGATCATCCGCAACGGCTTCGAGGCGTCGTTCGTGACGCCCGAGGAACGCGCGATGCTGATCGGCAAGCTCGACGCGCACTGGCAGCAGCACGCTGCGCGCTGATGGACTTCAACTGACGGGCCACGGCTGAAGTCGGCGGCTTGCCTGCAGCTTCTATATTCGGAGACAGTTTTGCCATGACTGAATCGGCTCATCCGGCAGAACCGGCACAAGCGGCGCAAATCGCATTCCGCGCGCCTCTGCTGACGTTTAACGGCGATCCGGCGCACGCGCCGAACGCGGTGGTGTTCCACGAGGACGGTCTGCTGATCGTCGAAGGCGGCCGCGTCGTCGCGGCGGACGCGTATGCGGCGCTGGCGTCGCGGCTCGCGCCCGCCACACAGATCGTCGAGCGGCGCGACAAGCTGATCGTGCCGGGCTTCATCGATACGCACATCCACTATCCGCAAACCGACATGATCGCGTCGCCGGCGCCGGGTCTGCTGCCGTGGCTCGACACCTACACGTTCCCGACCGAGCGCCGCTTCGCCGATATCGCGCGCGCGCGCGACACCGCTAGCTTTTTCCTCGACGAACTGCTCGCGTGCGGCACCACGACCGCGCTCGTGTACTGCACGGTGCACAAGGAATCCGCCGATGCCCTCTTCGCCGAGAGTGAAGCGCGCAACCTGCGCATGGTAGCGGGCAAGGTGCTGATGGACCGCCACTGCCCTGAGTTCCTGCGCGACACCGCACAATCGGGCTACGACGACAGCGCCGAGCTGATCGCCCGCTGGCACGAGCGCGGCCGGCAGATGTACGCGCTGACGCCGCGCTTCGCGCCGACCTCGACCGAGGCGCAACTCGAAGCGTGTGGCGCGCTCGCGCAACGGCATCCGGATGTGTTCATCCAGAGCCACGTCGCGGAAAACACCGATGAAGTCAAATGGGTCGCCGAGCTGTTCCCCGGCCACCGCAGCTATCTCGACGTCTACGATCACTTCGGCTTACTGCGCCGTCGCGCGGTCTACGGCCATTGCATCTACCTCGACGACGAGGACCGCAAGCGCATGGCGCAAACCGGTGCGCTCGCGTCGCACTGCCCGACATCGAACCTGTTCCTCGGCAGCGGCCTGTTCGACTTCGAGAAGGCCGACTCGGCCGGCATGCCGATCGCGCTCGCGACCGATGTCGGCGGCGGCACGTCGTTTTCGATGCTGCAGACGATGAACGAGGCACACAAGGTCGCACGTCTCGGCGGTCATCATCTGACGGCGACGCGCATGTTCTATCTCGCGACCGCCGGCGCGGCCGAAGCGCTCGATCTCGCCGACAAGATCGGCACGCTGAGGGACGGCTCGGAAGCAGACTTCGTCGTGCTCGATCCGCAGGCGACACCGCTGCTCGCGCGCCGTACCGCGCGGCGCGAATCGCTCGAGGAGCTGCTGTTCGCGTTCGCGCTGCTCGGCGACGACCGCGCGGTGTACGAAACCTATGCGGCCGGCAAGCGCGTGCATCGCCGCGACGACGCGCGCCAGCGCGTGCCGGGGCGCGTCGTCGCGCATGAGGTGGGCTGAAGGCTGGCTTCACGCCGAGGCGAACCGGGCCGCGCCTCAGCCCGGCTTGCACACCTCGTGCAACGCGTTGAGCCGCCGCACCGGGTCCGCGACATACGGATTCGACTCGTCCCACGCATAACCGGCGAGCACCGCGCAGATCATGCGACGAATCGTCGGTGTCTGCTCCGGGTAGTAGATGATGTCCTGCAGCTCGCCCGTGTACCAGCGCTCGACGAACGCGCGGAACGTATCGATGCCCTTGCGCAACGGCACGTCGTAATCGGCTGACCAGTCGACCGTGTTGCCGTCGAGCTGCCGGTTCAGCGTGCGCGCCGCCAGATGCGCGGAGCGCAGCGCGATCGTCACGCCCGACGAAAACACCGGGTCGAGAAACTCGCCCGCGTTGCCGAGCAACGCATAGCCCGGCCCATGCAGACTCGCGACGTTCGCCGCATAACCGCCGATCTGCCGCACCTGCATCAGGAACGGCGCCCGCCCGATCAGCCGGTTCAGCGTCGGCTCCTGCTGGATCAGCGCGCGCAGCGTCGCGTCGCGCTGCGCTTGCGGCACATCGAGAAAGCTCGCCTCGGCGACACATCCCACCGAAGCACGGCCGCCTGCGAGCGGAATCATCCAGAACCACACGTCGCGACGCTCGGGATGCGTGGCGATGCAAATCTTGTTGCGATCGATGTCGCCGGGAGCCAGATCATCGCGCACATGCGTGAAGAGCGCGGCGCGCGTCGGCATCCGCGTCGGCGTCTCCAGTTCCAGCAGGCGCGGCAGCACGCGCCCGAAACCGCTCGCATCGAGCACGAAACGCGCTTCGACCTGATACCCGTGCCCCGCTTCGTCGGCGACCTCGAGCAGCGGCGTCGTATCGGTGCGCATCGCGCTCACCGTGTGGCCGAAACGCACGTCGGCGCCCTGCGCGGCCGCGCAGCGAATCAGCACGTCGTCGAACAGCGCGCGCTCGACCTGGTACGTGGTGCCCCAGCCCGGCGAATACTTGTCGCGAAAGTCGAACGACGAGCGCTGGTCGCGATTCACGAAATACGCGCCGTTCTTGTACTGGAAGCCCGCCTCGACGACGGCCTGCAACATGCCGGCCTCTTCGACGTACGCCATGCTTTGCGGCAACAGGCTCTCGCCGATCGAGAAGCGCGGAAAATGCTGACGCTCCAGCACCAGCACCGAGCGGCCTGCTTGACGCAACAGCGCGGCAGCCACCGAACCGGCCGGACCGGCACCGATGATCGCGACATCGACCACGGTCCGCATTGAAGAATCGCTATTCAATTCACTGCTCCAACGGTTTGCATGCGTTGCTGCAACGCATGCGGGGGTTTCATGCAACGCGCCACATCGCGCGATGCAGCGTCTTGTCGATACAATCCTCCCTCCACAGCAACAACGACGTTTCGCCGGGGAGTGCATCGTGCCGTCATCCGAACTGTCCAGTGTGCCCTTTGTGCCGGAGACGGCCTTTGGTACCTGGTTCCTGCGCACGCACACGTGGGAGCACCACGTGTTGCGGGTAGCGATCAACGATCTGAAGCGCCTGATCGATGCGCCATTGCCCGACGCGCCGGTCATCGTCGATGCGGGCTGCGGGCAAGGCGTTTCGTTTCGCCTGCTCGCTGAGGCGTTCCGACCGCGCCGCATCGTCGGCGTCGATTTTCACGCACCGTCGCTGACGCTCGCCGCGCGGGCCGCGCACGCCTGCCGCGAGATGCTCGCCGACATCGAACTGCTGCATGGCGACTGCGCGCAACTGCCGCTGCCCGATGCGAGCGCCGACATCGTGTTCTGCCATCAGACCTTCCATCATCTCGTCGAGCAGGAGCGCGCGCTCGCCGAATTCCACCGCGTGCTCAAACCCGGCGGCGTGCTGCTATTCGCGGAATCGACCGATGCGTACATCAAGTCGTGGGTGATCCGGCTGTTGTTTCGTCATCCCATGCAGGTGCAAAAGAGCGCCGACGGCTATCTCGACATGATCCGCCGCGGCGGCTTCAGCTTCGGCTCTCACCATGTTTCGCTGCCGTACCTGTGGTGGAGCCGCGCGACCGACTTCGGTCTGCTCGAACGACTCGGTTTGTACCGGCCGCAACCCGGCAAGCGTCGCGAGACGCTGGTCAATGTCGCGGCCGTGAAAGCTGGCGAAGCCTGACTCGAAGTCAGCCCGCGTCCAGCACCACCAGTTGGCCGCGCACCGCGATCGCGGCCGCGCTCGGGCTCACGCCGCAGGTGAAGTCGCTCGACGAGTCGGTTTCGGTGCTATGAAAGCGCGTCGACACGTCGATCACCGCATTCGCGTGACGCTCGCGCGCCGCGGCGCGCAGCTTGCCGACCGCTTCGGCGAGCGCCAGGTGGCACGCTTCGTTCGGCTCGGACATCTTGCGCGCAATGCGCACCGAATACGACACTTCGCCGAGCCGCGTCTTCACCGGCTGGTGAGGTTGATCGCCGAAGTACACCGGCACCTCGCCGCGCGATTCGCCACCCGACGCCGCGAACGGCAGCGATTTCACTTCCGTGCCGCAGCCGGCCTGCGTCAATGCCACCACCAACATCGCACCCACCAAAGAAAACCTTTTCATTCTTATCCTCTTCCCTGTCTACGCATTTGCGGCCGCTTGCGCGCGGCGCGGCCAGTGATCGTGGCGAGTCGGTGCAGCTGAGTCAAACGCCTCGCCACGCTTCGAACATCAGGCTCGCGCAACTGCCGCCGAACCCGAATGAAATCGACATCGCCGTGTCGATGCGTGCATCGCGCGCGGTGCGCGCGAGCGGCATGTCGTGCACTTGCGGCTCCAGCGCGTCGAGCTCGGCCGTCCCCGCGATAAAACCGTCGCGCATCATCAACAGCGTATAGATCGCTTCATGCGCGCCGCACGCGCCAAGCGAATGCCCGGTCATGCCCTTGGTCGACGAAAACGCCGGCACCCCTTGGCCCGATGCGCCGAACACGTCGCGCAACGCGTGCAGTTCTTCGAGATCGCCGAGCGGTGTCGACGGCGCATGCGTGTTCACGTAGTCGGGACGGCGGCCCGCCGGTCCGAGCGCACCGCGCATCGCGCGCGCGATGCCGGCCGCGCGCGGCGCGACCATGCCCGCGCGATCCGTGCCATCGCCGAAACCCGTCAGCTCCGCGTAGATGCGCGCGCCGCGCGCGAGCGCATGATCGAGCGCTTCGAGCACCAGCACGCCACCGCCCGACGCAATCACGAAACCGTCGCGCTGCGTGTCGTACGGCCGCGATGCGCGGTGAGGCGTGTCATTGAAGCGGCGCGACAGCGCGCCCATCGCGTCGAACATCAGCGTCATATTGTCGTGTAGCGCTTCGCTGCCGCCCGCGAGCACGATCTGCTGCCGCCCGGTCTGGATCAGTTGCATCGCCTGACCGATCGCGAGCGCCGACGTCGTGCATGCCGACGACGGCGAATAGCTGACGCCTTCGAGCCCGAATGTCTGCGCGACGTTCGCCGACGCGGTGCTGCTCATCGCATGCGGCACCGTGTACGGCGTCACCTTGTCGACGCCGCGCGTTTGCGCGATCGCGAGCGCCGCGTCGTAGCTCGCCATCGCGCCGACGCCCGAGCCGATCACGACGCCCGCGCGCGGCGACTGCAAGGCCGCGACGGCGAGCCCGGCATCGTCGATCGCACGCTGCGCCGCGTGGCACGCGAAGCGCGCGGTGTCGCCCATGAAGCGTTCGCGCTTGCGCTCGAATGGCGCCTCGCGCGCGACCGACGCGACGCCGGCCACCTGCGACGCAAACCCGCGCTCGCGCCACGCATCGATCCGCTCGACGCGCGAGCGCCCAGCGCGCAACGCAGCCGAGACATCGTCGAGCGTATTGCCGAGACACGACACGATGCCCATGCCGGTCACGACCACGCGTTGCAGGCTGACGCTCATCGAACGCGCCGGAAAATCAGCGACGTGTTGATGCCGCCGAACGCGAAGTTGTTGCTCATCACGTACTCGGCGTCGATCTCGCGTGCGCCGCCGACGATGTAGTCGAGCGGCGCGCAGGCCGGATCGACGTTCTCGAGATTCAGCGTCGGCACGTACCAGTTGCGCTTCATCATCTCGATCGTCCACCACGCCTCGATCGCGCCGCACGCGCCGAGCGTGTGGCCGACATAGCTTTTCAGCGAGCTGATCGGCATGCGCGCGCCGAAGGTCCGCGCGGTCGCATGGCTTTCGGCCATGTCGCCGCGATCGGTCGACGTGCCGTGCGCGTTCACATAGGCAATCGCCTCGGGCGGCAATTGAGCGTCGCGCAGCGCCAGTTGCATCGCGAGCGCCATCGTGTCGGCGGTCGGTTGCGTCATGTGCGCGCCGTCCGAGTTGCAGCCGAAGCCGACGACCTCCGCGTGAATCCGTGCGCCGCGCGCCAGCGCGTGCTCGTATTCTTCGAGCACCAGCGTCGCCGCGCCCTCGCCGACCACGAGGCCGTCGCGCGCGGCATCGAACGGACGCGGCGTGAGATGCGGCTCGCCGTTGCGCGTGCTGGTCGCGTACAGTGCGTCGAACACGGCGACCGCCGGGCCCGACAACTCTTCCGCGCCGCCTGCCAGCATCAGCGTCTGCTTGCCGGACTGGATCGCCTCGTACGCGTAGCCGATCGCCTGGCTGCCCGACGCGCATGCACACGAGGTCGGGATGATGCGGCCTTTCAGATCCCAGAACAGGCTCACGTTGACGGCCGTGGTGTGCGGCATCATCTGCACGTAGCTGTTCGACGTGACGTTGCTCATCGAGCCGGTTTCGAGCATCGTGCCGAACGCGCGGATCGGCTGCACGGAACCCGACGACGACCCGTACGCGACGCCCATGCGGCCGTCGGCGATGCTGGTGTCGTCGGCAAGGCCCGCGTCGGCGAGCGCGAGTTCGCTCGCGCGCACCGAGTACAGCGATACCGGGCCCATCGAGCGCACCTTCTTGCGCGGGTAATGCGCGGGGGTGGTGAACTCGGGCAGCGGACACGCGAGCCGCGTATGCAGTGACGCGAAGTAGTCCCACTCGGGCATGCGCCGCACCGCGTTCTCGCCGCGTTTCAGGCGGGTTTCGACCGCGTCCCAGCTATCGCCGAACGCGGTCACGCCGCCCATGCCGGTAATGACGACGCGCTTCATCAGATCATCCCGCCGTTCACGCCGATCACCTGGCGCGTCAGGTACGACGCGCCATCCGACATCAGAAAGCTCACGACCGACGCGACCTCGGCCGGCTGGCCGACCCGGTTCATCGGCACGGTCTTCAGCGCGTGATCGAGCGTCATCTGTTCGAGCATGCCGGTTTCGATCAACCCCGGCGCGACGCAATTGACGGTGATATTGCGCGACGCGAGCTCGACCGCGAGCGCCTTGCTCGCGCCGATGAGTCCGGCCTTCGCCGCGCTGTAGTTGACCTGGCCGCGATTGCCCATGACCCC
The DNA here is from genome assembly GCF_001865575.2 of Paraburkholderia sprentiae WSM5005. Taxonomy (NCBI): domain Bacteria; kingdom Pseudomonadati; phylum Pseudomonadota; class Betaproteobacteria; order Burkholderiales; family Burkholderiaceae; genus Paraburkholderia; species Paraburkholderia sprentiae. Next base: position 2,600,419 of record NZ_CP017561.2, read on the forward strand.
CGACACCGACGCGATCGTCACGATGCGTCCGCCCTGGCGCGCGCGCACCATCGGCATCGTCAGCGGATGCACGACGTTGTAGAACGCGTCGAGGCCGGTTTCGATCACGACGTCCCAGTCTTCTTCGGTGAGCGCCGGGAACGCGGCGTCGCGCGTGACGCCCGCGCTGCACACGATGCCGTAGTAGGGACCGTGCGCGGCCAGGTCCGCCTCGAGCGCCTCGCGGCACGCGGCGCGCTCGCGCACGTCGAATTGCAGCACCCGCGCGATGCCGCCCTGCGCGGCGATGCCCGTCGCGACCGCATCGGCTTCGCTGCGTCCCGTGCGGCAATGCACGGTCACGGCGAAGCCGTCGGCGGCCAACTTGTACGCAATCGCGCGGCCGATGCCGCGGCTTGCGCCGGTAACGAGAACTCGCCGGCTCATGAACTGACACTCCCTTCGATGAATGACTGAAAATCGGGCGGTTGAAACACCTTGATCACGGCTTCTGCGCAGCGCACGCCGCCGTCGTCGTCGAGCGTGCATTCGTAGGCGCCGTGGCCTGCTTCGCTGCGAAGCAGTTCGCTCACCTGAACGCGCAAACGCGCGCCGCTTCGGAACGCCGGTTGCAGCGCCCGATAGCTGCGCGAGCCGAGCAGCACGCCGGCACGGGCCTGGCCGCCGGCGCGCATCGCGATGAGCGCGACGTGCGCGGCGATCGCTTGCGCCATCACCTCGATGCCGATCCATGCGGGCATCGCGCCGGCGGCATCCGCATACCATGCATGCGGGTCGACGTTGGCGAACGCGCTCAACGTGGTGTCGGCGAAGCTGTCGATCGCATCGAGCAGCAGCATGCTGCCGCGATGCGGGATCATCGCCTCGATCGGTTGCCGCGCGAGTTGCGCGTCGGTCAGCAGAGAAGTCGTCATGCGTGTTACCGGGCCAGAATCAGGCTGACATTGCTGCCGCCGAATGCGAACGAGTTGCTCATTGCGTACTGCGTGGCCGTGCCGCGCGGCAGATAGCGCGCGCCGTCGACGAGGTCGAGCGCGGGCAGCGCGGGATCGACCTCGCCGTCCCACAGATGCGGCGGCAACGTCGCGTTCTCGCGCGCGAGCGTGAGCCACGCGAAGCCCACTTCGGTCGCGCCGGCCGCGCCGAGCTGGTGGCCGGTGAGCGGCTTGGTGCCGCTCGCGGCGACGCCGTCGGGGAATACGCGCGCCATCAGATGCGCTTCCATGTCGTCGTTCTTCTGCGTGGCGGTCGCGTGCAGATTCACATAGCCCACCGCCGACGCCGCGATGCCCGCGTCCGCCAGCGCCTCGCGCAACGCGATTTCGCCGCCGACGCCGTGCGGGTCCGGCGCCGAAATATGATGCGCGTCGCTCGATTCGCCGAGACCCGCGAGCCGCACCGCCGCTTCGTCGCGACTCATCAGGAACACGGCCGCGCCCTCACCGACGTTGATGCCGCAACGGTTGCGGCTCATCGGATTGGTGCGCAAGCGGCTGGTCGATTCGAGCGACGCAAAGCCCTGCACGGTCAACTCGCAGAGCGAATCGACGCCACCGACGACAACCGCATCGCATAACCGCAATTGCAGCAGCCGACGCGCCGACGCAAACGCCTTGGCACTCGACGTGCAGGCGGTCGAAATCGTGAACGCCGGCCCCTGCAGGTCGAGCGCGGCGGCCGCGAATGGCGCGGCGGTGCCGATTTCCATCTGCCGGTAATTGAAGCTGCCCGGCAATTCGCCGGCTTGCGCGTGATAGACGAACGCGGTCTCGGCCGCCTCGATGCCCGACGTGCTGGTGCCAAGCACGACGCCGATGCGCTCAGGGCCGTAGCGCTCGCGCGCGGCTTCGATCGCGGGCGCGATCTGCGCGAGCGCCGCGAGCAGCAGCCGGTTGTTGCGGCAGTCGTAGCGCGCGAGATCGGCGCGCGGCGCGAGATCGAGCGGCGCAAGCACGCTGCCGACAAACGCATCGCCGATGCCGGTATGCACGTTGCCCATGCCGCGCGAGCGCGCGGCCGCGAGCGCCGGCACGATCTCGTCGACGTCGTCGCCGAGCGCGTTGATCATGCCGAGCGCGTGCAAATAAACTGATGGCGCGTTCATGCCGCCCTCCGTGATTCCGATGGCATGCCGATAGGCGCAAGCAGCACCGCGACCGCGATGCCGAGCGCGAGCGTCGTGCCGAAGCTTCTGAGCGCGGGCATCGCGCTGATGCCGAGCATGCCGAACGACAACAACGCGGTGGCCGCCGACAGCAACACGCCGGTCCACACCGCGCCGAGATTCGCATCCGCGCGCGAACAGCCTTCGCGCAGAAACACCGCATAGTTTGCGCCGACGCCGAGCACCAGCATCAGCGCGAGCCAGTTGAACAGATTGAGCGGCACGCCCGCATAACCGAACACCGCCAACGCGACGCCGAGCGCGAGCAGCACGGGCAAAGTCGTCGCGATACCGCCGCGGGCGCCGTAGCGCAGCATCAGCAGCGCGCACACCAGCGCGAGCGCGCCGCCCAACCACCAGCCGGTGTCCACGCGATACGCGCCGAACAGCTTCGACACGCTCGCGGCCTTGTCGACGAACACGATGCCGGGTAAGCCGTGTGCGAGCGCGATCAGCGCGGGCTCGTTGCGCGGCGTCACGCCTTGCGGGATCACAACGGCGGCGTAGCCTGCTGGCGCATGCGCTGGGTTCGCCCGGTCCGATCCCACCGCGCCGAGCCACAGATGCCGATACGGCTGCGACCAGGGCGCCGCGAGCCAGCGCTCGACGGTGAGCGGCGCTGCCGGCTTCGCGAACGCGGCGAGCCACGCATCGGCGACTTCGTCCTTGAAGCCGGCTTGCAGCAGCGTCGCGCGCAACGCGGCCGGATCGTGGAACGCGTGCTGCGCGAGCAGCGCGCGATCGTCGTGCTGACGCTGCGCGGACGGTACGAACTGCGCGACCGACTGATAGCCGCCGACGCTATCCGCGGTGCCGTTCAGCGCATCGAGCTTCGCGCCGAGCGCTTCGGCGCGTTGCAGCACCGCTTCCTGGGTCGCGCCGCGCACGACGAAAAACTGCGCGCTGTTATCGACGCCGACCGCTGCGCGCACCGTGTCTTCCTGCGCGACCAGCGACGCGTCGCGCTGGATCAGCAGATGAACGTCGTCGTCGCTCGTCAAACGCAGCCAGCCGGGCACCGCCGCGATCAGCAGCAGCGCCGCGACCAGCCACGCGCGTTTGCCGCCGAGCGCCTGCTGCCAGCGCGCGAGCAGCCGCGCCGCGCCCGCGAACACGCGTTGCGGGCTGCGCTTGGGCGCGCGCGTGAGCAGCGCGGGCAGCAGCGACAGCACCGACGCGAACGCAGTCGTAATGCCCACCATCGCGAAACACGCGATCTGCTTCAACGCGGGGAACGGCACCCAGATCAGGATCGCGTAGCCGAGCAGACTCGTCGCGAGCGCAACGCTGAGCGCGGGCCGCACCGTGCGCGCGCCGCGCCGCGCCTCCCAGTCGCGGCCCGCGCCGAGGTAGACGACGAAATACTGGATCGAATAGTCGACCGCCTCGCCGATCAGGCTCGCACCGAACACGAGCGTCAGCAGATGCAGCTTGCCGAACACCAGCAGCGTGGCCGCGAGCGCGCAGACGATGCCGAGCGCTGTCGATACGAAGCCAAGCAGCAATAGACGCGGCGAGCGGAACACCCACGTCATCAGCAGCGCGATGCCGCACAGCGACGCGATACCGATGATGTGCACTTCGCGTTCGGATGCGCTGCGCGCGGCCTCGGCATAGAACACGGCGCCGGTGCGCGCCAGCGATACGTCGGGGAACGTCTGACGCAAGCTGCTTTGCGCATCGGCGAGCGCCGCGCGCACCGCCTGCTGCGTCTTCGTTTCGTAGGCGGAGCCGGGCAGCGTCGCGACGATCAGCACGCTGGTCGTGTCGCCCTGCGCGTCGTGACGATGCGACACGAGCAGGCTGTCCTCGACTTCGAGATTCGACGTCGCGAGCGGCAGATTGCCGAGCCAGCGTTCGAGCCAACCGAACGGATCGTCGGCGAGCTGGGTGCTGAGGCCGCCTTGCAGCGGGCTATAGATGCGTCGCGCGAGCAGGTCGTGCAGCGTCGTTGCGCTGGCGCTCGCGAGCGCGCTGCGATCGGCCGGCGCGAGCAGGCCAAAGCGATACGGCAGGTACAGCGCCGCGATCTGTGACAGGTCGAATGGCGGCAACTCGGCCGTCACCGATGCGAATGCGCCGCTCTTTTGCAACGACGCACCCAGTTGCTTCGCGGCCGCTTTCGCGTGTGCATCGTCGCGGCTCGTGACGAGCAACACGGTGCGGTCGCCCAGCGCGCCGGCGAGCGTGTCGACCGCTTTTTCGGCGACCGGGTCCGCTTCGGTTGCGGGCAGCAGTGCGAGCAGATTGGTTTCGAGCGGCGACGCTGCCGCGAAGCGCCAGCCGCAATAGAGCGCCGCCAGCAGCGCGAGCGCGAGCCATGCGGCACGCACGCCCCATGCGCGCTTTGCGGCTTGTTTCGCGGCCTGTTTCGCGGCTCGCTGCTGCGGCACCGCCATCACGGTGCTCCGAACAGGCTGCGCTCGTCCGGCGTCGGCTCGGCGACGGCCGTGCTGTCGGCGAACTCGAGCTTCGTCACGTCGCCGTTCGCGAGCGTGATGCGCAGGCTTTGCAGATAATCGCCGCCGCTCATGTCGAGGCCCTTGATCGACTGCGCGAGCTGCGGTTGATTCGGCGTGAGTCGCATGCGCCATTGCGTGGCGTTGCCTTCGGCGCTCACGTCGAACTGCGAGTACAGCGCCGACAGATCGCCGCCGAGCATCGCGCGCATCATCTTCGACACCTGCGCGACGCCGCGCGTGGCCTGCGCGCTATGCGTGCTGACGCGATGGCCGCTGGCGTCGAGCTGCGCGACGTTAGCGTCGGTGATCACGTAGGTGGCCTTGTAGGGCGTGTCGATCTGCCAGATCACACCGCGCTCGCGGAAGAACAGCAACGTGCCGTTGCTGACGAGCGGCTGCTTCATCGCGGCGAGCGTCTGCGTCTGCGTGAATCGCGCGCGCACGCCCTTGGGTTGCGCGAGATGCGCGGCGATCTGCGAGACCAGCGCGGCGTTGGCGTTGCTGGCGGCACTGTTGGCGGTCTCGTTGGTCGGGGCTGGGTTGCTTGCGGTAGCCGCAGCGGCCGACCCCGCGGGCAATGCGAGCACCCCCATCACGCCGATCACCCGCGCGAGCCGCGACACGACGACTGTCAGCGCACGGCGATTCATCGTCCCCATACACGCCCCAGCTTGTCGAATACGACCGGCGGCGACACGAACTGCAATTCCTCGGTGGCGGCATCGACGGCGACCTGGATCGTATAGCCCTTCGTGAGTCGCGTGCCCGACGCGCAATCGACGATTTCATAGCCTATTTTCAGGCGGTTTTCGTATTCGAGCAGTTGGGCGCGCACTTCGAGCGTCTGTCCGTACACGGCGGGCCGTACGTATTTCAGATGCGCCTCGACGATCGGCCATAGATAGCCGGACGCCCGCATCTCGCGATAGTCGTAGTCGAACGCGCGCAGCAGCGCCGCGCGGCCCATCTCGAAGTACTTCAGATAATTGCCGTGCCAGCACACGTTCATCGCGTCGACGTCGTGAAACGGCACTTCGAGCGTCGCGCTGGCAGTCAGCGCCTGGTTCAGTTTCGCGGCGTCGCTCATGCGTTGGCTCCCTCGCGATAGTCGTCCCTGTCCAGCAGTTCGCACCCGGCAATGCGCGCGGTCAACGCGCGCAACTCGCCTTCGAGCGCGCGGTCCTCGGCGACGAACGGCGAGCGCGCGCCGACGTCGTCGACAAACGCGCGCAGCGGCGCGGGCACCGGTGTCGCACTGTCGATGCGCAAGCGCAAATGCACGGCCTGCACCGTCGCGAGCGTGTGCGCGGCGGCGACCTGCTCCGTCAATTCGAGCACGCGCAGGCAATCGCGCGCGGCGATCGTGCCCATGCTGACCTTGTCCTGATTGTGCGCCTCGGTCGAGCGCGAAAACACGCTCGCGGGCATCGTGTTCTTCAGCGCCTCGGCGGTCCATGCGGACGACGAAATCTGCACGGCCTTGAAGCCGTGATTGATCGCGGCGCGTTCGGGCGCCGCGCCCGACAGATTGCGCGGCAAGCCGTTGTTGAAGTTGACATCGACGAGCAACGCGAGCTGCCGGTCCATCAGATCCGCCAGATTCGCGACGGCGACTTTCAGCGCATCCATCGCGAACGCGATATGGCCGCCATAGAAGTTGCCGCCGTGCAAAATGCGTTCGTTGTCGGGATCGACGAGCGGATTGTCGTTCGCGCTGTTCAGCTCGTTTTCGACGTCGCGGCGCACCCAGCCGAGCGCATCGCGCGCGACGCCGATCACGTGCGGCGCGCAGCGAATCGAATAGCGGTCCTGCAGGCGATGCCCGGGCGTGTCGGCGCGGCCGGCCAGATCGGCGCGGATCCACGCGGCCGCTTCGGCCTGGCCCGCGTGCGGCTTCACCTCGAACAGCGTCGCGTCGAAGTGCGCGGCGCGGCCGTCGAGCGCGACGGTCGACAGCGCGGTCAAACGCGCGGCAAGCCGCGTCAGGTGCTCCGCGCGCACCACCGCGAGACAGGCGAGGCCGGTCATCACGGCCGTGCCGTTCATCAGCGCGAGGCCTTCCTTCGGCGCGAGCGTCAGCGGCTCGACACCCAACTCCGTCCACACGTCGCGCGCCGCGCGCAACCCGCCGGCGTACTGCACGTCGCGCTCGCCCGCGAGCGCGGCCGCCACGTACGACAGCGGCGTCAGATCGCCGCTCGCGCCGACCGAACCCTCGGACGGAATGCGTGGCAACACGCGATGATTGATCAAGGCCGCGAGGCGTTCGAGCAGCACCGTACGCACGCCCGAAAAGCCATAGGCGAGGGAATTGAGGCGCGCGGCGATCACCGCGAGCGTTTGCGCGTCGTCGAGATAGGCGCCCATGCCGCAGCCGTGATACCGCGTCAGTTGCAGCGGCAACGCCTCGACGAGCGCCATCGGCACATCGACCACGCAGGCGTCGCCGTACCCAGTGTTGACGCCGTACACGGTCGCGCCGGCGGCCAACTGGCGGCGCAGGAACGCGGCGCCGCGCTCGATGCGCGCGCGCCATGCGGGATCGTCGCTCAGCGCGACAGAGGCCCGCCGTCGCGCAATCGCGACGACCTCCTCGATCGTCAGCCGGCGTGCACCGACGACGATCGGCGTGCAATCGGCATGAGCGGCGACGTCGGCATTCGCCACACCGCATGCGGGCCGCACATCGTTCAGATCATGTTCGGCCATTCGCGCCTCGCTTGGGGCTGGCCCAGAAATCGAAGAAGTTGAACCATTGATAAGGTGCCTTGCGGCAATAGTGTTCGAGGCGCAGCGCGTAGCGTTGCGCCCACGCGGCCAGATGCTGCGCGCGTTCGCGCCGCGGCAGCTCGATGCGCTCGGCGAACGGCTCAAAGTAGATGCGATAGCCGTCGCGTTCCTTCAGGCAGAAAAACAGGTAGACCGGACAGCCGAGCGCATGTGCGAGCACGTACGGCCCTTGCGCGAACGGCGCGCTCGCGCCGAGAAACTGCGCGTCGGTGGTGCGTCCCGCTTCGCGCGCCGGCACCCGATCGCCGACGATCACCAGCAGCTCGCCCGCATCGATACGCTGCTGCATCAGCACCGCGGTTTCGGGACCGAAGTCGCCGACCTCGAGCAAATGCCGCGCGAAGTCGCGATTCGACGACGCCAGCACGCGATTGAAGCGGCGCGCGTGCTCGGTGTAGACGACCGCCGTGACCTTCGCGTGCTCACCGCGCACGGCGAGCGCGCGCATCATCTCCAGATTGCCGAGGTGCGCGCCGATCACGAGCGCACCGTTGCCGCTCGCGATCAATGCTTCGAACGCCGAAGGATCGTCGAAGGTCACATCGGTTTCGTTGACGCGGCCGCTCCACGCGGCGAGCTTGTCGAAGCCCGACTGCGCGAACGCGAGCATATGGCGATACGCGGACAGCCAGCCCGGACGCGGCGTATCCGCCGACGGCGCCACCGCGTTCAGACGCGCGAAGTAGTTGCCCGACGCGGCGCGCGCGGCGCGGCCCGTCAGCAGAAAATACGCGACGATCGGATGCAGCCACAGCGCGGTGAAGCGGCGCCCGAACAGCTTGCAGCTGAGCGCGAGCAGGCTCATGCCGAGGTGGCTGCCGCGTTCGGCGATACGCCACCATGCCTCGGGCCGGGCTTCATCGGTGTCGTCGGCCACCGCGCCACGGCGCGGCATAACCTTGTGCGCGAGCAGCATCGGCAGGCGCGACAGCATGCCGAACACGAGCCGCGTATGGCTGCGGCTGATGCGCACGTTGTCCCACAGCACGTCGAAATGCGACACGCCGTCGGACGCATAGGTCACGCGCGTCGCGATCGAGCGGAACGCAGCGCGCCGCCAGTACAGACGCACGAGGATCTCGATGTCGAAGTCCATGCGCGTCGGCAGCTGCACGCTGTCGATCAGCTCGCACGCGAGCGCGAGCGGATACAGACGAAAGCCGCACATCGAATCGCGGATCGTCAGCGACAGCGTCTCGATCCACACCCACACGTGGGTCAGATAGCGGCCGTACAGACGTGCCTTCGGCACGCTGTCGTCATAGACCGGACGGCCGAGAATCACCGCAGCGGGGTCAGTGCGCGCCGCATCGATGAAGCGCGGCACGTCAGCCGCGTCGTGCTGGCCGTCGGCGTCGATCTGCAGCGCATGCGTGTAGCCCGCGGCGCGCGCCGCGCGCAGGCCCGCCATCACCGCCGCCCCCTTGCCGCCGTTTTCGGGCAGACGCAGCAGCGTCATCTGTCCGGCGTACTGCCGCGCGAGCCCGGCGAGCACCTGCTGGGTCGGCTCGTCGCTGCCGTCGTCGACGACGAACATCGGCAGGCCGTGCACCGTGAGATGCGCGACGGTCGCGCCGATCGCGTCCTTGTGGTTGTAGATCGGAATGACGATGCAGGGCGCGAACTTGATCATGCGTCCTCCCGATGCACGAGCACACCCGACGCGCATTCGCGTCCGTCGAGCCGGTACGCGAACTGCACGCGCCGACGCTCGAGCTCGTACGCGAGCGCGAGTTCGAGCACCGCACCCGGTAACACCGGCGCCATGAACTTCAAGCGGTCGACCGACGCCACCTCGCGCACCCGCGGCCAATGCCCGGCCGCGAGTCGCGCCGCCCAGTCGACCTGCACGACGCCCGGCAGAATCGGCAGGCCCGGAAAGTGGCCGGCGAAATGCACCAGCGACGGCGGCACGCGCAGCACGTAGTGCAGCGTGTCGCCGTCGCGCGTTTCGGCGAGCACTTCCATGCCCTCGGCGCGCGGCGCGAACGCGGCGGCCACCGCGCTGGCGGGCAGCTTGCCGCGCGCATCGAACGGCAGACCGATGCGAAAACGCCAGTGACGCGGCAGCACGACCGCATCGAAGTAGTCGGCCAGATGCCGGCGCAGCGTTTTCGCGAGCGCGACGCGGCCTTCGTCGCGCAACGCCGCGCTGCCCGCTTCGCTCAGCGCGACCACTGCGCCGACCCGTTCGCGCGATGCGCCGTCGAGCGGCACCAGGGCCGCTTGCGCGACAAACGGATGCAGCGCGAGACGCGCCTCGAGTTCCGGCAGCGATACGCGCTTACCGCCGAGCTTCAGCACGCGGTCGAGGCGCCCTTGCAAACGGAAGCGCCCGTCGGCATCGAACGCGATGCGGTCGCCCGTGCGATGCCAGCCGTCGTGATCGAGATGCGGCGAACGCACGCACAGCGCGCCGTCGTCGTCGCGGCGCAGCTCGGCGCCGGCGACCGGCTGCCACGCGTCGCCCCGATCCTGGCGTCGCCACGCGATTCCGCCGGTTTCCGTGCTGCCGTAGATTTCGAGCGGCGCCGCGCCGTAGCTCGCCGCATAGGGCTGCGCCGCATCGGCCGCGAGCGGACCACCCGACGAAAAGAACGCGCGCGGCGCGGGCGTCAGCGCGGCGAAGCCCGGCAACGCGGGCCAGCGCGATAGTTGCGCGGGTGTCGACACGATCGCCGTCGCGCCGCATTGCGCGATGCGCGCCTGCAGCTGCTGCGGCTCCATGCCGATCGCGCGATCGAACGCGCGGCCGGCCGCGAGCGGCCACAACACCCGAAACAGCAGGCCATAGATGTGGTGATGCGGCACGCTCGCGAGCATGGTCGCGTTGCCGAGCAACCCGCCCCATTGCAGTTCCAGCGTGTGCACTTCGGCGTTGAATTGCGCGAGGGTCTTGCGAATCGGCTTCGGCGTGCCGCTGCTGCCCGACGTGTAGAGCGTGAGCGGCGCGTGCGGGTCGATCAGGTAGGCGGTGCTAGCGGCGGCATGTGCATGCGCCGATGCGACGAACGGCGGCAGATCCGCGTCCGTCAGCATGAAGTCGTAGGCGCCCGCGAGATCGGCGAGATAGCCCGGCGTCGCATTGGCCGGGATCACCGGCTCCTTGCCGCACGCGAGCAGCGCGAACAATGCGCAGGCGAACTCGAACGGATCGTCGATACAGACCGCGCAGCGTGGCGCGTCGTGGGTGCGCACGAGCTCGACCAAGCCCGCGACGCGCGCGCGAAACGCCGAGCGATCGAGCAGCATGGCGCCGTCGCGGCACACCGGTGCGGCAAGCGCATCACCCGCGACGAGCGCGGCGTCGGCCGACAACAGATCGTGCAACGCGATCATCAGGCCGCCTCCGAGCCGGCCCGCGCGGCGCGCGGCAGCATGAAGAGACGCCGCCACACGTACTCGCCGGCAAGCAGCGCGCCGATCAGCCCATACGCGACGGCGCCGTTGTACAGCGACCAGTTCGCGCGGCTCCAATCGAGCGCGGTATAGGCGGAAAACACCCCGTTCAGCGTGAAAAAGCCGCACCACACCTGGGTCACGCGCCGCGTATAGCGCACCGCGCCCGGCGGCAGTTCAGGGCTGCCGAGGCGGGCGAATTTTTCGATCATCGACGGCCCGCGCACGAGCGTCGCGCCGAACGCGATCAGCAAACCGAGATTGACGAGCGACGGATAGAAGCGCAGCAGCAGCTCGCTATCGGTGACGACGATCGCCGCCGACGCGCAGCTCAGCAGCATCATCACGCCCCAGTCGAGCGCGGACAGCTGGCGCAGCGGCATCGCGACCGGACCGCCGCCGGCCCAGCGCTGCAGCCATACAGTCGCGAGCAGCAAGCAGCCGACGAGACGCGGCGCGTCCCAGTGCCATGCGCACAAAATCAGCGCGGGGTAAGCGAGTTTCAGCAGCACCTGCACGGCGGTCCTGCTCCAGTGAAGGCGCGTGCCGGATTCGCTGGCGGCGGGGCGTGGCTTTGACATCTGCGGGCGCGAGCGCGCGGCCGGCATCAGCCTTGCGCCGCGAGCAGCGATTCGACCGCGTCGATCACGTCGCCGACCGTGCGCACGGACTTGAAGTCCTCCGGCTTGATGCGGCGGCCGGTCATTTCCTGCAGCTTGATCGCGAGATCGACCGCGTCGATGCTGTCGAGATCGAGTTCGTCGAACAGGCGAGCGTCGGGTGTCACGCGCTCCGGCTCGATCGCGAAGTTTTCCTTGAAGATCGCGCGGATGCGCTCAAGAATCTCAGTCTCAGACACGGTTAATCCCCCTTCCTTGTGGTTTCGTTCGCAGCGTGCGCCGCTTCGCGCTGACTCTCGACCAACGCGGCGAGCGTGTTGATCGAGCGAAAGTGCTCGCGCGTGCGTTCGTCGTTCGCCGCGATGGTCAGTTGGTATTGTTTGCGCAGCACGATGCCGATCTCGAGCGCGTCGATCGAATCGAGACCGATGCCGTCGGAACCGAACAACGGTGCATCGTCGTCGATATCGGCCGGGCTCAGGTCTTCGAGATCGAGAGCTTCGATCAGAAGCTTTTTAATTTCCAGTTTTAAAGAATCCATAATCGAACAGGTGCTGGGTAATGTGGGCTTCGACGGCATTCGTCACGCTGCGCGCCGCGATGGCCGCGGGGGTGTCGTGCGCGGCCAGTTCGGCGACGCCGAGCGGCGCGAGCACGTTCACGCGCATCCGGAAAGCGCGCGCCGGCACGTCGTACCAGCGCAGCTGCCGCGTGAACGCGGGCGGATCGCAATCCATCAACACGGGCACGATCGGCGCGCCGGCCTTCAGCGCCATATGCGCGAAGCCGCGCGAAAACGCGTGCAGCCGGTTCGGCGCGGGGCTGCGCGTGCCCTCGGGAAAAATGATCATCGTATAGCCGGCCGCGAGCTGCTTCGCGCCCGCGTCGACCAGCGCGGTCGCATCCGCGTTGCTCACGTATTCGGCCGCGCGCACGATGCCCCAGAAACACGGGTTGCGCCAGTGCGCGTGCTTCACGACACAGCACGCGCGCGGCGTCAGCGACAGCAGGACCATGACGTCGAGGTAGGTCGGGTGATTCGCGACGACGATCGCAGGCTCCCCGGCGCGCAACGCCTGTGCGCCGGACACTTCGAGCTCCATCACGCCGAGACCGCGCAGCACCGCGACGAGCGCGCGGAAAAACCAGTGGATCACCGCGCTCACCGCGTGCTGCCGCGACGCGCGATGCGGCCAGAGCCACGCGAACGGGAACACCAGGACCGAAAACAGCACGCCGCACACGCCGAACCCGACGAAGGCAAGGCCGGTTGCGCAAAGACGCCATGCGTAATCAAGCCGCCCGCTCATCCCACCTCCAATGCCATACCGCGCCGGCGCCGTGCCAGCGCGCGGGCGCGCCGGTTTCGAGGCAGTGCAGCAGCGCCTGGCTCTGAGTCGGGAAGCTGGCGGCATCGCTCGAGGCGGTCCGGGACGCGTCCCGGGGGTCGCCCGCAGCCTCGTCGGCGCGGCTCCGCGAGCAGACGATGTGCCCGGCCGACGCATCTTTTTCCAGCAACAGCGCGATCGCGCCGCCCTGCACTTCGTCTTCGATCGTGCCGTACGCGAGATCGGCCGGTTCGTCGGCATACACGAGCAACACCGGCGCATCGGCTTGCGTCGCATATTGCGCGTACGCTTCCAGCAGCGCGTAGCCGAGCGTTTGCGCACCGGCCGACACCGCGCTCGCAGCCGAACGGTCGCCGCGCGCGATGCCGAACACGCCGGTCATCGCGTTCAACACCGACAGGCTGAACGCGGTCGGCGACACCGGCTCGCCCGCGCTGATGCTGCGCAGGATGTCGGTGGTGCGTCGCAGTTCGCCGTGCCGCGAGGCGAATACCACGCGCACCGGCTCCTGCGCCACACAGTCGTGCGCGACCTTGAGCGCCACCTTGGACAGCGTGCTGAGACGCCGCCGCACGATCGGCTCGATAAAGCCGATGTCGGGTGCGGCAGATGCGGCCGCCGGCCAGCTAGACCAGCGACCGACCGGAATGGTCCAGTGCAGATCGGGCATATCGGTGTTCGCGCGTAGAAACGAGGAAAGGACTCAGGCGCCTGACGGAATACGCAGCCGTCACAGCGAGCGGCGCCGCGCGGACCGGAAACTTTCAGCCGGGATCGAGCAGTCTTCTTTGCGGGAAATACAGGATTATCGGCAATCGGCCCCAATCGTTTAGGCCCCGCTGACAATCGGGCGTACGGATTGTGGCTCGGGCTCCTTTTGTGGCCGAAATAATACTGAATATTCTGGATTAAATCAGCCAGGAAAGACGTATCCATCTGTATCCGCGGCCGCGAAACAACGGAATGTCACGCGACTTGACGCCGCCGCCGACAATCGGCGAAACCCTTCATTCGACTTTCAGTGCACCTGTTACAGAGCGGTACGGCGCGATACCGGTGCGCCTGCGCAGGCAATCTTCGCCGCAACGGTCCGTCCGCGCCTGTTATACTCCGGCCCTCATTGGGGAGTAGCCGCCCCGCGGCACGTCCGCACCGCATCGCCGGTGCGTCGCACGTGTGGCTCGCGGGGGCGCCTGTCAACAGACTTGGCCATCACGGCCATGGCAGCCGCAGCCTCTGGCCTGGCGAGACCGATGATCCACACGCGCCGCAACAGGGCCCGGCGTGTCGTGGATCGTCGCTCGTTCATCTTCGGCCCGAGGAATCCATTCAACGTGAACCAAGCTTTTCTCATTTCGACCGGTGCGGTCGCGCTCGCCGAGATCGGCGACAAGACGCAACTGCTGTCGCTCGTGCTGGCCGCGCGCTATCGCAAGCCCGTGCCGATCATTCTCGGCGTGTTCGCGGCGACGCTGATCAATCATGCGGGCGCCGGCGCGCTCGGCGCGTGGCTCGGCTCGATGCTGACGCCGACCGTCATGCGCTGGGCGCTGGCGGCGTCGTTCATCGGCATGGGGCTGTGGATTCTCGTGCCCGACAAACTCGACGACGAGGAAGCCAACACGAACCGCACGCACTTCGGCGTGTTCGGCGCGACGGTCGTCACGTTCTTCCTCGCGGAGATGGGCGACAAGACGCAGATCGCGACGGTCGCCCTCGCCGCGCGCTTTCACGACTTCTTCGGCGTGGTGGCGGGCACGACACTCGGCATGATGATCGCGAACGTACCGGCGATCCTGCTCGGCGACCGCTTCGCGCATCGTCTGCCAACCAAGCTCGTGCACGGCATCGCCGCGGTGTTGTTCGTCGTGCTGGGCGGGTTGGCGTTGTTCGGGGTCGGCGCCTGACTACTGGGCGGCTTTCGGCGCCGACGCCGCGGCCGCGGGCGCCGCCGCCGGCAGCGATACTTCGTTCGCGGCACCGCCGCCGAGCGGAATCTTTACGGTGTGCACGGCGCCGTTGGCCAGCGGGAAGTCAGCCAGCGCGCTCCGCGCCAGATAAGGCATCGCCCGCACCAGCGACGACTCTTCGCCGAAATTGCGCGCCGTCACGTTGTAGACCTCCCGGCCGCTCGCCCGCTCGGTGATCCGGATGCCGAGCAGATGCGTGAACACCGGGTAGCTCTGGTTCACATAGGTCGCCGGGAAAGGCCCCCACGGTCCCCACGGGTCGAACGGCCGGCCCCAGTAAGGGCCGGGCCACGGGTCGTAGTAGACGGGCTGCGCGACGGTCACGATGTCCGAGCGGATGCCGTAGGCCAGCTCCACCAGATAGCGCGCGTCGTTGCGAGCGACTTCACGGAACGCGTGCACGGCGAGTTCGTTCGCGACGATCCGCTCGTACGCGCTCAGCTCGAGGTTGTTCTTTTGACCTTCAGCGCGCGTGAACGCATAGGTGCGGGTCGCGTCGCTGCCGCTCCAGTCCGAGAACGCCGTCACCTGTGTCGTCACGTAGGTCGTGCAGCCGGACAGCAGCGCGGTCAGCGCGACGAACAGCAGGGCGACGCGGCGGGTCCATCGGTCGATATTCATGGTCTGCCTCGTCATGCCTGTGGATTGCATCAGTTCTGCTTCGGTTAAAACCTTGATTCGGCGGCGCTTATTCCGTCGCGCCAGCCGCTGGCCGACTGACGATGCCGCCCCCTCGGCCACGCACGGCGCCCGATAATACGCTGACCTCGCCAGCCGGTAAAAGGTTCTCGCCTTGCCCCCGAAGCCGGCCGCTCTGCTCGGCGCCGAAAGTCGGCCCGCCTTCCCTTCCGCACGATTGCCCGAGGCTTTGTACAATGAGTCGACCAAGCCCGGCTCGCGCGCCGTTTGCGCCCGACCGCTCGAGTACATCACCACAGAACGCCATGGCCGATACCGCAACGCCCAATGTGATCCGCCGCGCCGATTACGCGCCGCCCGCTTTCCTGATCGATACCGTCGCGCTGGAATTTGATCTGCTTGCCGAACGCACCGTCGTCAGGAATACGATGCGGGTGCGCCGCAACCCGGATGCCTCGCGCGCCGCGCATCTCGAGCTGATGGGCGAGCAGCTCGAGTTCGTCAGCGCCGGCATCGACGGCACGCCGTTCCCGAACGCGCATCCGCACAAGCACGGGTTGCGGCTCGATAACGTGCCGGACAGCTTCGAGCTGACGCTCACGAGCATCTGCAATCCCGCGGAGAACACCACGCTGTCGGGCCTGTATGTATCGAGCGGCAACTTCTTCACGCAGTGCGAGGCCGAGGGCTTTCGCCGCATCACTTACTTTCTCGACCGCCCCGACGTGATGGCGAGTTTCACGGTGACGCTGCGCGCGAACAAGGCCGACTATCCGGTGCTGCTGTCGAACGGCAATCTGTTGGAACAAGGCGAGTTGCCCGACGGCCGGCATTTCGCGCGCTGGGAAGATCCGTTCAGGAAGCCGAGCTATCTGTTCGCGCTCGTCGCGGGCAAGCTCGTCGCGCTCGAAGAACGCGTGAAGACCGGCTCGGGCAAAGAGAAGCTGCTACAGGTATGGGTCGAGCCGCACGATCTGGACAAGACCCGTCACGCGATGGATTCGCTGATCCACGCAATCCGCTGGGACGAACAACGCTTCGGGCTCGAACTCGATCTGGACCGCTTCATGATCGTCGCGGTCAGCGACTTCAACATGGGCGCGATGGAGAACAAGGGGCTCAACATCTTCAACACGAAGTACGTGCTCGCGAACCCCGAAACCGCCACCGACACCGACTTCTCGAACATCGAGGCGGTGGTCGGCCACGAGTACTTCCACAACTGGACCGGCAACCGGGTGACCTGCCGCGACTGGTTCCAGCTGAGCCTGAAGGAAGGCCTGACGGTGTTCCGCGACCAGGAGTTTTCGGCCGACATGGCCGGCGGCGCCACCGACCAGGCCGCGCGCGCGACCAAGCGCATCGAGGACGTGCGCGTGCTGCGCCAGATGCAGTTTGCCGAGGACGCGGGCCCGATGGCGCATCCGGTGCGCCCGGAGAGCTACGTCGAGATCAACAACTTCTACACGATGACCGTCTACGAGAAAGGCTCGGAAGTCGTGCGGATGTACCAGACGCTGTTCGGCCGCGACGGCTTTCGCAAGGGCATGGACCTGTACTTCAAGCGCCACGACGGCCAGGCCGTGACCTGCGACGACTTCCGTCACGCGCTCGCCGACGCAAACGGCCGCGACCTCGCGCAGTTCGAGCGCTGGTATAGCCAGGCCGGCACGCCGCGCGTGTCGGTGCGGGCGCGCTACGACGCCGCTCAGCGGCGCTACAGCGTGACGCTGCGCCAAGGCTACGGCGATGCGGCGCCAGCCGCGCGCGAAACGCAGAAGGGACCGCTGCTGATTCCGTTCGCGATCGGTCTGATCGGCAAGGACGGCCGCGATCTGCCGCTGCAGCTCGACGGCGAGGCGAAGGCGTCGGAGTCGACCACGCGCGTGCTCGAATTTACGCAGACCGAGCAGACCTTCACGTTCGTCGACGTCGGGCAGGAACCGCTGCCCTCGCTGCTGCGTAATTTCTCGGCACCGGTGATCGTCGAGTATGACTACACGGCTGAACAGCTCGCGTTCCTGCTCGCGCACGACAGCGATCCGTTCAACCGCTGGGAAGCCGGCCAACGGCTCGCCACGCGCGAGCTGCTCACGCTCGCTGCGCGCGCGGCCACGGGCGCCGCGCTGCAGCTCGACGACTCGGTGGTCGCCGCGTTCGCGCGCGTTCTGACCGACGAGACGCTGTCGCCGGCGTTCCGCGAGCTCGCGCTGATGCTGCCGTCCGAAGCGTATCTGGCCGAGCAGATGGCCGAATCGGATCCGGCCGCGGTGCACGTGGCACGGCAATTCGTGCGCAAGCGCCTCGCCAATGCGCTGCGTGACGACTGGCTCAAGGTCTACGAGCAGCATCGCACGCCGGGTGCTTATGAAGCGACGCCCGAGGCAGCCGGTCATCGCGCGCTGAAGAATCTCGCGCTGTCGTATCTGACCGAGCTTGACGATTGCGCGGAGGCCGTGCGTCTCGCGGCCGCGCAATATGAAGGCGCGAACAACATGACCGACCGCGCGGCCGCGCTGTCGGCACTGCTCAACGCCGCCGCGCCGCAAGGCGGCAGCCCCGAGGCGCAGCGGGCGCTCGACGACTTCTATCGACGCTTCGAGAAGGAGCCGCTCGTCATCGACAAATGGTTCGCGTTGCAGGCCGTCCAGCGCGGAGGCGCACAGCATCCGGTAATCGATACGGTGCGCAGCCTGATGACGCATCCGGCCTTCAACCTGAAGAATCCGAACCGGGCGCGTTCGCTGATTTTCAGCTTCTGCGCGGCGAACCCTGCGCAATTCCACGCGGCAGATGGCTCCGGCTACGCATTCTGGGCCGAGCAGGTGATCGCGCTCGACGCGCTCAATCCGCAGGTGGCCGCGCGCCTCGCGCGTTCGCTCGAACTGTGGCGACGCTTCACACCGGCGCTGCGCGACAGCATGCGCGCGGCGCTCGAGAAGGTGGCCGCACAGGTCAAGTCGCGCGACGTGCGCGAGATCGTCGAGAAGGCGTTGGCGTGATGCCTTGCTGAGTGCTTGACTCGTATCTGGAAAGCCGGCTCGCGTTGCCGGCTTTTTTTCGCGCTGTTTCTGTTCAGGCGCTGCGTTCGCGGCTGCCGTCAGCGGCACCCGTCTCGCTCAGCGCGCGCCGCAAGGCCGGAACCCGGCCGTGCGACCAAAAGCACGGAGCCGACACAACGAGCGGTTAAAATCCCAATACCTTCTAGCCTTCCCGGAGTACAGCAATGTCTTTGCAACGTCGTACCACTCTCACGAAGTACCTGATCGAGCAGCAGCGCGAAACCAACAACCTGCCGGCCGACCTGCGCCTGTTGATCGAAGTCGTCGCGCGCGCGTGCAAGGCGATCAGCTACCACGTCAGCAAGGGCGCGCTCGGCGATGCGCTGGGCTCGGCGGGCAGCGAAAACGTCCAGGGCGAAGTGCAGAAGAAGCTCGACATCCTGTCGAACGAAATCCTGCTCGAGGCGAACGAATGGGGTGGGAACCTCGCGGGCATGGCGTCCGAGGAAATGGAACAGTTCTTCCCGATCCCGGCCAATTATCCGAAGGGCGAGTATCTGCTCGTATTCGATCCGCTCGACGGCTCGTCGAACATCGACGTCAACGTGTCGATCGGCACGATCTTCTCGGTGTTGCGCTGCCCAGACGGCCATCAGGCCACCGAGCAGTCGTTCCTGCAGCCGGGCACCCAGCAGGTCGCCGCAGGCTACGCGGTGTACGGCCCGCAAACGGTGCTCGTGCTGACCACCGGTAACGGCGTCAACTGCTTCACGCTCGACCGCGAACTCGGCTCGTGGGTACTCACGCAAAGCGACATGCGCGTTCCCGTCGAAACGCGCGAGTACGCGATCAACGCGTCCAACGAGCGCCACTGGTATCCGCCGGTTCAGCAATACATCGGCGAACTGAAGGCGGGCAAGGAAGGTTCGCGTCAGGCCGACTTCAACATGCGCTGGATCGCGTCGATGGTCGCGGACGTGCATCGCATCCTGAATCGCGGCGGCATCTTCATGTACCCGGCCGACAAGCGCACGCCGGACAAGCCGGGCAAGCTGCGTCTGATGTACGAGGCCAATCCGATGGCATTCATCGTCGAACAGGCGGGCGGCGGCGCGACCAACGGCGAGAAGCGCATTCTCGACATCCAGCCGAAAAGCCTGCACGAGCGCGTCGCGGTGTTCCTCGGCTCGAAGAACGAGGTCGACCGCGTGACCCGCTATCACCTCGAAGCGAAAACCTGATCGCGAAGTGAAAAAATGCGTCGGGGACTTGCCAAGGCGCTAAAGTAGTCCCTATAATCTCGCTTCTCCTGATGCCGGAATAGCTCAGACGGTAGAGCAGCGCATTCGTAATGCGAAGGTCGGGGGTTCGATTCCTCTTTCCGGCACCATCAAGTTTCCAGCAAAAAGCCCAGTCCTCGTGACTGGGCTTTTTGCTTTGCCGTCGCGCTTTGCTTCGCGATCGCTTGAACCGCGCGCCGCTGGCGAGACACTGCGCCGATCAGGAGACGGGCGCCTTTGGCATCGCCGCGTCGTCCAGCTTCGCTGCGCGGACGCGCCATGCTTGCGCCTTCGCGATGAACGCGCGGCACGCCGGCACCTCGATCAGGTAATAGCCGAGCGCTCCGCCGACCACGACGATGCCCAGTTCGACGAGCAGTATCAGCATGGCGACGATCGGGCTCTGCGGCACATGCAGCTTTCTGGCGACCTGGTTGCAGGCGATCTGCAGAATCGGGTGAATGAGATAAATCGAAAACGAAATCTCGCGGAGAAACACGGAGACACCCGAATACCGCTTTGCCGATCACGCCGCCGCTCGCCAGGCCCGCGATCACCAGCAGGATCGGTGGCAGCAGCATGAACGGCAGCGTGGTCGGCAGGCACATCAGAATCATCAGCGCGACGAGACCGACGCACATCGCGACCTCGCCGACCTCCCACGTCTTGACGAGCCGGAACAGCCAGTATCCGGCCATGAACTGCGGCACGATCCGCAGCACGCCGAATGTGGTCAGCCCGACGTCGCCGTCGTTGTAAAGGAAGCAGTACACGCACAACATCAGCCAGCACGCGAGCACGACTACACCGCAAGTCACTCGCGGCAGCCGGCTCAGCACTTTCGCGCACAGCGGAAACAGAAACAGATAGGCGAACCATTCGGCGCTGATCGACCACGACACGAAGTTCCAGCTCAGCTTGTTTTCGAGGCCCCATGCGTGAAGGAGCAGCAGGTTCTCGACCGCGGTGCGCGCGGTGTAGTCCACGTCGCTGTGCGCGAACTCGTGGCCGATGCGCTTTGCCGCGAAACACAGGCCGACGAATACCAGAAACGTCGCCAGATGCAACGGATACAC
The DNA here is from genome assembly GCF_001865575.2 of Paraburkholderia sprentiae WSM5005. Classification (NCBI taxonomy): domain Bacteria; kingdom Pseudomonadati; phylum Pseudomonadota; class Betaproteobacteria; order Burkholderiales; family Burkholderiaceae; genus Paraburkholderia; species Paraburkholderia sprentiae. Next base: position 2,621,170 of record NZ_CP017561.2, read on the forward strand.
ACGCGCAAACCGTTTGACGATAAACGACCGATACTCGGCCCAGCCGAACACGGTCTCGCGCGATGGCAGATACGTATAGGCAAGGATGAAGCCGCTCAGCACGAAAAAGATGTCGACGCCCCAGACTCAGTTATCGACCAGTTGCACGATGCCGAGCGGCAGCACCCTTCGTTGTCGGCAAAATGATGGACGACCACGAGCAACGCCGCGAACGCACGTAGTCCAGTCAGGTTGTCGGTCTTTTGCATGGAATCTTCCTGGCCATCACGCCGGTGAGCGCGACACGGCGGCGCCCAATACAGGCGCGGCCACGCCCTGCGCGGCTTCCGGCAGCAGATAACCTTGATGCAACGAGGTTGCGAGGCAGAGCTATTCGCCCCGCGCAGCCGGCCGTGATGGACCGGCTATGGCCGGACTGATACGCGCGTGGTCGCCGATTCGCCCGGCAGCGGGTGCAAAGCCGACGGCGGCACGGCAATGCATCGTATAAGTTCGCTGCAAAGCGGTGTGTGCGCTAGCACACCACTTCATGCAAGGTCTCGAGGGTGAGCCGACGGCTTGCCTGAGGCCCGCTAACCGCCGCCGTTGCGCCTTCGACTCAGAGCCAGCCTGGTCGCGAATCGAGCGGATCGTATGACCGCGGCATCGCAAGGTTGCGCGCGACGACGGTATCGCCCCCGGCGATCGGCTGCTGGCGTGCGGCGCCGGAGGCGGCCAACGCTTGCGCGGGCGCCGACGCGAACCACAAGATCCTGCCGGCGCATTCGATGCCAACCTGTCGTCCGTTCCAGTAGACAGCGTTTTCCATCGCGATCCTCCCGAACATGAAGACCGTCATCATCCGCGCCGCTCGTCGTGGGTCCGTCTGCCACCGCACGTGCGGCGATTAGCAGTTGCTTTGACCCTAGGCGGCCATGCGCGCTGCGTTTGACTTGTCATTAAATGACGTGGTTTTGTCACAGCAATGCGTGAATGAGTTTGCCAGCCAACTGTCGGAAAGTGAATTGACGGCCAAAACTTTAAATAGTGTTTGGCGCGGTCAACGCGACGCGGAATGTGCCGTTTACAAAGAATCAGGCGGGAAGCTATGCAATGGGCAAACGACGAGCGCTCAGTCGGAAACGCGAGAATCATGCCGATGCGGCAATGCACAAGACTGTCACATGAAAGCGTTAGTGCAGCACGACGAAAATATCGACCGGTCGTGCTAAAACGCAAGGTGAGCAAGCGACGGAAGGGATTTGCGGAACGCAGCGAGATGCGCTGGCAGATCGAGCGGATTAAGCGAACGGCGAAACCCTATAGGCAGCCAGCCGATAAATTCTATTCAATCCCGCTGCTGACGCGTCGGCTTGTGCCGTTAAAGCAACAGAGACTGTATGACTCACATCGGACGCTGGTGCGATGCGGGGAACGAGGCCGATAATCGGTTCGCAAAGGAGAAAGATCATGGATGCAAAACCACCGAAGATTCCGACCCCGGACAAGGTTTATTACCCGGATCCGGAACCTGTGGCCGTGGAGTTTCTGGGCGCCGAGTTGCCCGAGCATGTTCGCGCTTTCTTCGACGAACAACGCAAGTCGTGCGATCCGAAATAACGGGGGCATTGGTGCGACGCAACGTTCGCGCTCGTTGAATTCCACGCGCGGCACACGACCGCACGCTCATCACGCGTCAAGCTTTCCGTTATGACGCTGTGCCAGTTCGCTCTATCGCAGAAGCAGCGCTGAGCCCCGCGGTTTCACGCCTACTGATGCGCGTGACCTTCTCGCGCCGACCGTTCTGCTCCCCGGCGACCCGTCCGAACTCGCTCGATGCACGCCATTGCGGGGCATCATTTATTCTTCTGGTTTTCCGTCAGCGGCCGCCCGGCCCCGTCCACTTCATGAATCGTTTGCATCGCTTCGGCGCCTCATGCGCGCTCGCCATCGCCGCCAGCTTCGCGTTGTCACCCGCCCCCGCCTTCGCCGATGGCGACGACACCGCACTGACCAACCTGATCGCGCTGGTTTCGCAGCGCCTTGCGCTCGCAGAGCCGGTCGCGCGCTGGAAGTGGGCGAACCACCAGCCGATCACCGATACCCCGCGTGAAAACGCGCTGCTCGCCGAAGTGGCCAAGCGCGCCGCGGCGGCAAACGTCGACCCGGCGTTCGCCCGCGCCTTCTTCCGCGATCAGATCGATGCAAGCAAGGACGTGCAGAACGCGCTGTTCGCGAACTGGCGCCGCACTCAGCCACCGCAAGGGCCGGCGCCCGATCTCGCGACCAGCACGCGACCGCAGCTCGACAAGCTGACCCAAGCGCTGGTGGCGAGTCTCGCGCGCGTGCAGCCACTGCGCGCGGCGGACGATTGTCCATCGCGCGTCGCACAATCGCTGGCTAACTGGAAAGGACTGACGCGCTATGACTCTGGCCATTCGGGCGCGTTGACGCGCGCACTGGGTCACGTGTGCGAGACGGGTGGGGTCGGCGCGACCGGCTGATTCCTGTCACGCCACGGCGCGCTGACGCTGGTCTAAGCGTCACACGACGATGCTCGACTCACGCGCGTCACGCGACACGCTCAACGGCATCACGCGCAGGCCGCGCGCCAGACCGCTTTGCAGGATACGGTACGTCGAGAGTTCGAACGGGCCGGCCATCGTCGACGCGTGCAGCTGGGCGGCCTGAACGAGCGACGGCGCGTGCCCGAGATAGCGCCAGCCGTCGACCACGTGGAAGATTCGCTGCGCGTCCTCGCGCTCCTCAAATACGATGGGTCCCTCGAACGGCCACGGCGCGTTCGCGGGATCGCTCTTCGTCACACGCGGCAACCGATTGTGGCCCGGCCGCAGCGTTGCGATCCACTGCGCTTCCGCGAGCATCGCGCCGAGTTCGCCGCCAGTCGCGCGCCATTCGACGCGTCGCACCAGCTGCGCGAGCCGCAGGTCCTTCGACGACCGCCGCTCGCCGCTCAGATGCGAGCGCAACCGCTGACGCACCCGCACGCTGCGCCCGACGTACAGCGGCACATCGCCTTCGCCATAGAACACATATACGCCACAGCCCGCCGGCGCGGTGTCGAGCAGATCCTCGGTGATATCGCCGGCCAGCCGGTAGCGCCGCGTCGTGCGCTCGATCTGCGCGCGCAGCGCCTCCAGCGGCACGAGCGTCGGCAGCCGCTGCCAGAACTGCCAGATTAAATCGGCGTCGGCGAGGGCACGGTGGCGGTCGGACGGCACCAGCGCATGGCGTTCGACCAGCGCATCGAGACCGTGGCGCTTTTCGCCGGGAAACAGCGCGCGCGATAGCCTCACCGTGCACAGCACGTCTGGGTCGAACGCGATTCCCGCGCGGCGAAATTCGCTGCGCAAAAAACCGCGATCGAAACTCGCGTTGTGCGCGACGAACAGCTTGCCATTCAGGCGCTCGAACAATGCGGGCGCAATCGACTCGAACGTCGGTGCGCCGCGCACCATCTGGTTCGTAATACCGGTCAGTTGCTGGATGAACGACGGAATCGGCTGCTGCGGATCGATCAGGCTGCTCCAGCGCGATACGCCGGCCGGTCCCACTTCGACGACACCGACTTCGGTAATACGGTGCTCGCCAGTGGAGCCGCCGGTCGTTTCGAGGTCGACGAAAACAATGGGTGCATCGAGCGCCGGTTCCGGCGAAAGCAGTTCAGACATGGGACAAGAGATGGGATGCAGGAATTTGCGGCAAGTATGCACCAGTTGGACATCGTGCATCCAGGTCGCGCTGGTGGCGCGCTCGGAAAATACGTCGGCGTGAGCTCCGGATTCTGCGCCGCTACCCCGCGGGACGCTTAAGCCAGACGATTAATCCCGACATCGCTCGATCCGTTTCCACGCATTATCTACCAGGCGATAGTGCGTGTTGTTGAATTCGGCGTTTACCGAACACTCGAGCTTTCAAGTTAGAGGGAGCCGCAAACAAAAACCCTCGCGCGGCGGCGAGGGCTTTTATTCCACACTGCGCGCGCGGCGCGGCCGGCGCAGCGCATTCACAGCGACTGGATGTTGGCCGCCTGTTTGCCCTTGGGGCTGGTCTTGACATCGAACGACACGCGCTGGTTCTCCTTCAGCGACTTGAAGCCCTCGCTGCGGATCTCCGAAAAGTGCGCGAACAGATCCTCGCCGCCCGCGTCCGACGTGATGAAGCCAAAACCTTTAGCATCGTTGAACCATTTGACGACACCAGTTTCCATTTCCTGTTTCCCTCTGTGATTTATCAAAGCGGGCATTGCCCTTGAGTCGATCTAGCCGATTAAATTGGCTATGTCTGATCGGAACGAAATCAGAAACAGCCAATGAGATTCGGCCTTGCCGTTATACGGGGAACGGAGAATGGTCGTCAAGTAAACCTTTTATATGCGTTTAGCGTATAAAAGGATAAGACTTCAAATCACCCCCAATATAATCCGCCCCGTCACTTTTACCGGGAGCAGGTTAATCGAGGTCTGTCAGTGGGAAATTTTGCGCCATGGCGAATTTAAATGTAACAAAATCCATCATTGCGTAAGTGCTTGTCCGAGTTGTTGCGGCGCAGCCCCGCTCGCATGATGCCAATGAGTGGTAGCGATGCTTCGGGAGGTTGCCATGCTGTTCATCCAAATTCGCCGTCTCTTCGCCTGGTTCGTCCATCCTCACAAAAGGGTCATATACGATCAGCCCGCGCGAACCGTGGATTCGTCCACTGTTTTCGACTTCGATCCCATGTGGCACGGAGACCATTGGCAGAATCTGCTGTCCTCGCCGATGGATGCGCGACGTTACGTGATGGAAGACTGGACCGCATCCCCGCTGGAGGGCTGGGACGACGCGGAAGGTACCGCGCCCGCTCACTAGACCAACCCACGAAGGGCTGGGCCAAAAAAAAGCGCGACTGGAAGGTCGCGCTGACAAGGTTTGGAGATCTTTTTCGTCAATGAAAAAGTCTGCTTCGAAAAGCAGAAGTTTAAGTATAGCCGCGGTACGCCGTTTCGATTATTCGCACGATCAACAATCCTCTATTGCCGCGATAACAACAATCGCTTTTTCTCGTTCTATAGCGTTGTTTTTCCGCATCGTTGGGTGTCGCAAATCAGCAACGCACTTCTGGAAAATGCGCACGCCGACTCCTCCGACTGAGACGCAATGCCTTGGTGCATAAGGCTTTGGCGGCAATTGGGGATCGTTTCTGCTCGCGTAATACTTTATTGCGTGAATCGGAACGCCAACTGCCGGAACGGTCTATCTACACTTTGCGTAATCGGAAACCGGCGCGAAAGTAGTCGACGCGCTTCTCACGCGGATTTCGCTTCTCGCAGCGATCGCGTGAAGGTCTCCCAAAGCCAGGGTTTTATACCTCTCTCGCTCTCGGAGTTATATCAATGAAGAAGACACTCATGGTCGCGGCCCTGTCGGGCGTTTTCGTCACGGCAGCGCATGCGCAAAGCAGCGTCACCTTGTATGGCCTGATCGACGCCGGTATCACCTATTCGAACAACCAGCACGGCCATAGTAACTGGCAAATGACGAGCGGCTCGGTGAACGGCAGCCGCTTCGGCCTGCGTGGGGCGGAAGATCTCGGCGGTGGTCTGAAGGCCATCTTCACGTTGGAAAACGGCTTTGGCATTAACGACGGCACGCTCAAGCAGAACAGCCGTCTGTTCGGCCGGCAGGCTTTCGTCGGTCTGTCGAGCAACGAGTTCGGCGCGGTCACGCTCGGCCGTCAATATGACAGTATGGTCGACTACGTCGGCCCGCTCGCGCTGACCGGCACGCAATATGGCGGCACCCAATTCGCACACCCGTTCGACAACGACAATCTGAACAACTCGTTCCGTATCGACAACTCGATCAAGTACCAGAGCGCGAACTATGGCGGCTTCAAGTTCGGCGCGTTGTACGGTTTCTCGAACCAGGCTGCCGGCTTCGCGAACAACCGCGCATACAGCGCCGGCGCGTCGTACAACTGGGGCGGCCTGAACGTCGCTGCCGCTTACATGCAACTGAACGCCAACGGCGCAACCAGCGCGTCCGCGGCATTCAATTCGGGTGGCGCGGTGTCGGGCGACAACACGTTCTTCGCGCAACGTCAGCAAACGTGGGGCGCAGGCGCCAACTACGCGTTCGGCCCGGCGACGGTTGGCCTCGTGTATTCGCAGACGAACCTGCACGGGCTCGCCGGCATCAGCCAGACCGCATCGGGTATCCCGAACGGCGTGGCGTTCCCCACCAACAGCGCCCAGTTCCAGAACTTCGAAGCCAATGCCCGTTACGCTCTGACGCCGGCACTGAGCCTCGCGGCCGCGTACACGTACACCCGCGCGAACCTGTCGAGCTCGCACGTGCACTGGAATCAGGTCAACCTGCAAACCGCCTACGCGCTGTCCAAGCGAACCGACGTGTATCTGCAGGGCGTCTATCAGGCGGCCAACGAAGGTTCGATCGTCGACGCCAATATCAACGGCCTCGGCGCGGCTTCGAGCAACAACAAGCAGGTCGCCGTCACCGCCGGTCTGCGTCACCGCTTCTGAGCACCGCGCAAGAACTGGCAGCACAGAAGGCGCCGTTCGCGGCGCCTTTTTTATGGCCGAGCCGAAGCGGGAATTTGCCCGGCTCCGAGCAAGCTTGCGTGCATGCCCCGGTCTTCGCCGGTGGCCTAGCGCCCGCTATCAGGCGGCGGATACTTGACGTCGAGAATATCGATCGACTGCGGACCGGCCGGAGTGAATAGTGTGACCGTGTCGCCGACTTTGGCCTTCAGCAGCGCGCGCGCAATCGGCGAGATCCAGCTCACGTGCCCGACATCCAGGTCGACCTCGTCGATACCGACGATCGTCACCTTATGCTCTTCGCCGTCCTCAGTGGCATAGTCGACCGTCGCGCCGAAGAACACCTGATCGACGTTTTCCTGCCGGCTGCTATCGACGACCTCGGCCAGATCCAGCCGCTTGGTCAAAAAACGAATACGCCGGTCGATTTCGCGCAGACGGCGTTTGCCGTAAATGTAGTCGCCATTCTCCGAGCGGTCGCCATTCGATGCTGCCCACGAAACCAGCTTGACGACCTCGGGCCGCTCGACATCGATCAGATGCAGCAATTCTTCGCGCATACGCCGATGACCGGCGGGCGTCATATAGTTTTTGGTGCCTGCGGGCACGTCGGGCTGGGCGACGTCGAGATCGTCATCGCTGTCTTCGCTCGACTCTTTGACAAAGGCCTTGTTCATAATGATCCAGTAACTGCTGCTAGCAACAACTTCGTAAAAGGTTACACGATCGAGCCTGCGACACAAATCACCGTGGTGGACTTCCATTTTTAGGATCTGTTGGCTATAATCTCGTTTCTGTGTGCGGCTGTAGCTCAGTTGGATAGAGTACTTGGCTACGAACCAAGGGGTCGTGGGTTCGAATCCTGCCAGCCGCACCACCTCATTCGAGGGTTTCCTGCCGGAAGTTCTCAAATTTCATCGGTTTTTGCAGTAAGCATCAAGGTTTCGCGTGCGGCTGTAGCTCAGTTGGATAGAGTACTTGGCTACGAACCAAGGGGTCGTGGGTTCGAATCCTGCCAGCCGCGCCACCCATGAAGGGCCTTCCAATCGGAAGGCCCTTTGTCTTTTGGCGCACTATACTCGCGCCCACGTGCGAGCAAGTCATCGCGGCGGCGACTGGATATCCCCAATTTGCCCGTCCGGGTGCGGCAAGTCCTCGACGACCCCGCCGACCGTTTGCTCGCTGATCGTCTCGGCCCGCATGCCGGTCAATGTTTGGCGCTCGAACAGCACGCCGTCGACGGTGTCGCCGAAATGGCTCCCGATAAACGCCCGCAGCAAGGCGATCCGTAGCGAGTCGCCCTGCCCTTCCGCGGCTCGATGCCCGTCCCTGAACTCAGCGATGCATACCGCGCCTTTATCGCTCTGCTCACGCACGTCGAGCCGCATCGCACGTTCGAGCACAACGGCTGCCGCCTCCCATGACTCGGAAGGCGTGAACCGCCCGTCCCACGGACGACCACGATCGTTGCCACGGATCGCAACAGTCTCGCCACTATCGGTAAAGTAGATTTCGCGCACGAAGTCGTGCAGGCTGCGCGCCACCCAGTAGTCGAGCGCCACGCCAGTGAGGTCGGACACGTTCATCTGCGTTCTCCCTGGGGTTCAGGTGAGACTTGCCTTCAGTCGTATCCTGAGCCGCACGAAAGATGCCTGACTGGCGTGAAGCGCCGGTCCGCGCCGCGCCGGCGCCCAGTACGAAGCCGCTCAGTAATCTGCGCGCTCACGGTCGATGCGCATGCCACCGTCATGGCGGTGATGCCCCTCTTCGCTCGGCCGCTCACGCGCGATACGCATCACGTCGGGGTTCGTGCGCACGCGCCGCATCACGTTGGCCAGGTGCACGCGGTCGCTGACCTGAATTACGAAGCGCAGAATCGTGGATTCCTGCGACAGATCTTCGTCCATCGCGATATGGACGATGTTCGCGTCCGCCGATGTGATGTCGGCCGCCACGCGCGCGAACACGCCCTTGGTGTTCTTGACCAGCACCTTCACCGCGACATCGAATAGACGCCCCGGCTGCGGCGCCCACGCAACGTCGATCCAGCGACCGGGATCGCGCCGGTGGATACGCTGTGCGACGCGGCAGTCGGTGGTATGGATCGCCATGCCAAGGCCGATGCCGATATAGCCCATGATGTCGTCGCCCGGAATCGGACGGCAGCAGGCGGACAGCTGCACCGACATGCCCTCGGTGCCGGTGATAACGACCGGCGGCGCATGCGGCGTCGACCCGGACTCGGAGCGCGAGCCGTCGTCGTCGGCGTCGCGCCCGCTCATCAGCACTTCGATGCGCTTGGCCATCACCGCGGCGACACGCCGGCCGAGACCGATGTCCGCGAAAATTTCCTGACGGTTCTTGTTGCCCGTCCACTGCACGAGCTTTTCCCACGCTTCCGGCGTCACGTCCGATAGCGCAAGACCATAGCCCTTCAACGCCTGATCGACCAGACGCTCGCCGAGCTGCACCGACTCGTTCAGACGCATCGTTTTCAGATAATGACGGATCGCCGAGCGCGCCTTGCCGCTGCGCACGAAACCGAGCCATGCGGGGTTCGGCTTGGAATACGGCGCCGTGATGACCTCGACGATGTCGCCGCTCTTCAGCTCGGTCCGCAACGGCAGCAGCTCGTTGTTGATCTTCACCGCGACGCACTGGTTGCCGAGGTCGCTGTGGATCGAATACGCGAAGTCGAGCGCGGTGGCGCCGCGCGGCAGCGCCATGATCTTCGACTTCGGCGTGAACACGTAGACCGCGTCCGGGAACAGGTCGATCTTCACGTGCTCGAGGAATTCACTCGAGTCGCCCGCTTCGCTCTGAATGTCGAGCAGCGACTTCAGCCACTGATGCGCGCGCTTCTGCACGTCGTTCAGGTCTGCACTGCCGTTCTTGTAGAGCCAGTGCGCGGCGACGCCCGCCTCGGCGATCTCGTGCATCTTGCGGGTTCGCACCTGAAACTCGATCGGCGCGCCGAACGGGCCGACGAGCGTGGTGTGCAGCGACTGATAGCCGTTTACCTTCGGGATCGCGATGTAATCCTTGAACTTGCCCGGCACCGGTTTAAAGAGCGCATGGAGCGCACCGATGCAGGTATAGCACTCGAGCGCGCTCTCCACGACCACACGAAAACCGTACACGTCGAGCACCTGCGAGAACGACAACTGCTTGTCGCGCATCTTCTTGTAGATGCTGAAGATGGTTTTCTCGCGACCCGTGACTTCGGCGTCGATTTGTGCGTCCGCGATGGCGCGCTGCACCAGTTCGAGAATCTTGCTGACCACCTCGCGACGATTACCGCGCGCAGCCTTGACGGCTTTTTCGAGCGTCGCGTAACGGTGCGGGTTGAAGTTCGCGAAGCTCAGGTCCTGCAGCTCGCGGTAGGTATTGTTCAGGCCGAGCCGATGGGCGATGGGCGCGTAGATGTCGAGCGTTTCGCGCGCCACGCGGCGACGTTTTTCAGCCGGCACGGCGCCGAGCGTACGCATGTTGTGCAGCCGGTCGGCGAGCTTCACGAGGATCACGCGAACGTCGCGCGCCATCGCGAGCAGCATCTTGCGGAAATTCTCCGCCTGCGCTTCCTCGCGATTGCGAAACTCCATCTTGTCCAGCTTGGACAAGCCGTCGACCAGTTCCGCGACCTTCGCGCCGAAGCGCTCGGCGAGCTCCGCCTTGGTCACGCCCTGGTCTTCCATCACGTCGTGCAGGAGCGCCGCCATGATCGCCTGGGCGTCGAGATTCCAGCCCGCGCAGATTTCCGCGACGGCGACTGGATGCGTGATGTAGGGCTCGCCGCTCTGGCGATACTGGCCGAGGTGGGCTTCGTCGCTGAAGTGGAACGCCGCCTTGATGTCCTTGATCTCTTCCGGCTGCAGATAGCCGGACAACGCGGACGTCAGATTGGCGATGGAGACGACGTCATGCCGGCGCGGCTGCTCCGGCGTGGCGGTCGGCCCGAACAGATGGCGAAACGATTGCTCGAGGACCGCGTCGATGTACTTGCGTGCAGACGAGGGCGAGTCGGCGTCGTGGTCCGCTTCCGTGGCGGTGGGCGGGGTAGCACTCATGGTCGCCTCCGGTAGCGGTCAGGATGGACGCAGTTCTGCACGTTGAGCAAGCCGGTTTGGCGAATACCGGGCAAGTCAAAAACGAAAATCCGTGCGCCTTAGACCGGCACCTTCTTCAGCATTTCGACGCCGACCTGACCCGACGCGATTTCACGCAGCGCGAGGACGGTGGGCTTGTCGCGGCTTTCGATCTTCGGCGTGTGGCCTTGGGCGAGCTGACGCGCGCGATAGGTTGCGGCAAGCGCAAGTTCGAAACGGTTCGGGATCTGTTTGAGGCAGTCTTCGACAGTAATGCGGGCCATGTTGGGTTCCTTCTCAGTATGTTGCTTATTCTACCTTATGTGCCTGACACCACGCCGCGCTCACGCGTGCGGCAGGTGGATGCCGAGCTGCATGAAAAGCTGCGTGTGACGCGCGTACTGCGATGCGAAGCGCGAGCGCGTCGCGCCGACGAGGCACCGCAGTTCGGCGAGCGCGCGATCGAAGTTCTCGTTGATCACGACGTACTCCGCTTCGGCCGCGTGCGCCATCTCGCCGCCCGCCGCGAGCAGGCGTCGCGTGATCACGTTCGGCTCGTCCTGACCGCGCTTTTTCAGCCGCTCTTCGAGCGCGTCGAGCGACGGCGGCAGAATGAAAATTTCGACCGCGTTGTGGAATTGCTTCTTCACCTGCTGCGCGCCCTGCCAGTCGATTTCGAGTAGCACGTCATGGCCGTTTTTCATCTGATCCTCGATCCACACGCGCGACGTGCCGTAGTAGTTGCCGTGCACTTCCGCGCTTTCGAGAAACTCGCCCGCGTCGTGACGCTGCATGAAATCCTCGACGGTCGTGAAGTGATAGTGTTCGCCGTCCTGCTCTTTCGGACGGGGCGGGCGCGTCGTGTACGAGATCGACAGACGGATCGCGTCGTCGCCTGCGAGCAGCGCGTTCACGAGCGTCGACTTGCCCGCGCCCGACGGCGCGACGACCATGAACAGATTGCCGGGGTAAGCGCCGGCGTACGGATGGCGCGCCGCGCCGCTTTCGCGTGGATGATGGTCGGTCATGATGTGTAGGGCTCCAGCCTTATTCGAGATTCTGTACCTGCTCGCGCATCTGTTCGATCAGCAGCTTCAGCGTCATCGACGAATCCGCGAGTTCCTTCGCCGCCGCCTTCGAACCGAGCGTGTTCGCTTCGCGGTTCAGCTCCTGCATCATGAAGTCGAGCCGCTTGCCGACCTTGCCGCCTTTCTCGATGACGTGACGCGTTTCGTTCAGGTGCGCGGTGAGGCGCGACAGCTCCTCGGCGATGTCGATGCGAATGCCGTACATCGTCACCTCCTGGCGAATCCGCTCGTTGATCTCTTCGCGCGACACGATCGTCGCGGCAGCATCCGGCGCGGCGATGCCAAGTGCTTCCTGCAAACGCTCGACGATCTTCTGCTGATGCCGCGCGATCAGCTCGGGCACGAGCGGCGTGATCTTCACGACGATCGCCTCCATTTCGGTGACGTTGGCGAGCAGCATCGTCGCGAGTTGCGCGCCTTCGCGCGCGCGCACGTCGATCAGGTCCGCGATCGCTTGCTTGCCGCACGCGAGCACCGCTTCGCGCAGCGCCTCGGGCGCGATGCCGCTTTCGGCGAGCACGCCCGGCCAGCGCATGATTTCGCCGGCGCGCAGACGGCCGGCTTCCGGAAACGCGTTGAGGACCGTGCGCTCCAGCTGCGCGAGTTGTGCGAGCGCGTCCCGGTTGACCGCGCCCGCGTTCGCCGACTGCTCGCTGCGCTGCAGGTTCACGCGAATGTCGACCTTGCCGCGCGACAGCTTGTTCATCAGCATCTCGCGCAGGGTGGGCTCGACGACGCGCACGTCTTCCGGCATGCGGAAGTTCAGATCGAGAAAGCGCGAGTTCACCGTGCGCAATTCGACCGACACGCTGACGCCGCCAGTGCCCGAGGCCGCCACGAGTTCGCGGGTGGCGCTCGCATAGCCAGTCATGCTGTAGATCATCGTATTTCTCGCGATTGCGGCCATCCGTTCGACGATGGCCTGAGAAGCGGATCGCCCGGCGTGTACGAGACGCGGGGCGGGGAATCGGCATTATCCCATTTTTGGCCGCACGATCCGCCCGCAAGCGAGCACGGATGCGGCTCGGCACGCGGCGGCCTTGTCGCCATCCGATCGGCGCTAAAATCATGGTTTTCCCTCCGCCCCTCTTCCGGCCCATCCCGACCCATTCCCCCCATGAGCAACGACAACCAACGCCCCAGCGGCCGCCAGCCCCACCAGTTGCGCGACGTGCGCATCACGCGTCACTACACGAAGCATGCGGAGGGCTCGGTGCTGGTCGAGTTCGGCGACACCAAGGTGATCTGCACCGCGAGCGTCAGCGAGAGCGTGCCGCCGTTTCTGCGCGACCGCGGCCAGGGCTGGCTCACCGCGGAATACGGCATGCTCCCGCGCGCGACGCATACGCGCAGCGACCGCGAAGCCGCGCGCGGCAAGCAGACCGGTCGCACGCAGGAGATCCAGCGGCTGATCGGCCGCGCGCTGCGCTCGGTGTTCGATCTCGAGAAGCTCGGCGCGCGCACGCTCAATCTCGACTGCGACGTGATCCAGGCCGACGGCGGCACGCGCACCGCGAGCATCACCGGCGCGTTCGTCGCCGCGCACGATGCGGTCGCCAGATTGCTCGCTACGGGCCGCATCGAACGCTCGCCGATCATCGACTACGTCGCCGCGATTTCGGTCGGCGTGTACGACGGCGTGCCGGTGCTCGATCTCGACTACGACGAAGACTCGCAGTGCGACACCGACATGAACGTCGTGATGACGGGCGCGGGCGGCTTCGTCGAAATTCAGGGAACCGCGGAAGGCGTGCCGTTCTCGCGCGAAGAAATGAATGCGCTGCTCGATCTCGCAAGCGACGGCATCAGCACGCTGATCGTCAAGCAGAAAGAGGCGCTGGGAGGGCAGCAGTGAATGAGGTTCGTCAGCACGACGGCACGAACGAGGCTCACGGCGACACGTCGGGCACATCGTTGAAAAAAGTCGTGCTCGCGTCGAACAACGCGGGCAAGCTTCGCGAATTCGCGGCGTTGCTCGGCGCGGCCGGCATCGAGTTGATCGCACAAGGCGTGCTCAACGTGCCGGAAGCGGAAGAGCCGCATCCCACCTTCATCGAAAACGCGCTGACGAAGGCGCGTCACGCGGCGAGGCTCACCGGCCTGCCGGCGCTCGCCGACGACTCGGGCCTTTGCGTGCGCGCGCTGCACGGCGCGCCGGGGGTCTACTCGGCCCGCTTCGCGCAACTCGCCGGCGGCGAGAAGAGCGACGCGGCCAACAATGCGCGCCTCGTCGACGAACTGCGGCACGCGAGCGACCGCCGCGGCTATTACTACTGCGTGCTCGCACTCGTGCGTCACGCGGACGATCCCGAACCGCTGATCACGGAAGGCCGCTGGCACGGCGAAATTCTCGACGCGCCGCGCGGCGAGCATGGCTTCGGTTACGACCCGTACTTCTATCTGCCGTCGCTGAACGCAAGCGCCGCCGAACTCGAGCCGGCGGTCAAGAACGCCAGCAGTCATCGCGCGATCGCGCTGCGGCAACTGCTCGCGCGTCTGTCGGAGGAAGCGTGATCCCGATCCGATCGACGCCGGCCGACGCTGGCAAAGGTGTCGTCAAAGCGTTCACGTCACCGGGCAGCATCCGTTTGACGTCGCTGCCGCCGCTGGCGCTATACGTGCATTTTCCGTGGTGCGTGCGCAAGTGCCCATACTGCGACTTCAATTCGCACGAGTGGAAAGGCGAGACGTTCCCGGAGAACGACTACCTCGACGCGCTGCGTGCCGATCTGGAAATGGCCTTACCACTCATCTGGGGCCGCCAGGTGCATACGGTGTTCATTGGCGGGGGCACGCCGAGTCTGCTGTCGGCGGCGGGGCTCGATCGGATGCTGTCGGACATACGCGCGCTGCTGCCGCTCGACGCCGACGCGGAAATCACGCTCGAAGCGAACCCCGGCACCTTCGAAGCCGACAAGTTCGCGCAGTTCCGTGCGAGCGGCGTGAATCGGCTGTCGGTCGGCATCCAGAGTTTCAACGAAACGCATCTGCAGGCGCTGGGGCGCATTCACGACGCGGCGCAAGCGCGCCACGCGGTCGAAGTCGCCGCGACCAGGTTCGACAACTTCAACCTCGACCTGATGTTCGCGCTGCCAAAGCAAACGCTCGCCGAATGCCAGGCCGACGTGGAAACGGCGCTGTCGTTCGCGCCGCCGCATCTGTCGTTGTATCACCTGACGCTCGAACCGAACACGCTGTTCGCCAGGTTTCCACCCGCGTTGCCCGACGACGACGCGTCTGCGGACATGCAGGACTGGATTCATCAACGCACCGCCGAGGCCGGTTACGAGCGCTACGAGGTGTCCGCGTATGCGCGGCCGCATCGGCAGAGCAAACACAATCTGAACTACTGGCGTTTCGGTGACTATCTCGGCATCGGCGCGGGCGCGCATACGAAGCTGTCGTTTCCGAATCGCATCGTGCGCCAGGCGCGCTACAAACATCCGACCACATTCATCGAGCAGGCCAAGGCCGGCGCAAGCGTGCAGGAAGAGCATGAGGTTGGGCCGCGCGATCTGCCGTTCGAGTTCATGCTGAACGCGTTGCGCCTGGTGGAAGGATTTCCGGTGCATCGGTTCATCGAGCGTACGGGCCTGTCGATCACGACGATCGAACCGGCGTTGCAGGAAGCCGAACGGCGCAAGCTGATTACACGCGACCACGAACGGATCGCGCCGACGCCGCTCGGCCAGGCGTTCCTGAACGACCTGCAGGCGCTATTCCTGAAGGATCCGCACTGATGGCGGTTCGCCTGGACTCTGCAGCGAAGTCTTTTCAGGTTACAATTCGCGGCTTGGAGGTGTGGCCGAGTGGTTTAAGGCACCGGTCTTGAAAACCGGCGAAGGAGTGATCCTTCCGTGAGTTCGAATCTCACCGCCTCCGCCACGTCATCATAAGGCGTTGATTTCTCGTGCAGTCCTTTCCCTTCAGGGGACGAGGACGTCAGGTGTGCCGGTTCTGTGTGCCGGAACTGAACGGGAGGACGCCGTGTCCGTCAAGCTCATCCCTCATCCCGGCGGCCGCAGCCGCCACTGGTACGTCGACATTTCCGTGCCGGCCGCGCTGCACGACATCGTCGGCACCGGGCGTATCCGCCGCAGCACGCACACCCCCGACCGCGTCAGGGCCCTTGCCGAAGGGGCACGCATCGAGGCGCAACTGCGCGCCGAATGGGCCGCGCGCGCCGGGAATGAAACGCGGACACCCGCCGGGCCGCCCCTGGGAGACGGCCCGCACGTCCTCAACCGGCTGCCCTCTTCGCCAGACCGCATACCCGCACAGCCCGTTGCGCTCTTCCCTGCGCTTATCTGGGGAATCTGCGCGATGCGCATGGCCCAGCCGGGCAAGAGGGAGGTCGATGTCCGGACTCTCAGCCGGGAAGACAGAACACAGGACCAATACCATGACGGGCTTCTGAACAGGGCGCTCGGCTACGCGAAAGACGTCGCCTGCCTCATCGCACCCGACGACCCGCTTTTGCCCGATTGCGTCCTCGCTTTCGCAGAAACCGAGCGCACCAACCACGACGCTATATCAGCAATCGGCAACAGAAACGGTGCCCGGTTCGACGCGACGGAGCCGCCCTGCGCGCTCCTGTCGGCCATGATTCCGGTCTACCAGGATTACAAGAGCGGCTCCGTGGATGCCAGGTCCGTCTCGAAAGCGGTGTCGGTCTGGAACCGCCTCATGGCGTTTGTCGGTGATGTGCCGCTCGGCGAGGTGACCGCGCACGATATCTACCGGTTTCTCGACGACCGCCTCCACGCGGAAAACAGGCCCTGGAGCCAAACCTATGTCGACGGCTTTGCGCAACGAACCCTGCGCGAGATGTTCGCGCTCGCGCGCACGCACGGTCACATGCACGCCGACAATCCGCTGAATCACCTCGAAACCACGCCGAAAATCTCGAAGCGGGAGGAGAAGGCGCGCAAGAGGCCCCGGTTTCCCTACACGGTCGCACAGCTCAACACGCTGTTTGCGTCGGACTGGTACGACCCGAACGCGACGCAATGGCGCGGCAAGATGGCCACGGACCTCGCATTGCGCTACTGGGGGCCGCCCATTTCCCTGTGCCACGGCCCGCGCGTGCGCGAGATGACGCAACTGCTGAATTCGGACTTTATGGTGTGTGAAAACGTGCTGCTCATGACCATCCAGCTGGAGCTCATGGCATCCGATGACGCGACGCCAGAATCCATCCCGCAGCTTCCCGAGCGCAAGCTGAAGAGCGAGTCGGCCCGTCGGACCCTCCCCGTTCATCCACAGCTCCTGGCGTTGGGATTCGCCGACTTCGTGCGGGACAGCCAGGCGAAACATCCCCCGGGCACGCCGCTGTTCCCCTCGGCGGTACCCGACGAAGGTGGCAAGGCACCACTGTGGGGTCGCGCCTACGAGGAGGCTTTCCTCAGATTCGTCCGGGACTGGCTGGGTTTTGGCCCGGGCTATGGCAACCACTCGTTCCGGCATCTGTTCGAAGACCGAGTGCGCGATGCCCAGGTTATCAACGGGACGTGGCCTGCGGGTCTGGGTGAGTTTCTCAGCGGCCGGCGACTGCCGCGCGACGCCGACAAGGGCATTTTCCGGCAGCAGAGCAGCGCGATTGACTATGGCAACGGATTCATCGCAGCGCACGTCCAGCGCTTTATCGCTCAGATTGACTTCGCGGAAGTCGTCTTTCCTCCGGCCTACAGGGAGTGGCTGGCCTGCCGGACCGGCAGAAGTCATCAGTAGTCCTGACGCTTATACACCTGCTATGGTGTTCAACAGCAATTGTAAAAAGTATCCATTCAGGACAATCAATTGGCTGAATCGGCGCGGGCATGCGACCCTCTTGCTCCTTCGTTCAACACAGGAGCAATGACACATGCGCGAAATCCCCACCAACGATTTCACGGGCGGTGACGCAAGCCCCGTCCCCGACGATGCGGGCCGCCGGGGCGTGGACGACATCACCGGCGGCAGCGTGTCCACCAATCCCGACTGCGCCCAGACGCTGGCCAGCGACACGACCACTGGGGCCGGGTCGCGCGCCCGACGGTTGGTACTTGGCGAAAAACAGACAGGTGCGCAGGTGCCGGCCAACCCCGCGTCGCCGGTGGAATCGCGCCGCCTCGGGTCACCGCCTGCTCTGGTATACGACTCCCCCGGCAAGCCTACAGCGCTTTCGCATTCCGTTGTCAGGCGCATCTGCGCGATGCGCGCCGCCGATTGGGAAATGACATTTCACGGTGACCGGAACATCAACACCGGGGACAAGGCCAGGGACAGAATCGCGGCAAAGGAACTGGTGCGCGAGATGAGGCCGTTCAGTCGAAGAATGGAGCGCATGACGCGAACGGTCATTGCCCGAGGAAACGCCGCACGCGCCTGGGATAGCCTCAAGGAACTGGCGCTCGAATACGCGGAAGACGTCGCCTATCTCATCGCGCCCGACGACCCGCTTTTGCCCGATTTAGTCCTGGCTTTCGCCGAAACCGAACGGGCCGCTCACGACGTTATTTCCGCAATCCTGGACGGAAAGGGTGCGAAGTTCGACGTCCCCGAGTCGTCTGGCGCGCTCCTGTCGGCCATGATTCCGGTCTACGTAGCGCATAAGAGCCGCTCCGTCGACGCAAAGTCCGTCTCGAAAGCCCTGTCTGTCTGGAACCGGCTCATGGCTTTCGTCGGCGATATTCCGCTGAACGATGTGACCGCGCACGATATCTACCGGTTTCTCGAAGACCGCCTCAACACCGACCGGAAACCCTGGAGCCAGAGCTATGTCGACGGCTTTGTGCGACAGGCGCTGCGCGAAGTTTTCGCGCTCGCACGCACGCACGGTCACATGCACGCCGACAATCCGCTGAATCACCTGGAGGTCACGCCAAAAATCTCGAAGCAGGAACGGAAGGAACGCACCAAGCCCCGGTTTCCGTACACGGTCGCGCAGGTCAAAACGGTCTTTGCGTCGGACTGGTACGACCCGAACGCGACGCACTGGCGCGGCAAGATGGCCACGGACCTCGCATTGCGCTACTGGGGGCCGCCCATTTCCCTGTGCCACGGCCCGCGCGTCCGCGAGATGACGCAACTGGTGAATTCGGACTTTACGGTGTGTGAAAACGTGCTGCTCATGACCATCCAGGTGAAGCTGGAGGACGCCGATGACCCGACGCCAGAATCCATCCCGCAGCTTCCCGAGCGCAAGCTGAAGAACGACTCAGCCTGGCGAACCATCCCCGTTCATCCACAGCTCCTGGCGTTGGGGTTCGCTGAATTCGTTCGGGAATGCCAGGCGCAACATCCCCCGGGCACGCCGCTGTTCCCCTCGGCGGTACCCGACGAAGGTGGCAAGGCACCGCTGTGGGGGCGCGCCTACGAACAGGCTTTCCTGAGATTCGTCCGCGACACGCTGGGTTTCGGTCACGGCTATGGCAACCACTCGTTCCGGCATCTGTTCGAGGACCGCCTGCGGGACGCCCAGCTCATCCATGGCGCGTGGCCCGTCGGTCTCGGCGAATTCGTCAGCGGCCGGCGACTGCCGCGTGCCGTCGACCGTGACATTTTCCGGCAGCAGAGTAGCGCTATCGACTACGGCGACGGCTACTTCGCGGCGCACATCCAGCGCTATGTCGCACAGATTGACTTTGAGGGCGTCGTTTTCCCCCCGCCCTACGCGGAATGGCTTGCCCGTAGAACGTAGCCAGGTCCCGACTTCAGTTCCCGCCAGGCCGCAGCTCTGGCGACCTCCCTACGCAACGTTGTACACGAAGTGAATTCACGATGCCGGAGAGCGGTCGCTGAGCTCGCCCGGGAAAGGGCTTCCCAGGACATAGGCGATGTCATGCGGTAGCTGCAGTTTCCAGTGCCGGCTGGCAAGAAAAGCGATTCCCCCGAGTCGGCACCGAAAGGCCTTGAAATCATTCAGCACGAGCATGTCGCCGGTAGCGCCGGGTAGACCAGACGGAAGGTCGCTCATCGATTCCGGCAGCACTATCGACGTGCCAAAACCGCTTTCCGACAGCCGCTCCGGTGAGTCCAGCAGGCTTTCATAGTTCTTGTCGGCGAACCACACGTTCAGGGTTGCACCATTGAAGCGCGGAAGCGCCTGCTCCCGCAGAACCTTGTAGTCCTCGGGGCAATCAAGCCTGTAGCACCAGAAGGCGAGCGCGGGCACCAGCGTCGTTACGTGCAAAAGGTCATCTTGCATAGCCAGTTGGCCATGCCTGATTGCCACGAGGTCGTCGAAAGAATCGCTGCTCAGCGGCGCGTACAGGCGGCTCTGGAGCGCGTTTACCAGCCGATGTACGAGCCCATGCAGCCACACCTTTGCCATATCCGCTCGCCGGTTCATGACCAGCGCCGCCATGCCGCAAGTGATGTCAATTGCGTTGCGGTCGTAACAGGGGACCGTGCCAACCGTATGCGTTTGCAGGAGTGCCGCGAGCTTGCCAGCGAAATCATCTGCAGCGACTGAAAGCAACTGGCCATTCGGCACATCTGCCATCTGCGTCAGCGTCACGCTGGCAGTTCCCAGCCGGCCAATTTCCTCAAAGACCCGCTCAGCTACCAGGGAACTGTCATGTAGCGCGATGCCAAACGCACCTTGCGTCCGATAGTAGGGCTCCAGCTTCGCGTGGTATGCAGCGGTCACGACCAGATAGTGCGCAACAAACTGTGTGAACAACGGTCGAATCCATGCGGTCTCAATCCACTCATCCTGACAAACAAAAACCCATGCGGCGAGAACCGTAAATTCAGCCGTAACGTACGCGCTCTCCAGGTTGTTCGCCTGACGCGCCCAACCGAAGAGGATGGCATTGAACAGGGCGACCGCACGAAGATAGCCCGTCACCTTTCGTTGTTGCGTTCTCCTGCTCCCCGTCGCGCCACGAGCCGATTGTATAAGGCGGGTGACAAGCTGCCGTGCGTGCTCAACCGATGCGTCCGGCGTTTCCACATTCGCCAGCGCCCGCCGCATCAGACTACGCAGTGCGTCTGGTAGCACACGCTCATCCAGCATGTGCTTGCCTGCCCAGTTCGCCAATATCGAACCATTGATTTCCTCGGTTTCAACGTGGTATCGCTGTTGATACGAACGTAGATACCCGGTGATTTCTTGCTGAACGCTCTGCCTGAACTCCCCGTTAGTGACAATGCAGACCTTCTTGGGCAAGTGCTGTCTGGAAGGACTCAGGTTCGCCGAAAGATAGACGTCGACAACACTATCCAGCGTGGGGCGAACTGACTGCTCACCCGAATTCCATGCCGCGCGGTCAATATCGCCACACTTAATCACCCAGACGAAGACCTTTTTTACCCCATCATCTTCGTCCCGGCCGACAGTAAGAAGGTCTCCGCCGCTTTGACGGGTGCCCTTCTGGGGCGAAGACAGTACGACATGCCCCATCGCGGTCAGCAAAATCGGCAGGAATTTGTCGAGTTCCCCATCCTCTTTCATCGTGCCAAGGTATTCCTCAACCAGAATATCCAGGCTCATTTGGCACCGCCCGCAACATACGCGGTGCGCGAAAGAAGGGCTTCAAGCGGATTGAGAACTTCCGAGCTGGGCAGCTCAAATTCGACCGACACCGTCTTCATCTCCGTCACGGTCGTGCTGCCGTCGGGCATGCGAACAGCGAATCGTCGCCCCTGCTTGATATACGCGCGAGACACAATCTGCGCCATGACTGACTTCTCCTCGACCATGCGTGAAATCTCGGCATCGCGCCTCTGGATTGCGAGTCGCAGCGCCAACCGCCGGTCTCTCGTCGGAGCGAGTTCAGGAAGCACGGGAAGGTCTTGCAGGACTTTCGCCCAGTCGAGTACGTGTTTGAGCACTTCTTCTGTCGCTGTTCGAAATTTTCCACGCGGCAGGCTTCGTGCGGCTGACTTCAAGAAATCGCGTATCTCCCCGGGATATTCGACGCTGAGGTAATTCCCGACCACGTCGAGAAAGGCCTCCTGCGCCCATGACTGGTTGCCTTTATCGAGCGCAAGCTCAAGCAGAAACCTTGCGACGAGCGTTCCGCTATTTGACAGCCCGAGAAGTCGGTGAACAGCGCGACGTCTCGCGCCAGGCGTTGCATTTTGGAACGCGGCGACATCGGCTTGAATCGTCTGGCCGTGCGAAACCCCCAGCGTGAGCAACGATTGAAGAGCCTCCTTCAGGAACGCATCCTGCAGAAGCCATTTCGCGGCCACCGTCGACAAGACCTGCTTATCGGCAACAACAGCGTATGAGGGACCAGACCTGGCATGACCGAAATCCCAGCTAATAGCGCCACTGAGGATGTCCAGCATCTCATAGGCAATAGAGCGATTCTCGGGCTTATGCAAATACATCGAGAGGTTGCTCTCGACTTCATTCAGGTATTCCGGATTCTGGACCGACAGGCGCGTCAGTTGCAACAGAAATTCCGAAACTTCCGATGTGAGCAATTCCGGGCCCGCGAATCGCAACCACCGAATCCCTGCAAGGAAGGCGGGCTCGCTTCCCGCCTGAACACAATCGCCGAGCTCTCGAAGAGAGGCCGGGTCAAAGGATGCAAGGTGGCAGAGAAAATTGAAGGCGACGTCAGAACAGCATTCTCGACTTCTTGCGATATGGAACAACTTCCGAAGGTCGTCAACACAACCCGATTCAGCCAGGTGCTTACCGCCGAGTGAGGCGAGCGCATATAACGCCGCTGCAGAGCAGTGCGCCCCTTCCCTTTCACCAAGCGCAACGAAGTACGGTATGCACTTGCCCCGCTCTACCTGCGCGATGGCAATCGCCAGCACCGCCGCAGTACCGGTCTGAACACTGGCCCCGTTGAGAACGCGCTCCAGGCAGGAGAAGCCGAGCTTAACGTCGCGCTTTATTACCGTCTGGACTTCCCCTCCAAGCATCATTGTCTCTTGAGGGTTACGAGCGCTGACAGCATCGAGCAACCCGATTAACGCATCCGCTGTTACCTTTTTGCAGTGACGAAGCACGGGTATCGCAAACGTCGCAATTTCCCCGAATGGTTGGCCATCGACAAACATCTGGGTGATGAGCTCGATGACAGGCATGCCCTTGTCGTTCAGCGCCGCAGCGTCGGAAAACACCGCCGGATTTGCGACATTCTTGTCCGCCATGAACTGCTTCCTGAGCTCGTCGAGAAGCGCTACTGAACTATTCATCGCGTTACGCAGGGCATTATCTGCCTCCGCCTTTCGTGCCGGCATAACAGTCCCCGTATCAGTTTTTCGATTCACGCCAGAAGCCGTGCTTTCTTCCCTTAATCAGCGCTCAGTTTTCCGTTGCGCATCGCAACGTATTTCCGGACCTCAGGTTCTCTGCGCAGACTCTCAATATACCAGGCAAAGACAGCAGCTTGAGGAGACGCTTCAACCAACGCGGCCATCTCGTCTGCGTTCCACACATAGAGGTAAAAAATTACAGATTGGATTTCCTTAAGCGGTCTGGCTTGCTCCAGGAAATGTACAAGGCCGCCCGGCGTGTCGACGCAGAACTGACGAAACGCCTCGATTGCGTCGGCCGCTGTTGCAGACGCTCCCAGATTACCAATTCCGTACAAGACGGCGAAGATATCGCCTTCCTCAATCACTTCTCCCGACTCGATTGCGCAACGGGCCCGCGCCTGCCACTTCTCAACAGCCTTACCGACAGTCCCGGGGTCAGCAACGTATTGAACGGCGTCGCTAATCTTGTGCTCGTCAACGCCGCGAACCATGCCGTGTGCCATCCCGATGACCGATAGCAAGTCGAGACCATAGTTCAATGGGGCAGTGCCAACAAACTTCAAGACCAATTCGAGAACGTTGCCTGACATGCGTTGCAGGCAGCAAGCCGCAAGGAGCGCGACTGCCCGGCTGTATTCCCGGCTTGCAGACGACAGAAACTTGTCGACCGTGCAGCTTCGCAGGAGGCTCTCAACGACGGCGTCGCAATCCACCTGCTTTGCAGTCTCAAAGTAGGCAATCATGTGATTGGTCATCTCTGTCGCGCGACGTCCGTCCATATCGATGAGCATATCGCCGAGTCCCTGCGGTTCCGCCAGGAGACGGTGGATGTCGGCAACTTCCTGAACCCCGGAAACAGACGTAAATGCAAAGAACCGAATGAGCCTGGAAAGCTCCGATATCCGCAGATGGCTGCGCGGTTCTTCACTCCGTTCGTCTCCGGTGAGAGGAAACAGAAACTTCACCGCCGCCGTCACAACTGCGCAGTCAGACTCATCCGTCGGCACATGATTTTTCCAGGCCTCACGCCGTTTCTCCCGTGAAACCGAGAGGAACATCGACCAGTCCGTAGCAGCGAGCTCAACATCTACCGACCAGTAAAAGCCAGTGAAATTCTCGGGGTTCTCGACGATGGCATCCCGCATCGCCGGAAACCGGTGGAACAACGCTTCAAGTACGATGACATCTGCGGCATTGACTTCACCGGTGGTGCTGGCCAGGCTTAGCGTTAATCGGTTGATGATGCGTACGACGTCACGCGGATACCGTAACAGGCTGCACACCAGTGAAGTGGCCTTACCCAAGATGTCTGCTTCGAACGGCTGGAGTTGCCTGCCGATGCGCTGTAGCAGCTTGTCAATCTCCGCCGAAACATGCTCTCGAAGCTGCCACGGGAACGCCGGGGAAATGGGATATGCCACCTGCACAATCTTCTCAATGTATGCGGTGCCCCCTGCCGTTGCTCCATCACTTAAGCTCTCAGCAACGACATTGCGGTCGTAGGCCAACAGGTAAGCAACACGCGGAAAATCAGCGACTGCCTTGATAGTCCTGAAGACGGCCTTGATTTCGTCCGAGGTCAGGCGGTCAAGGTCGTCGACGACAACGACAATCGGTCGGTCGAGGTCTTTCAGCGCCGCGACGACTTCCTTCTTTCGTTGGCTTAGGCCGGCCTTCACAGCCACGAGTTTCTCGGCTTCCTCTACGACCTTCTTGGCATTGTCTACCGTTTCGCCAACCTCTGAAGCAAATTCACTGGCGCGGTGAAGCGCATCTCCGACGGTCTCCGCAGCGACCCCGAAGAGACTCACGCCTGGCACGTACTTCAAGTACTTCAGGTGCCGCATGAGTCCGGCGTAGCCGAGTATTTTGGACGCAACGGCCAGAGACTTCTCAGCCTGCTTCGCTCCCGCGTTTGCGCCAATGCCGGAAGCAAGCTCAGTCAATAGTGCTTCCACCAACGCGTCAGCACCAGCCAGCATCCACGGATTAAACTCCACGACGACGGGAGTTTCGGCGGAGTTATTGCTCAGCGACTCGATGACGTACCGAACTACGGTCGTTTTGCCCGAACCCCATGCGCCTTCAATGCCGACGACAATTCCCGGACTGCCAGATGGCAGTGCCAAAAGAGCCGCGAGACGGTCGGCGAAAGACCTGCGCCCGTACAAATCGGTGACGATTTGCGGTTGGTCATGTCTAAAGGCCGCCGATTCCGAAGTCGTCATTTCTACACCGACAATGTGTGGTGGTTCTCTCTGGCGTAACGAGCTCTTTTCCTGACGTTCCACTCTGCCACGATTTCGATGATGTCCATCAGGGAATTCAATCGGCTATGAGCTCATTTGGAGTGGTCGCGGCTTGAAATCATGAGCGGCCGTTCCACGGTTCAGCACAACGCACGTCGCCTGGTTGGCCTTTGTGTTCGCCGAGCTGGTCAACAACCTATTCCTCGACCATGCTTTAGCTGCCTCGTAGTTCTCGCCTATGCACCAACCCAGGCTGACGAAAGTGATTCTGCTTGCGACAACACGGTGTCTGTCGCCTCCTCCTGCCGGTCCGGTGGGTACTTGTAGCGTTTGAGCAGCGTCTTCACCATGACTCGCAACCTGGCACGTACGGTCTCCCGCTTTGTCCAATCGACTGTGACTGAAGCGCGAAGCTTTACAACCAGCTCGACCGCAATTTTCTTCAATGTTTCATCGCCCAGCACGCGCACAGCGGCCTCGTTGGTCGCCAGAGCGTCGTAAAACGACATTTCGTCGGGGCTCAGGCCGAGTTCCATGCCGCGTTGCGCTTCGGCCTGGAACTTCTTCGCCATCGCAATCAGCTCTTCGATGACCTGCGCAGTCTCTACGGCGCGATTGCGATACCGCGTCAGGCTCTGTTGAAGCAGCTCCGAGAATTTCGCGCTCTGTACGACGTTGGTCTTGAAACGCGACTTGATTTGGTCCTTCAGCAGCCGCTCCAGGAGCTCCACGGCCAGGTTGCGTTGTTGCATGTGCCTCACGTCTTCAAGAAAGCCATCCGAAAGCACACTGATGTCTGGCCGCTTAAGGCCCGCCGCAGAGAAGATGTCGATGACCTGGTCGCTGACGACGGCTCGACTGATGATTTGCCGCAGTGCGTGCTCTTTTTGCTCGTCAGTCAATGCCTTGTCCGCGCCGTCATGCTTGATGAGCGCCGCCTTCACGGCTTGAAGGAAGGCCAGTTCGTCGCGGTACACAAGCGCCTCTTCGAGCGTGCAGCACAATGCGAATGCCTTGCTCGCAGCGAGCACAGTGTCGGCGAAGCGTTTCTTGCCGTCGTCCTGCCCGAGTACATGGTTCGCCACGGCGGGTAGAAGTTGCCATGCCTGGGTGCGAAATGCCGCGTAGTCGACGCCGTGAAGCATGTCGTGCAGCACGTCCATCTTTTCGGCGAGGACAGCCAGGACTTCGTGCGCGTCGATAGTCGGTCTGCCCCGCCCGTGGGCCTGGGTGTAGGTGGCAAGCGCTGCTTTCAGCTCGTTTGCGATGCCGATGTAGTCGACTACCAGACCGCCAGGCTTGTCTTTGAAAACCCGGTTCACGCGTGCGATGGCTTGCATCAGGTTGTGACCGCGCATCGGCTTGTCGATGTACATGGTGTGCATGCACGGCGCATCGAAGCCGGTCAGCCACATATCGCGGACGATAACGAGCTTGAACGGGTCGGTCGGGTCCTTGAAGCGCTTTTCGAGGTCGTCGCGCACCTTCTTCGGGTGAATGTGCGGCTTGAGCATTGCCTTGTCGGACGCCGAGCCGGTCATCACAATCTTGATGGCCCCCTGCGTCGGGTCGTCGCTATGCCATTCCGGGCGGAGCTGCGTAATCGCGTTGTAGAGATGCACACAGATGTCGCGACTCATCGCGACAATCATCGCCTTGCCGTCCATCACGGATTGGCGGTTGTCGAAGTGGCTGACGATGTCGGCGGCGATTTTCTGGATGCGCGGCGGCGCGCCGACAACTTTCTCCAGCGCGGCCCAGCGGCGCAGCGTGGCCACCTTGGCCTCGTCGCTTTCCTCGTCCTCGGCCAGCTCGTCCACCTCGTCATCGAGTGCGCTAGCGTCGTCCTCTTTCAGCTCCAGGCTGGCGAGGCGGCTTTCGTAGTAGATGGGCACCGTAGCGCCGTCTTTGACCGCTTGCTCGATGTCGTAGATGTGGACGTAGTCGCCGAACACGGCGCGCGTGTCGCGGTCATCGAGCGATACCGGCGTGCCGGTGAACGCGACGAACGTCGCTTCCGGCAGCGCATCGCGCAGATACTGCGCGTAGCCGTAGCGAACAGCAGAGCCTTCGCCCTTGCCGTCCGTGTTCGGCAGGCGGGCATCGAAGCCGTACTGGCTGCGATGGGCCTCATCGCAAATCACGACGATATTGCGGCGGTCGGACAATACGGGGAACGAGTCCTCATCAACGCCGGGGGTAAACTTCTGGATAGTCGTGAAGACGATGCCGCCCGATGGGCGGTTTGCCAGCAGGCGGCGCAGCTCGGGCCGGGTGTCGGCCTGTACCGGCGTTTCGCGCAGCAGTTCTTTCGCGCCTGCAAACACGCCGAATAGCTGATTGTCGAGGTCGTTACGGTCGGTCACGACCACGAGCGTTGGGTTCCCCATGCCTTCATGGGCCATCAATGCTCCGGCCAGACAGGTCATTTCGATGCTCTTGCCCGCGCCCTGCGTATGCCAGACCACACCGCCTTTGCGCGAGCCACCGGGGGCTGAGGCTTGTAGCACGCTTTGCACGACGGCGCGAACGGCGTGGAACTGGTGATAGGCGGAAACCTTCTTGACGAGCTGGCCGTCGTCCTCGAACAGGATGAAGTGATGCAGGTATTCGAGCAGGTAGTCACGCCGGAACAGCCCGCGCGTTAGTGTCTCCAGCTCGTGCATCGCGCCGAGTGGGTCCGTCTCATGGCCTTCGATGGTGCGCCAGGCCAGAAAGCGTTCCTTGTTCGACGTGAGCGAGCCCATGCGGGCCGTGGTGCCGTCCGAGATGACTTCAAGCGCGTTGGCGTTAAACAGGTCAGGGATGTCTTGGTGGTAAGCCTGGAGCTGGTTCCACGCGGCCCATATGTCGGCGTTCTCGTCGCCTGGGTTCTTCAGCTCGACCACGACAATCGGCAGGCCGTTTAGGTACAGCACGACATCGGGGCGGCGAGGCTGCTTTGGTCCCTGCACGGCGAGCTGGTTGACGGCTAGCCAGTCGTTTGCAGCGATGTCGCTGAAATCGACTAGGCGCACGCGGTCGCCGCGCGTTTCCCCGTCCTTCTGGAACTGGACCGGCACGCCGTCCACAAGCCAGCGGTAGAGCTGCCGATTGGCCTTGACGAGGCCGGGCACGTTTGGATTCAGCACATGGCGCAGCGCGTCGTCGCGAGCGACAGCGGGTATATGCGGGTTCAGCTTTGCAATGGCCGCAGCCAGGCGATGGCGTAGCGCCACGTCGCGATAGGTGTCGCGCTCCGTGCCCGGTGTCTTAGCGTCCGGGGGGGATATATCGGGGCCGTGGGCGGTTTGCCAGCCGAGAGTGGCCAGCCATTCAAGCATTGCCTGTTCGACTGCGTCCTCGGTGATGCCGCTCATGCCAAGGCCTCTTTCAATTGGGCCGCCGCTTCGGGGAGGCGGAGTTTGCCGGAGATTAGACGAGGCAGAAGCGTGTTTCTCATTGCCGCAAGCGTTTGCACTTGCTCGTCGTTTGCCGCAATACGGCTCCGTATATTGTCGAATATCGCTGTTGCCGAAGTGGCAATTTTCTCGTCGGGCGGAATGGCAAGGGCAAACTGTGCCAACCGCGATAGGTCAACACGCTGACGACCGCTCGTACCAGTCATCGCCTGAATTGCAAACTGCCGGAATGGTTCGTGCCTCGCCAACAAGTATGCGCAAAAATCCGGAAACCGAGAACGCGACCGCAGCACGATAAATTCCGTAGAGCCCCAGCCGACCGCATTCTCGCCGAGAAAATCGATAAACGCCGATTTTCCATTTTCCAAGCAAGGGGTTATCTTCGCCAGTAGCGCATCTCCATTTCTAAATTTGCAGCCAGAACCAAATGGGCGAGTTCTTACAATCTCCTGCGGGCGGTGTCCAGCGGTCGGAGCATTCGCCATTTCCAAATATGGAGCATCAGCCCCTTTCGCTAGCGAGCGCACTGGATTCAAGTCGAATGCGTCCTTCAGACTGCCAGTAGACCAACCCTTCGGAATCTCGCCGAGCGCAGATTTTTCAAATGAATCCGGAAACAGTGCAGCCGTTTCGGCGTCCATACCGACAGGCTCACGGCCTTCTGCCTTCGCCCGAACCGGGTCGAAGTCGATGAACCAACTTTTGAAAAGGGCTTGCGCGATGAATTCCAGCGTGGCGTTGGCTTGGCGCAAGAGGTCCACTCTGCGGCTAAATAACTCCGAAAAGTCACCAATCGCATCTGCAATATCCAGCCTGTCCGGCATCGGGATTGGGAGAGACTTAATCTCCTTAAGGTTTAACGTGGGCTGGACGGTTGTGTTGAGCATCCCTGAAATTATGCTCTTCATCACCGAACTTTCTAGCACCGCCTTAAGATAGGCCCGTAGCTTTGGAGATTTCAATTTGGCGACGGCCAGCGCACGCGCGACATTCCACCCCTTCATGGATGGTTGCGCAATCACACAAACACCTGGATTGCCAACAAGTGTGATGAGCAATTCATTACCGGCGAGCGCAGTACGGCGATACTCGTAGTGTACTTCGCCGGATATTCGCATCGCAGGTTTGGCTACCACTCCTCCGTCTTGAACATCGCCCACTCGTATCAAAGGAATTCCATCATCCGAGTGGTTACCGGGATACATAACTCCGACAGCAATCGACTTCGGAGATTCAAGGAAGTCTTCAAATGGATGCAATTGCCAACCGTGTGGTAGCGTCCCGCCGGCTGCCATCCAGAGATTTGGATTCCAGGTTGCCTCAAGCGCCATAACCCAACCCCTCGAGCTGCTTCCGAATCAACGCATCCAACTCTGCCCCTTTCACCATTTGCTCGGCAAGCTTCGCGGTCAGGTAGTCCATCTTCTCGCTGAACGCTTCGTCGTCGTCCTCGATTCCTTCCGCGCCGACATAGCGACCGGGCGTCAACACATATCCATGCTCGGCAATCTCGACTAGGCTTACCGCACGACAGAATCCCGGCACATCGGCATACAGCTCCTCTGCACCATCCTCCCCATCGGCACGCCAGCGATGCACTGTCGAAGCAATCTTCGCAATGTCTTCGTCATCGAATACGCGTACGACGCGTGACTCCATGCGTCCAAGCTTACGCGCATCGATAAACAGCACTTCACCACGCCGGTCACGACTTGGCTTGGCTCCGACGACGGCAACGCCGGTTTTATCTTTGGCGAGAAACCAAAGACATGCCGGAATCTGCGTGTTGAGAAATAGTTGGGGGGGGAGGGCAACCATAACGTCAACGACATCGGCTGCAACCATTGCACGGCGAATCTCGCCTTCGTTGTTTTGGTTGGAACTCATGCTGCCGTTGGCGAGCACCACGCCCGCCTGACCGCGTGGGCTCAGGTGGTGCAGGATATGTTGGAGCCAAGCATAGTTCGCATTGCCCGCCTGCGGCGTACCATGTGTCCAACGCCGGTCATCAGCGAGACGCTCGCCGCCCCAATCGCTGATATTGAACGGCGGATTGGCAAGCACATAGTCGGCACGCAAGTCCGGGTGCTGGTCACGGTGGAATGTGTCGGCGGGCTCTTTGCCGAGGTCGGCGGCGAACCCCCGAATCGCCAGGTTCATCGCCACCAGACGCCATGTGGTCGGATTGGCTTCCTGGCCGTAAATGCTGATATCGTCCGCACGCCCGCCATGGGATTCGATGAACTTTTCGCTCTGCACAAACATGCCACCCGAGCCGCAACACGGGTCATAGACCCGCCCTTGGTGCGGAGCCAGCACTTCAACCAAGACGCGCACCACTGACGCTGGCGTATAGAACTGCCCTCCCTTTTTACCTTCGGCGGTTGCGAACTGCCCGAGGAAGTATTCGTACACCTCGCCCAACAGGTCTTTCGCGTGGTGGCCTTCACCAAAGCCAATCTTGGAAATCAGGTCGACCAGCTCGCCGAGCTTGCCGGGTTCGAGCTGCGTACGGCCGAAACGTTTATCGAGAATGCCTTTCAGGCGTGGGTTATCGGCTTCGATGGCTTCAAGCGCGGCATCTATACGCACGCCAATGTCGGCCTGCTTCGCCTGCGCACGCAGCGTCTCCCACCGTGCCGCCGCAGGCACCCAGAAGACGTTTGCCATCGTGTAATAGTCACGCTCTTCGAGAGCCTCGGCGTGGTCCCCTGCGTGGGGCAAATAGAGGTCGTCGCCCTCGTCTGCGAATGCTGCGGCGAGCTGCCCACGGCGCTCATCAAACGCATCTGAAATGTACTTGAGGAAAATCAAGCCGAGGACAATGTGTTTGTACTCTGCGGCATCCATGGAAGCGCGCAGCTTGTCGGCTGCTGCCCAAAGGGTCTTTTTTAGGTCTTGGTTCATTTGACGCCGAATGACGGAGCAAAAGTAAGATGATACTCGCGCCGACCAAGAATCCGGCCCACGCCGTTCGGTGGTGGCATCGAAACGTCGGGCGGGGGCGACAGCCTTTTTCGAGTCAGGCCGAGACACATTCGAAGTTGTCGCAGCGCAACATTCGACCTGGGCGGCTGCCCGGACTGGGCGAGCGTGTATCGAAATTGAGGTTCTTGATAGTGAAAGCGAGGAGATGTTGGTTGCTTCCTGTGAATCGGTAAGGTAGCGCCTCGTTAATCGTCAATCAGGACTGCACCTCCTCAACCTGCTTTCTCAACCGACCGGCTCTCGGTTCCACGCGTTCGGAGGGTTTGGCCTGGTGCACAATTCGGTTGCGGCGCATTTTTGCATCTCGCGATGCGCGCACTGCAGAACCCGAGTGGATATATAGCCGCATGGACTTTCTCTGTGGCGGGCAGCGCATCGTGCGCTGGATGGAAGTTGACGCCGTCGCCTCTGGCTATCGCACGCTGGTCCTCGAAACGCGCGCAGTCAACTAGGGAGCAATCCGCTCCTATGAGCGGAACGGCTTTATCCGGAGTCTGCCGGCATTGCGCGGACGCACGCTATATCCAGAAGTCCATCGCAAGCCATTAGACCGGTCCAGTAGTCGCTAAGTCGCCACTGAGGGAAAATCGCACCTGGTCTCACTGCCGCCTACGCTATGGAACGTTCGATGCTCGGAACGCAATCATTTGCAGAACGGCCGCTGCGATGGATGCGACAAACTATCTGTACCCAAAGACGTACATCACGCAAGGGCTGCATGCCCTCTGTGTGTGCATTCGGGAATGCGAGCGTTTCGGAAGGAGAAGAAATCGAACTGAACTTCGAACCCGAAATTTACGCGCTCCTGCGGGCGCTGGAGCTACTTGGGGTGGACACCGGGGGCCCCATTTCCTACAGTCGTCCAGACCGCCCCCCTCCACTTGCCTAAATCAGGCTTGCAACCGGGGAGAGCGACCGCAGCGCAGGAGCGTGGCCTGCGCTGTTGAACGGGCCATTGTGGATACGGCTGACTGACGACAACGCCATCATCGCGCGGTCAACCGCCAGAGCAGGCGGAGCGCACTCCTTTTGAGCGAGGTTGACAGCACTCTTCATAGCTCTGGAAAGGAAATGAACGAGCACATTCGTATTCTAGGAGCGCCATCGGCCCTTCCAGGGATTCATGTCCTTGATTCCCACGTGTTCGCCTACATTCACCGACCCTGCCAAATCAAGAATAGACAGGGTTTTGGCGCGCACGATGACGTCGCCGTCCGGCATCACGTGCCACGCGAGGCGGGTACCCGGTTCGGCGCGAAGCGCTGCTCTCACTTCTGCAGGGACAGTGGTCTGTCCTTTGGATGTCATCGTCGATTCGGGCACAGTTTTCTCCTTACGTTTTCGCAATTCCAAGGCGACATCGCAATTACGCCCAACACCGAGCGTCCCCAGTCAGCCAAGTCTGGAGCCGTCGCAGCCGAACCGGCCGGGCAGACACGCTTGAGTCTAGCGAGAACTGCCCAACAGTGTCGGACAAGAAAGAAAAAAGCCCTAAGACCTTGGCGCGCGGCTTGCGTTTAATCGGTCCGGAGGGCGGCCCCCATGAAAATCACCCAGTTCTTCCAATACGCGGAGCGCGAAGCTGACCTTGTCGAGGCTCCTCTGCCAGCGCGGCGCGGCATAACCGTCCGTCGCGGTATGGTTATTCCGGGACTCGTCGAACGCTCATCACGTTGGCCGATGGATAGTGAGAAGGAATCGCAGCGCGCGGGCAAACTTTTACAATCGCGCGAACGTGCCGACGCGGTGTCGCGGCGCGCGCTCACCCGACTTTCGCGCGACGATGACGCGCCCCGGCTGGGCGATTGAGATGAGTCGCTGGAGCGGTTCACGGGCCACGCGAGTCCCGGTACCACCGGCGGCACCGGGAGAAATGCCGCTTTTAATTGAGCCGCAACTCGCAACGCTGGTCGAGCGCCATCCGACGAATGGAGACTGGTCATACGAAATCAAGTTCGACGGCTATCGAATGCTGTCGCGAATCGAGAACGGTGACGTCAAATTCATCACGCGTAACGGGCATGATTGGACTTCACGGATGCCGCGCCTGCGCGAAGCTCTGGGGGCGCTTCCGGCTGACAGCGCTTGGTTGGACGGTGAAGCGGTTGTATTGGATGCAACCGGCAAGCCGGATTTCAACTCGTTGCAGAACGCCTTTGACCGTCGCAGTACGTCGGACATCATTCTTTTTTTCTTCGACGTTTTGTGGCTGAACGGTGTCGATGTCCGCGAGCGACCACTTCGCGAACGTCGCGCGCTGCTTCGCGAACTCCTGCACGAAGCCGAGGGGCCGCTACTCCGCTTCTCAGAGGACTTTGCGGAGGACCCAGGGTCGCTCGTCGCGTCTGCCTGCAAGATGCAACTGGAGGGCATTATCGGGAAACGCGCGGACGCGCCGTACCGTTCCGGCCGGTCTACAGACTGGATAAAGCTCAAGTGCAACTTGCGACAGGAGTTCGTCGTCGGCGGCTTTTCGCGCGTTAAAGGCGCGAAATCGGGCGTTCGCTCTCTCCTACTGGGCGTGTACGAAAACGACGGCTCGCTGCGGTATGCAGGTCATGTCGCACCGCATCTGTCAACCGGCCAAGCCACAAGGTTCGCCAAACGCGCGGCTGCAATTACGGCAGCGAAGCCGACCTTCTATAACGCCCCGCAGGCCGAGCGCGACCGCGAGTTCTACTGGCTGAAGCCGGACATCGTCGCCGAGGTCTCGTTTCTCGAATGGACTCCATCCGGTGAAGTGAGACATCCGGTATTCCATGCTCTACGAGACGACAAGCCAGCGCGTGCTGTCACAGAAGAAAAAGTCGTTAGTGACCCGGCAAATGGCATTGTTGGTTCGACGCGCGAAAGACCCGGTCCGCGTGGGACTGTACTTATCCGCGACGTCAAAATCTCGAATCCGCAACGAGTGATGGACGACGTCTCCAAGCAGACGAAGCTGAGCATCGTCCGTTACTACGACGCTATAGCGGAGTGGGCATTGCCATACCTTCATTGCCGGCCGCTGACGCTGGTGCGCGCGCCAGACGGCATCCATGGTGAGCTGTTCTTTCAGAAGCATAGTGAGCGGGCACGCATTCCTGGCGTCGAGGAGCTTCCCACCTCCGTCTACCCAAACCACGCACCACTTCTGGTTGCGAATACCGCAGAGGCGCTTGTCGGTCTCGCCCAGATGAGTGTTGTCGAAATTCACTCGTGGAACGGCGTTGCGCCCGACCTGGCACACCCTGACCGCGTCATATTCGACCTTGACCCGGACCCCGCACTTCCGTGGTCAGCGATGCTCGAGGCCGCAATGCTCGTTAAGGTCGTGCTTGACGAGATAGGCTTGCGGTCGTTCGTGAAAACGAGCGGTGGCAAGGGCTTTCACATCGTCGTTCCTTTGACCCGGCGGCAGGGTTGGGATGAAGTCAAAGCGTTCGCACGGGCGGTCGCGCAGCACATGACGCGGGTCGTGCCTCAACGGTTCTCCGCCGTCCTTGGTCCCAAGAATCGAGTTGGGAAGATTTTCATCGACTATCTGCGCAACGGCCGCAGCGCCAGCACCGTCGCCGCGTTTTCGGTGCGCGCCCGGCCCGGGTTGGCTGTGTCGATGCCGATATCCTGGGACGAACTGAACGATGTCAAAAGCGGCGACCAATGGACGATGGCAGCAGCCATTGCGCGCCAACGGTCGCTTCGAGAAGACCCGTGGAAAGGCTACTGGCGCACCCAGCAGGGAATTACCGTCGCGATGCGCCGTACCCTAGGAATGAAGCGCTAGTTGCGGGCTTCCGTCCCCTTCAATTCGCTGTGTTTGTGGGAATGCGTCGCCGCGTACTTCAGTTCATAGTGCGCGCCTTTCCCACTACGAGTGGGCGGGAAATGCTCGCCCTCAACGCAAGTCACTTCGAACGTCCCTTTGCCGTCGTCATGGACTACGGAGTAAATGCCGGAAACCTTCACTATCTCTCCTGGCTTATATGAGTTGTCGCCTGCCATCATCGCCTCCCTGGGTTCAGTATAAATAGCGGCTAGCAACTGCCGTACCGTGAATCAGACACGCTTCGAAATGTCGGACAACGCTCCGCAAGGTCGTTGGGCGTCTCCGGAATTCTCGGGTCGGGCTAGGTTTGCCGCCGGTGCGGTCAGCCAGGGGCGGTAGCGTTGAATTCGTGCACGATTGCATTCGGACGGTCGGTGCGGTACTGTATATTCATACAGTATTTCACAAACCATGAACAGCCCTCCCGAACCTCTACCGGAATCAATCCACCCCTCCCTGTGGCGGGCGTCGCAGCTGGCGCGCGGACGCCTGTCGACTGTGGATACGGGCTATCCGGCATTGTCTCGAGAGCTTCCCGGTGGAGGATGGCCGGTCGGAGCGCTCACTGAAGTCTTGCCCCAAGCGACGGGGTCGGGGGAGCTACGGGTGTTAGCGCCGGCACTGTCAGCACTCAAGAAGCCCATCGTCCTGGTGGCACCTCCATGTGAGCCGTCCGGCCAAGGTCTCGCGTATTCAGGTATTCCGGTGGCCCAGGTTCTGTTGTTACGGGCGAAGAGCATGAGCGACCAGTTGTGGGCAACGGAACAGACTTTGAAGGCTGGCATGTGCGGCGCGGTCTTGCTGTGCCAAACCCACGCTCGAACGGACGCACTTCGACGACTGCTTTTGGCCTCGCGCTCGAGCGCTTCGCTGTTTTTCGTCTTTCGCCCCCTTCAGGAAACCTGCGATGCATCCCCCGCAGAACTGCGAATCTCGCTCCGCACAGCCGAGCGAGGCGTGCGGGTGGACATAGTGAAACGCAAGGGCCCACGGTTTGAAGGCGAACTGACAGTTGAATTGAACCCGGAGCAACGCTGCTGAGTCCGCATGGAAGGCAGCGCCGCGCGGTCATGCCGACCAGGAACCGAATCGCTGCCGACGCCTTCGCCTGAGCCGCAATGCATCGACTGAACAATTCACTACAAGGAGCTTTTATCGTGAACGCAACCGATTGGGTTCGCGAGGCCGAGCGGGAAACACGACTCGTGGATGCTTTATACAAAGCACGACATTTGATTTCGATGCACAACGGCATGACCGTGCGGTGCGACGGTGAGGAGTGGTCGCTTGATTTCAAACCCGAGCTGCAATTCATAGACGCCACATTGAAGATGGTCGGAGTCGACATGAGACCCCGCAAACAGTAGTTAATAGTCGACGCGCCGAAGCTTGCTGACCGAAGGGACTACTCAAATCGCAATGCTCCAACGCTGCGCCTGCGCGAGCTGCAGTATTATCATTCTCCTCAACGGAGGTAGGCATGTGCTATTCGGCCCAGATAGTTGCGGATTACAGGAGGTTCGTACGCACCTTCGGTGCCACGATGGACATCCACGAGTTCGCACGTCTGTTCTTCGAACGCGCCGAGGGTATAAGCAAGGCCAAAGTTCCGAAAGCGATGGAACATGCTTTCGCGTATCCAGAGAATGAAGAGCAGGCTGAGATTTCAGCGCTTATCCGCAGATTCAATTCTGACCAAACAACGAAGCTGGAACAGGAACTGTTCAAGCAGCGCAAGCGTCTGGCCGATGCGGAAAGAGCCTTGCAGACCAAGGCTACCAAAGCGGCAACGGAACACCAGCGCATCGCGACTGACAAGATTGCGTGGACCAAAAGCAAGCTTGACGATTTGCAGCGAGCCGAACTGCAGCCGCGAGACTCCCGCATATTCCCCGCGAGCTATGCGCCCGTGATGGTTATGGAAAACGGAAAGCGCGTCGTGAAGCCAATGCGTTACCAGTGCCGCATCGCCGGCAAGCCTGCTTCTTACGATGTCAAATTTCCTGGGACTTATAACGCTCGCCGGGACAACCTCGAGGGCTTCTGGAGACCATGCTTCGGGCGCACCCATGGCGTCTTGCTCGTCGAAGTGTTTTACGAGAATGTGAGCAAGGCAAAGTTCGAGGGAACGTTGCTGGAGACACACGAACGCGATGAGAATGTTGTTCTCGAGTTCCGTCCAAGCAACGGCGAACTGATGCACGTCGCGTGTCTGTGGTCGAGATGGAGTGCGCCGAATGAGCCAGACCTCCTCTCATTTGCGGCTATTACAGACGAGCCCCCGCCAGAGGTTGCCGCTGCGGGGCATGACCGGTGCATCATTCCTATCAAACCTGAGAATATCGACGCGTGGCTCAACCCTGAAGCATCGGAGCTTGAGCGCATGTACGCGATACTTGATGACAGGGACCGGCCATGCTATGAGCACCGGCTCGCGGCATAACAGGCGGAAACCGTCAGGGCGAACCGTTTTCCTTGCCAAAGATATTTGGGGATGTCGGGACAGTGGTCCGAGCTTTGCCGCATACTTCTGTGCACGACGTGAGTCTTTGCCTCGCAGCCGACGTCCGGCTCAAGGAAAGCATAGGCACAACTTGTCCCCTCGAAGAAGCCGCGAAAGCGCGTACTAATTAGTTTGCGTATCGATACGTTTTACGTTGTTGTACGCAAACTAAATAGCTTTGTCGGCGTGAAGCGAGACCGCGTGCGAGTGTATGCCGGTTTCTGGTCTGGATTCGACAAGGAGAATCGCGCAGCAACAGCAACGGTGTCGATGGATTCTCGCCGCAGGATTTTCGTGCGGCAGGACACTTCATCACGCAGATGTTCACCGTACCGGTTCTCCAGGAATTCTATTCGGGCCCGTTCCGTCTCCGCTAAGTAAAACGCCGGTCTCGTTTAATTTTCAAGCCTCCGTACGGTCCCAGCTCCGCAGGCTATTTCTTGCAAGATGCAAGAGCCGCGTGGCGCTTTTCCCCGGGCATCGGTTAGGGGCGTGACGCCCGGACCTGCCTGAATTAGTATGGAGGTTAAGCATTCCAAACAAGGTTAGGGTGCCTTTCTGGATTGCGCATCCAATTCGCGCTTGATTGGTGAGAGGTGGCCGGTGAATACAGAACCGGAAGAAGCTTCCTCCCGGAAAGCACGGGAATCGGGAGAAACTCCGCAGCCGTCAACCACTGCTGCCAACAGCCCGCGACGGTCGACCGATTCGTCTGACGGTTTCGTCGGGACGGACCGAGCCTCCGATACACACCGTCAGTCCACCTCGCGCTCCACGAGACGGCTTACGCCGAAGGCGGCGCGCCGCCGTCGCATGCTGACAGCGCTGATTATCATGGCTGTCATTTTCATCGTACAAAACAGCCTGTCGAATTCGGGGTTTGCTGACTATCTGCGAGCCTGGTCGTTTGCTTACCTCGAGGCGTTTCTGCCCGATACCACGGCTGAGCGTCTGCAGGTCGTAGTAATGGACATTGGCGAGATTGCCGGGGGAACGCCCACGCAGCCGCTGGACCGCCAAAAACTCTGGGAAATCATTGATGGTTTGCATGACGCGGAGGCGGCTGTTGTAGGCATCGACAACGATTTTTCGCCCGGCCCGACAGGCTGGCGCGTCCCGCACGGCGAGTACAGCGACCCAAAATTCTTTTCTCATTGTCAGCAGTGGCCAGAGATGCCCGTCGTTCTGGGCGTTTTCCACAATGCGGACCTTAGTCCCAACGCATGGCTTGGCGCGAGTCAGTTCAAGGGCCTCGCAGCTTATATCGGCTCAGCGCCAATCATTGAAGATGCCCGCCTAACAAGAGCGGAAACACACTACTCGGGAAAAGCTGGAGCAACTGAGCTTCCGTCGATGGGATATGCACTCGCGCAGAAGTACGTGACGACCCATTCGAAGGGGGCATTCCCACAGCCGGGGAGTTGGCTATCCCTTGTTGTGGAACCCGTCGGAGAACCTGAGCGAGTGCAGCTGGTGAATTTTAGCAAGCTCGGGCAAATGACGCGGGAGAGCATCTGGTTACCTGAGAAGGACCCTACCGGAGCCGCAAACATCCCTCACTATTTCAAGGGGAAAATTGTATTGCTGGGGGACATCAACCCGGACAACCCCCGAGTGATTGACAGCACCGACAGGTTCTTTGCGCCCGGAAGAAAAGAAGAACAACCGGGTGTTCTTTATCACGCGAGTGCCGCGTATACCTTTGGATTTGCACCCATCTACGAATTCAACAAGTTGACCAGCGTCGTGCTGGATATCTTGCTTGGGGGCATCTTCTTATTTGCGGTCTGGCTTCAGACGCGATATCAACCTCAATCGAGAGGCATCAAGGCCAAGATTGTGCGACTGGCAGAACAGTATGCGTTGATTGTCGCCGCCATCCTGCTAGTGGTCATTGCGTTAATTGCAATAACCTACTTCAACATTTTATGGCTTGATGCAGCTTGGGTGGCGTTAGGACTGCTTTTGCATTATGCCCTGCCTCCGCATGTGAAGGAACTCTTCCCGAAATGGACAGGTGGCGACTTTGAGGAGGCGTCATGAAAACCTTGCCGTTAATCACTTTCGTTGGTGCGACTAGTCTTGTGTTCGCTGAAACCAGTGCTCAGACTACCGAGGTCTTACAGACCAAAGACATTGCCCGAGTCGTTACGGTAACCAAAGGAGGCGTCTGCGAGGCTTGTCCGGCAGGTCACCAGGAGCAACGACGGCCACTCAATCAGAATGCGTACATCAAAGCCGATGAATGGGTGCATTGTATCGGCTCGGCTAAGGGTACAGCCGTTTATTTGAGCGAGGACGGGAAAGACCGCAAGGATGGACAGTTCGAGCTTGCGGGAGAAGACTGGGAGCCCGTGGCCCTACCGGGTGCCTCCATACGACAGCAACCGGGCCGGACCCGGCTGGGAACGTACGGGGCTGTTCACACACCTGACAACGCAGTGGTCGGGATGTCGGGGGGAGCCGGTGCAGCGGCCGACGTCGAGCAGCGAGCACAGATTCTTCCAACCGAACCGTCAACTCGGGCGCACAAACACCTTGCGGCAAACAAGGCAGACCGCAAACTGGATTCCAGCGTAAACAAAGCCCTTGCCCGAGCCGATGGACTCGACGCGCAAAATATCCATGTCCAGGCTAAGAACGGCGAAGTTACCTTACACGGTTCTGTCCCCGAACAGAGCCAGATTAACCGGGCTACTGACGTGGCGAGCGGTGTGAAAGGCGTGACGTCAGTTAAAAACGCCCTGAAATCTGAACCGGCCGGAAACTGAAGCAACCCCAGCGTCTTGTCGTGAAATGCGCTGTGAGCGACGCTCTGGAGCAAAAGCGCGGCCACGAGGAGGGGGTGGCCGCCAAGTCCGCCCCAATTTCCGAGGGCCAACTTGGAGCAGAATCATCGGAGCATTAGGGTAAGGCGGACCCGAGCTCTTGCAACCGGTGGCAGTGAAAGAAGACCGCCGCGACAGCGCGGGTATTAAACCACTGCGGTGCCGAGATACCTCACTCTGGAAGAGCGAAGGGCGAATCAGTAATGGAAGCGCCAGCCCCGGGGCAACCAGCGGCCCGGCGTGTGTCGGCGGCTTGGCTTCCGGCAATTAGCCGTGTCAATGGTGTAAGGCTTGCAAGAGCTGCGTTGGTGACTGGCGTCGTCGCCGTCGGGACCAAACCGACTCGCTAAAGCTGGATGAACAAGTACCTTCCCTTATCGCTGACAGCACTATCGAAGCAAGCCAGTACACGACAACGTGGCCGCGCGGCAGTGCGCGTGAATTAGCGTGAGCTTCATGTTGACCTTCGACAGTTCGCTAGGTCTTCGAATCGTCCAGCCCTCTCAGCGGTGTGGGCGCTCCGGCAAGCTCATCCGCCGAAAGTTGCTAACGCCGTTCACGAGCAGGACGACCCGTTCGGCCGTGTGTACAACGTCTCGGTAACCATCTGCTTCGCTGCGCTGCTCGAACGTTTCTGGATATCGCACGCTGTACAGCTCCCGACCGCAGCGCCCTGTCTCATAAGTCCAAGGTTGGTCAGGAACGATGACGTCTAGAATCTCATCTGTCTCGCTCAAGTCTGAATAATCTTCGAGGAACAGCACAGTGCTGTGCGGGTCAACGCCCTGCAGAAGAGCAACCAGCTCGCAAACTTTCATATTCGGCTCCCTTCGCATGTCGCTGCTTGGACGCGAGCAGTCGAAACAATGCACTACTCCCTTCGTCCATAGATGAATCGCCCCCCTTTCAACGGACACGTGACCGAACAAACCGCATTTGCATCGCCTCGACGGTCGCGCGCTTTTCTATCTTCACCGCCAAACAACGATAGAACAGACCGTCCGTGTTGAGGAAGACCTATTCGTTGTCTACGTCACGCTTTTGATGCTCTGGAAGCTCCTCAGCTTCGGCGTCGTAAAGCCCCATCCGTTGCGAGGTCTCAATCAGAGCAATGAGCGCCTCTTGTTGCTCGGTGCGCATCCTCGCGCGATAGTCCTTCAGAGCGCCAATCGGTATCCATTGCACGGAGTCGTCGCCTACCCGAGCTGGAATCTTGCCATCAGCAATCAGCGACCTCAAATATAGGCGCGACAGAAAGAGCAAA
This sequence comes from Paraburkholderia sprentiae WSM5005, assembly GCF_001865575.2. Classification (NCBI taxonomy): domain Bacteria; kingdom Pseudomonadati; phylum Pseudomonadota; class Betaproteobacteria; order Burkholderiales; family Burkholderiaceae; genus Paraburkholderia; species Paraburkholderia sprentiae. Next base: position 2,663,133 of record NZ_CP017561.2, read on the forward strand.
CGTGCGGCTGCGTCTAACGCTACCTCGTCAGGGTTCGCTGTTACACACGTGCGGTCGTTACAATCAGGAATCAGCTCTGCCGTCACGTCTCGCCATGCCTTACCGCCTCCGATTCCGTTCGCGACCGTGCTAAACACGTATTCGGCATCCGGGTGATATCCGCTCCGACCGACGAGCTGGTAAATTCGTCCACTCAACGTGCCCGCTGTACGAGTGGCTCCATCTAGTTGAACAATCTTCGTGCTGACACGCCCACTACGCGTTTCCTGACTGTATCCCACAAAGTGCTTCGCACCGTCATGTGACTCGCGTATCGACCAGCTACTTAGCCAAACGATGTCAGGGCCATCTCCAGCTGCCTCAAGATAGATAGACATTCCCCCCTCCGCACCCGCATCAATGTTCTCCCCGCTACTTACCCTTCAGCCGGCTCTTTCGTCGCTGGTCAAATTGTTCGTCCAGAATAGCTTTCTTAACCGCGCGACCAAGCTCGACGCTGGACGTTATCATCAGCTCGACATACCTGCGAGGAGTAAGCTCATCGACGAGAGGAGCGAGAACCAGGTCGATTGCTTCGGCTAGTTGTTTCCTGACCCGTCGGTTCCCTCGGCCCTTAGGTATCAAGCCAGCGCCTTCACGACGCTTCGCTGATTTCCTGCTCGCATTAGTTCTCGGCGTCATATCTGAGCGCGTCCCCGAAACAATGCTGTAGCATTTCGCGGAATTTCTCGACAACTGCGCAGTCACCCAAGCCGACTTCAGTCTGACAGTGTACGAGTCTGTGACGGTGCGCTTCGAATCCATCGGTACGGTCGTCGACAGCCAACCAACTGAGAGGCTCATTTCTCGCGACGTAGTCAAGGATTTGTCCACCGCGTGTAAGAACCGGCCAAAAAAGCGGGTTGCTTGCGCAGCCGTCAAACGTCGCAGCGACTATGCGCTCCCTAACTAGTGGAGATGGAATCGCGTTTCGCGTGAACTCCGTCCCGAGAACAACGGACCAGTCGCTCGAAAGCACAATTTCTACATCAGAATAAGGACGTAGCAAATCGTCGAGCACCGGAACATATTCAAACAGTGCTACTTCTGGGGAGCTGCTTACCACCCGGTTGCCGGCTCGACGAGCGACGCCTCGATGCAGCACTCCATCGATATCCAAAAACAGCACTTTTCGCATCGTTCTCCTCCCAAAGAATCGCGCTATCCGAATTGCTCCGCGAGTCGAATGCGCAGCGCATCTTGAGTTCCGATGTCACCGAGACCCAAACTCTCATCGCATTGGACGACATGTGAGAGCTGGTCACCGAAACCCTTCACGTCATCGTCAATTGCGAGCCATCTGGTCAGACGATGCGTCCAGACATAGCGCAGCACCTGCCTCCCGCGCTCCATCGTCGGCCACCCGTCCGCGTCTGCAAATTTCGAGTGATACGTCGCGCCGACAACTCGATTCCGAAGCGTGGCTGGCAGCGCGTCTCTCGCTCGCTGAAATCCAAGAGCAGGTACCCACGATGTTGAGAGGACTATTTCCACTCTAACGTGCGGCTCCAGAAGCTCAACCAACACCGGGGCGAACTCGAACAAAGTGATTGAAGGAGACGCGCTCCGTATTCCGTGCTGGGTCCTTACCGCGCCAAGACGGTGAATAACTCCATCAAAGTCCAAAAACATCACCTCCCGGCGCGTCTTTTCATCCGTATCGTTGCTCTCACTCATAAAGGCGCACAACATCTACATCCACGGTCATTGGCACCTGCTGAACGTATGCCCTCGGTCCGCTCGCTGCAGGTCATCCTAAGAAGAAGGTGGTGTCGTCGGGTCGATGGTTGCACTTGACGCCTACTCAACTGCATGTTCACCGCCTGAGCTTGATGCTCTCTACTCGACCAACGACACGCGGCCACCGATTTCAATGTAGGCCGTAGCCCTCGTCTCCCCGTCGACCCACAGCACAGCCTGACCATCTTCGAGTTCAAATGCGTGCATGTCCGGCCGTCGCGCCGGTCGTAATGCGACGACTCGTCTGAACGACATTCGCCCTCCTTTTTCGCTCGAACAGAGATATACAACCGGCTCAATTTTGTCGTCGGTCTCACCCGTAAGCAACCTGTACAGGTCGGAATATGTCTGCACAACATACCCGCCTCCACTGCCAGGGCCCTTTTGAGCGCCATAGCAGACATAAAACCAAGGTGTACTTGGTATCTTGAAGAACGAAATGGGCTTGAGCTCGTTCTCTGGTGTCATCTTTACCACCTTTATCAAGACAAAACGTCAGTTTCCCGCGCGCATTTGCTCGACGATAGCGTCGCCGCATCAAGTGATATCTTTTCCGACGCGTTCTCTCCACTCCAGCCATGTCGTCTGGCTGGCAATCAGCTGAACCATCCCGTCGTCAGGGTAGTGTCTGAGGACGCGAACCGCCAACTCCCGCAAACCGAGACCATCGAGTTCCGAAGGCAACCGAGAGAGTAGGTAAAGCAACCGTCCCGCTTCCCTGAGGGCTCTTGTTCTCTCAACGGGCGTAGTCATGGCGTGGTCCTATTTGGAAGACGGTCAAGCTCACTCACTCGCATGCTGTCCGTCCATCAAATCGTCCAGCAGGTCACCCCGCGTATCAACGTCGTGTTGCTCCGAATCCAGTTCAGCAAAAAACTCATTGATATCCCGGAAGTTTCCATCTTCAATATCGCCTTGGCCTAGCTCGAGAATTTTCGCTAACGCCTTGTCTGCTTCATCGCTTTTCGGCGGACCCGACGAGTGAAATGAAGACATGTTTGTTACCGAGTGCGTTGTCCTATGTATGCTTCGCTAAACTAACTTTTTAATCCTGCGTAGAGGTTGTGTTCTGTCTGCATGTTCACCCCTCACCAAGAATCGAGCGGAGCCTACTCTGAAACTGAACGTCCTCACTTGCATGCACGCGTGAGAGCATTTGTTCAGTTCGCCGCAGCGCATGACCGGAGACCGTTGCACGCAGCATGTCGTTGTACGAGAGCGGGCGCATGGCCGGCTCTCCAATTTTCCGCAGTTGCGCCAGAAGCGCTGAACGCGCGGCCTCATCGAATCCGAACCTAGCGTCGATGTCGACGCGCCGCGATTTGGTCAGCTCCAGAGAATTCGAACTCCGGTGAAGCGAGAACGACGAAAGGCTCCGTACGATTCGACATGAAGTCCAGCACCGCTTCCTCTTGCTTGTCCGCCAGCGTATTGACGGCGTTGACAACTCGTGGCCCGAGTTCCGAAAAAGCCTGTCGCATTGACTCCAAGTCGTAATAGAACGGCCACGAGTTGCCCGCAACGACGACCGTGCCCGGGTACGCGCGAAGCGTCTTTGTCAATAGCGCGACATCGCGGTCGAGCGGGCGCACGCTCGCCTTCGCTCCATGGCGATGTGGCACCGTGGTGTTCAGGTTTAGTGGGCCGAGGGCCCCACTGACACAAAAAAATATATAGACCATACTTTTTGCTTCCTTACCCTAGCTCGTCCTGCGGACAAAGCGACCATAGGCCGCCGGTTGCCGCTGGATTCAGCGAGACTTCCCGCCTCGACATCGGAGGGTACGACGATGGAATACCGCCCGACCCATGTAGTGTAGATGTTTACGCAGTAGATGTAAACAAAGTAGAAGTTTGATGAGTAGACGGATGGGCTGCGTTCGGCGAATCTGCTCAAATGAGCGAAATTGATAACAAAGTTACTGACCCATGGCTCCGACGCCGTCTGGCGGAACACGTGCGGCGGTTAAGATTAGAAAAGAAGCTGTCCCAAGAAAGGTTAAGCGAGGTGTGCGGATTTCATCGAACGTACGTCAGTCAGGTCGAGCGGGCGGTAACTAACATTACGATAGACAATCTGCAGAGGATTGCAGAAGCACTCGGCGAAGAGCCGGCAACTCTGCTTATCCCGTGAGGGCGCGCAACAGTCCCGCAGCCGCGTGGCAACATAGGCGAAGCCTTTCCATGAATCGTTGGGTGCGAAGCGGGTTTGGCGACACAAGATTTCGTCCTGCACATGCTGTTACCGCCGCACGATGACAACACAGACCTCACGTGCGTGGTGACATCGCATACCAAAAGGAGTGCGCGCGCGTTGCATCTTCAGCCCTGCCCTATTCTTCGTCCGGCTCATTCGAGCTGCGTTGGTACCGCCACCGCTGGTCGCCTCAGCGCACGTTTTAATTCTGACACGGCCGTCTGGCTAACAAGTGACGCCTATGGCGTCGCAATGGGAAAACACTTCTTTCGCAAAAATGACAAACTTAGAATATAAAGTACTTTAAGGCGAAAACTTGATTAGGCTAGGAAAAACTCTTTTCTCTTAAGTAGCGAATCAGTTTTATCGTCGAGGCCCGACTCCCACATCTCGTCGAATTGCAGGCTTGCGAAAATAGAACCAAGGACTGCACGAGCGTCCCCACGCGAGGACCAGCACGGCCAGCTATTACAACATCGGCTAAAAAATTCGGTGGGTTTGGTCTATACAGTGCACCGCTAATTGCCTCGCGCCTGCCATGAAGCCGGTGTAACGAAATCCACACCATACGACTCATAATCGTATGGTGTGGCGACGATGAAAAACTCCATACATTTCAATGATGTAGGAAATGTTCGTTACACCGTCACGTATGCGGATAACGTAAGCACATGGCAAGCATCGCGGGGCTCAGACGATGCACCTATGCTGATTACCTACAAAGATTTGATAAACCACCACAAAACGCTTAACATTGACAAAGACGGAAACAAGAAGTCTCAGAACCAGATATTTAAAAATCACCTCAGCACATTGGTTTCTTATTTGGCATACAACGGGAAAACCGTCGACTCTAACGTGGGTGTTGAGATGCTCGCGGACTTTGATAAGCGCTCGCGAAAATACCTTGAGCAGCTGCAACTTGCCCCGCGCACCATCTCAGACAGGCGCAGCCATCTTCGAGCGTGGGAAGTCTCCGTACACTTCCTCCGAAGTAATGGCGAAGCGATGAGGGCGCAGAAAAGGCAGAATAAGATAACCGATTTCACTCAAGCATTGCGCAATGCCGTCGCATCTCAGGACCAAGCCCCCAAAGCAATTGCGCGAAAAGCCGGTGCCTCCACGTCAGCAATAGCACGGTGGTTAAAGGGAGCCCTCCCCAACGAACGTGCCCTCCCTTCGCTAACTCGGATTGAACACGCGCTGGGTCTCAAAAGGAATGAACTCAGGGACCTATTGCCTCCGTCCCGTTTGCCGGACTGTATTAAAGCGCCGACGTCGCAGACGATTCCCTATCGCGCTCGTCACAAGGCTCTCACTCAAGACCGCTTTGCTCTTGATGAAGCAGACTTATCTCCCGACTTTATGCACGAATGGCGAGAATTTTTCAGGTACAAAACCGCCGTTCATACCCGGCTCAAGCGGTCTAGGCGCAGCGTTTGGCGCTGTCTGCCGAAAGCGAAGCTCGCTACGCAGCTTTGTGCTGCCGCACTATCGGGGGATTTTGGTTGTGTGACGGCGGACATGACGTTCGGCCAAGTGCGGAGATATCTTGGCTTTCTTTGTAAGCCGGCTTCGGAGGGTGGGATGGGTCTCCGTCCGGAGGAGGTCATGACACTAGCATGGCTGGCCGTGCCCGAGGCTGTCAACTCATACCTTGAATTCATGACTAGGCGTTCGGCGGGCGTTATCCATCGGGGCCAGAAGAATTTCGCCAGTCTCGTCTGTAGCTTGACCACGAGAGACCACGGATATTTGTACCAGCAACCGCGCTTCGCACAACGGCTGCCAGCCCATTTCTCGTCCAGTTCGTTTGAGACGATGTGCGATGAGACTTACTTTCTTGCGCGCGAATGGAAGGACAAAGCCACAGGGATGTCCCGTAACCCCGAGGAGCCAATTCGTGCGCTGTTGGCGCTGTCGGAACCGCTAACACCCGTCTTTCGAGCTATCCAGTCGCTGGACGAGCAAGCCGCTTCGGCCGCACCGGGAAGTCGTGACGAAGCAGTTCACAAAAGAAATGCGCTCCTGCTTTCGATGTTGGTTGCAAACCCGCTCAGGCGTCGGAACTATGTCTTGATGTCATACGCTGAGGACGGCTCCGGCAATCTGTATCAGCGCCAGGATGGTTGGCGTCTCCGGTTTGAAGCCAGCGATTTCAAGAATGAGCGGGGTGCGGCAAACAAGGCTTACGATGCGCCCCTGCCTCGTGACATTTCTGCCCGCATCGAAGAATATCTGGAGGAATTTCGACCACGCCTACTCAAGAACAATCCGTCAGCGCTTTGGGTTTTTCCTAGCCGGACTGGCACGTTATGGGAAAACATAAGCAAGCAGGTCGAAGACCTGACCCGGCGACTTATCCCGGAAACGCCCGGATTCAGTCCACACGCCTTACGGCACTTGGTGCCCACAGACTACTTACGGAAGCACCCGAATGATTTTCCGACGGTTGCGCTGCTACTGCACGACCGCCTTGAGACCGTGATGACTAATTATGCTCACCTGAGACAAGACGATTCATTCGGGCGTTGGGAGGAACACATGCAAAAGGTCCCGAGGAAATAGAATTCTAGCGCGCCTCTTGCGGCTAAGGCCGCAAGAGGATTCCTTTGAACTAATCGTGCCAATCGCGCCTGTGTCGTGATGATTCAATTCCTTTGGTATCTAACACGCGCGTCAGCCTCGATGATACGGAACATGTCCGAGAATCTCCCGTCATAGGGGTTAGGAAGTACAGCAACAACTGGAGAGGCGCTTAGCGCCTGCATCACATGAACCAAAACGAAGCGTTCCCGGTTTCGCCGGGCCTTTTTGCCCAGCTCCATCGCTAGGCGGATTTCAGAAGAGCCGAGGGTGAACGTTTGCTCCGTGCCAGTCGTCGCCTTTACTTCGACACGAAACAGCCGCCCATTTGCAGAAAACGAAAAGTCACATCCCCTGGTGTCATCCCGCACGTTGGTCGGAAACACATATTTACTATTGTCCGAAATCCAGGACGAAGCAGACACAATGTCACTACCGTACTGTGCCTGCAGCATTCTAAATACGAAGATTTCTCCCGCCAGACCCACCAGCTCGTCGACGGATTTCGGCCGACGAGCCGGAAGGGATGCTGATGTGCCGAATACTTTCGGATTGGGATTCTCTTTGCTCGGCTCAAACCGCGTCAGAGGAACTGTTGTGGCCAGATTGAGCGGCGGCTTACCGGCAATTTCAGAATCGGAAATCCGGGCCTGTAGCAATGTCCAAAGTGCGTGCCGGTTATCTTCAGAACTATCAAACGATTGACCACACACGTCAACAGTGTTTTTCGCCCGTATCGTTTCGAGCTGGAGGCTAGCAAGCCGCGTGCGAGCGGTTTCCAGTTCGGCGTCTGATACGTTGAGGCTCAATTGAAGGTCGCGCAAATTCTTTGCCGACCTCATCGCGGCATGAAATGTTGTGAATTCTGCATGCACGTTAGCCGTATGGAACAGCTGCAAGACCTGCGATTCGGTCCAGAAGAATGCGCTTCCGTCCCTTAGAAGACGCGACGCCACAACGCTCTCGTAGATGTCGCCCAAACTGCGCCACTGCGGAAGTTTTTCTGACGTGGACGCGTTAAGCCACCAGGCCAGACGAATTCTTTCAATCCCTTTTCCCAGTTTCTCGACGAGCTGACCGTTTTGCATAACGCATTCGTCCGGGTCGATATCCAATGAAATGCCAATAGCGTTGGCGTTCTCGACAAGCCTTGCGAGTGAGTTGGACTGGTTGAATGCTGCGCTTACCTCAGGCTGGTTTGAATAGCTATTAATCAACTCGCCGACATACCGCATGGCTACCAGAAAACTCACCTCCCACATCATTTGCGCAAGGTCAACGCGTTTTTCCAAGCTCGAGTAGTCCGCGATAAAGTCTGCCATCGATGCCTCGCTTCCCCCTCGTATGAGGGCCGCGACAATTCGCTTTACAGTGCTTGCCGCACTTTCGATACAAACTTTGAATTGTGGCAGCCATTCGCGGTTGCTTATTGGTGCCATACCAATTTCACGGAGAGTGTCGTTCCAGCGTGGCAAGGCGAGCCGCTCTGGCATCGTCTTCGATACTTCCCGTCCAAACGAAAAGATGTCCTGATTCTCCCGGGCCAAGCTCAGGACTAGGTCCGTGTCGAGGCCGGGAATCCCTGCGGCAACCAGTGACGCCCTGAGCTCGTCGTCGGTTCGCGCCACCAGTATCTCGTCGCTCTCGAACTCCGGCTCCAGCACAGACACCAGCACTCGCACAAGTCGCGCCATGTGCCCGATGTCGCCCCGCAGATGTTCTCGGACCTGACCGAGGTGCTCCTCGGTTACATGCAGTGGAGCAAGGAGCGCCGCTATGTCGTCGGGCTCGGCATCGACTGCTGTTTGCGGCCCAAGTATCAGGCGAATTGGGAGCTCGAGGTCTTCCCGTTCAATCGCCTGCGATAAGGCAGACGACAGCTCCGCTGGCTGCATCCGGCAGTAGTCGGTTGCGATGAGGCTCTGGGAACCCGCATTCCAGGCACAATGCACGTCGGCGTCGATGAGAGGGTCATTGTTGTCGCTCATAATGGAGATTTTCATCGAGGGCACCCACTCGATGCGCAATGTCCTGAGCCGTTCTGCTTTCTCGATGAATGCAGGAGAGTGAAACCCGCGTGCTTGTCCGTAGAATGCGACGAGCGCAAGCAACGGGCACGTCAACCATGCGAGCTCACTGTCTGCGAAGGGTACGCCGTGGTTGCATTTCCACTCGCGCCCGTTGACCATCGGAATCCGCTTCAGTCTGGACGTCAATCGGACACCATCGCCATAGGCCCTTTGGAACCATGATGCCAGACGATTCGCGTCTGAAATGTGTACCGCTAACACGGGAATTCCAAATCGCTCGAGCTCCGCAACATGCTGACCGCGATTTGGCAAATATACCGGCGAGTCTGATGAGACCTCCACCGCCTGAAGTCGCTTGTCCACTCCCCTGACGGGTAGCTTTGGGAGTGCCGGCAAATTTATGGGAGGTTCAAGCTGACTCCATGCATCCCGAATCTGGCCAAGGAGGATGTTGTCATCCGGGGCATCTTCGCTTCCAATGGAATCGATGAGGACATTTATTAAGCTGGGGTCAGCGGTCGGCTCATGTAGATTCAAGAATCGCAGGCCAAGCGAATGCAAGCTATCAGCGAGCTCAGATTCGGCATCCAGTCGTTTCGCCAGCACAAGTGGAAGCGGTTTAAGATGTGAGAAATGCTTGGTTCGTCCTGCCATCGTGTTTGCAGGAACGTGCCATCGGTCACGCAAAGATGCCCACTCTGTTGCACCGCCTTTTGCAATCGGCAACCACCGCGCACTGCCCAGGAAGTGCTTGAGCGGGCTCGTCACCAGCATGCGGTTCGATTGCCCGCCCTGCTTGGTCAGGCCCAAGGGCGCTAGAGCGGCCTTCCAATGAGGCAGACTGTGCAAGACCACCTCAGCCAGCGACGCCTTTGTCTCTGCACTCAAATCCGGGAACTCTCGACATCCTGGAAATATGTAAAAGTCGTCAAACCTGTACGGCTGAGAATTTGTGTAAGGCGACCGGGCCTCTCCTTCTACGTGCGCTTTATACTGCGACCAATATTCGGCTGAGAAACCTGGCGGTACAGTCTCTGGAAGCGATACCTGCCATGACGAGGCATAAAAGAGGCTTTGCCAATCCTGCGTCCTGATTGGTTGCAGCCTGAGCCCGTCGAATACCCCGCCCTCCGATAGAGCAAGTCTACATCGCTCAGTTAAACCAACAGCGTCCCAAGCGTCATGGTCGGGGCGAAGTAAAAGACGTTCGGTTGCGTTTCTCCCCGTTTCCCGCTCCAACCCTGACAGATATCGAAAAACGAGTGGCCCGGAGGTACCGGCCCATCCCTCTCCAAATGAAGCGTGGGACATCGGAAACCAGCCGCCGACGCACGGAACGGGGATAGCCTGAAGCAGTTTCGAGGTGGTGCCTGCACTTCGACCCCTAGCAAGAAGCTGCCCCACAAGACGAATCGCCCAGTTCATTATGTCGCGACATAACACGTAGTGGGAGCCCTCGAGTGGTAGAGGCGGTCTCGGCGTGAGTCTGAGCAAGACTTCGGAGAAGATTGAATCGACGCGAAACTGCGATACCAAGCCGTTTCCGAGGTACGCCCTGACCGGCGTTTGCACGGTCGGCCGGCTAGCCTCGTAGGTTTGAATTTTTTCGCTCAGGAAAGCCACATGCTCCTGAAGTGACGCGGGGATGGTAGCCACCCCACCCTCATCGGCGATATCCCCATCATCTTGGGTGCCCTGTCGTCGAAGGAAGAAAACGGCGCAATCCGAGTCCGCCTTATGCAGCTTTCCATCCGTGCCCAGCAGTATATTCAATGATTTCAGCTCTTTCTGACCGTTGGGCAAAAGGACCGAAACATCCCTCCAAAACCCGTTCCAGTCGCAGTCACCAGAGACTAAGGTCGACGCAGCATTGGCGACGGTACTTGCCATCTCATCTGGCAATGGTTCTGCGCCGTACTTGGGGAATCGTTTTGTCATCAACGACCTAATCTGGGCCGCTCTCGACGCGAGGCAGGAGTGAAAGATATAAAAGGTCGCGTACTTCCGAAGTGTCGCCTCGGTAAGCACTTCAGCACTGTCGCGAGAAGGCACTAGAGAGGTTTCGCTTAACGGTGTCCACCCGGTTTCGCTTAGGACGATGGAGGCATCTTCTATAGAAATACCCGCGCGTTTTGCTGCTGCATCTAGAAGGCTTTGCCATCGCTGACTCTGTTCGGCATCCAGACCAACTGGCGAGAGCATATCGATGATAGCTCTTGCCTCGAACTCCGCCTTGCCAGCTAACCGATTTTTCATCGTCTCGACGCATAGCTCGGCAGCTGCCTTCAACAGTTGCTCGTTGTAGGGGTCGTCAAAAGGAATGGCTGTGCGACTCATGTCACCGAAGAACGGTGCATTGATGTGCACAGCGCTACCGGTCTTCAGGCGTGTCGGCAGGTAGATGCTGAATTGTCCCTCATCGGAAACCTCCCCGGACCGGACAGCGATGGATACAGCGATATCAGTAATCTCTGGCCATCGTCCTGGCAATGCAGCGACCGCCTCTCGGAACGATTCCGGCGCGTCGCTTACGTGCAGCGATGTGCTCCAGACCGCATATTCGACTTCATCGCCCTCGCCATCGGTTATCAAAACACGACTCGCGTTGGGTGTATCGGACAACGGCGTAGCCGTCCGTATGAAGTTCGTATCGCGAGTGCCTACGACCTCTAGCTTGAGACTTCCTAGTTTCGCCAGAAATATGACTGTACGGGCCGATAGCTCAGATATCTGAGCCAATACCTTCACCTGCTGCGCGGTCGACTTGAGCGGCAATCTGACAACAGTGGAAAAACCTTGGGATTCCAGGCGGCGGACAATCTCGCTCCCACTATCGGCCGAGAGGATTGGCTCAGGCAGGAGGTACGGAGACAAGTACCTGGTTTCCTCGGTCAACCACCGCAGGCCTTTTTCTGATACGCGGCGTCGGTATTTGGCAATCGTATCAGCCGTCCATTCGACCAGCCGTCCGCGCCCAACTGGCGACGCCGGAACAGTCCCGAATTCGGCGAGTTCGACCATGGGACCGACAATGGATTCGACTACTTCGGGGCGAAATCGAAAGCAGTAGCCGTCAAACGTCGTACTAGCTCGGCGTGTCCGGGAAAAGATTTCTGGGCGTTCGGAAATCTCGAGCACGCTTCGAAAACCGATGCCTTTATTCCCGATATTCTTTTGCGGGTCCTTGTCGCTTTGACCAAGCTGAGACAGGCGTTCGAAGTTCGAGGGAGAGAACGGAAGACCGTCGTTGGCCACGAAAAGTGTCCCGTGCTCTGAATCTGCAAGGTCGAACACAACCTCGACGCGATTGAGCACGACCCGTGACGGAAAATCATCGAATGCGTCATGGGCGTTCTGGATGAGCTCGATAAGAAAGCGGCCGTGGTACTGATGCTCGACCTGCTGCGTCAAACTATGCAGGCTGCGATAATTGGAGACGCCTTCCGCGATTTCGGTCATGAAGACGCGAAATTTTGCTCCAGTGAGCTCGGCAATGTGTTCGAGACTTGCCGAAACCTCTGCCTGAATATCTTCAACTGACACTTTTCTCTTCCCCGCGTCCGCTTGTTTGAGGTTCTTCTGGGAACATCGACTACGCTGCGCTCATCCCTGTCGCGTTCCAGACGCCTTACGAAGCCATCTTAGTCGACATACTTGCACGGCAGCGCAATTCCGGTCCCTCGCAATCTGGTCGCCGATTTTTTTTGCTTTCCCTTGCCTCGACGACGGTGTTGGTCACGGTACCCGCTTTAGCTCGTCCAAGGTCTTTCCTGCCCCGTTCTTCCATTCAATCCAACCGTTTGCTGTACGTCCAGCCAGAGCGACTGCTGCACGACTGGGAGAACTGAACAAGTGGTCCTTTTGGATAACGACTCTTTCTCCGTCGACGGCGAACACACCGGTTTCGACAAGGTGCTCTCGAAGGACTTCATCTCGAGTGCCCTGGATTGATGGCACATTCTCGCGTCGGCCGCTGGACCCCTTGAGCACAACGAACCCCTCCTCCGTGTAATATCCTTTACCATCAGCTCCCGACGCCTTGCAGAACAAGAGTTCCTCGTGCTTCGACGATTCCAAGGGCCTGAGCGGCTCGAACACCGGGTGGCCAAGGGTCGCTATGAGCGTCCGCGCGGTCTCGTGAATCTCATGACAATCAGCTTCCAGTGGAGCGGGCGTGTGAGGGCGCGCGCCAGCGTTGCCGTTCTCGAGTTGATAGCGAGAAGCCTGCTGGGCTTCCTTGATGGATAACCATTCAAGAAAGAGCGCGTGCGTTTGCGTAAGATTGTTCGTTAGGGATACGGCGACAAGGGCCTTGTTCCAGAAGTCCTTCGACTGGTTGTGCTGGAGAATGCGGGTTCCAACATTGCCGGACTGCCCGATGTAAACCTTTGGGCTAACGCCGTCGTCGGTGCCTCCTAGCAGGAAATACAATCCGACCTGGTTGGCCTCAGACATCGTCGCGAATTCGCTGACGAGGCTGCGCGGTATCTCGATGACCCTCACGATGCGGGTGGTGATTTCAGCGACGCGCAGCCCGCGCGGGTCCCCTGATGGCAGGTATATCTGAATGGTTTGTGGCCGGTTAGTCATTAGAGCTTGGTTAGCAGTTGCCACGGAAGCATCTTGTTGAGCGGCATCAGCACGCCGATACCTGGATTGGCAGGCTCAGTTATCCGCTTATACATCGACAGCGTTCGAGTCGAAGACTATATTAACAACGCGCGCCCGACAGCTCAGGACTGTGAGCTTGTAAATACAGGACACAGACCGTGAGCACATTGTGGCCGTGCTCGCGATACACCACCGGGGACTCAAAGTATCGGCTCAGCGCGCTTACGTGAACGGTATGAACGGCGAGCACGTGGCTCGCTCAAGGTCCGGCCGCATACGTATTCAGCAACGAGAATTATACGCCGGGGTCGACATCCACTACGAAGGTGGCTGATGCCAGCTTAAAGGTCAGCACTGGGCACGCTGACGACTTGAGGCTGCACGTCACCCAGGATGTGCTCGACCCAATCGATGCACCGATGCGCGAAAGGCTGCGCGCCGTCTTGGCGGAGACTACCAACAAATCGACTTGAAGTTCGTGGCGAGGCAGCGTTTGATTTCGTGGTGCCGATTTAAGGCCGGAGTCGAAAATCATCCTTTTACCTGTACCAGGCGTATATGCGTGGTAGCTACTGGTAACCGTTTCTGTTGTCACTTAGCTCAGGCGTTGACGACGCCGGGGCTGGCCAGCGACAAGCTTGGTGCGACCGCAAGGACGCTATTCATTACCCGGCTTGCCAAGCAACTCGTAGAATTCTTCTACCGACATCGGCCCTGACATGTGTTTTTCATCGGAGTGTTCGTGAATCATTTCCACGAACTCTTCCGTCTGCTGTGGGTTTCCGCCCCACGACAATTCCCACATGACTGCGTTGATGACCTGCGCTAGCGTGGGAAACGGCACAACGAAAATGTGGGCTGTGCGGGTGATGTCGCGACTGTCAACGACGGTCACCTTCCGGTTAAAACGCAGCGGATAGTTGAAGATATGAGCGACCGGTGAAAACTTGATTGCCCAGCCGATTCGGGTGCCTTTCCTGTGCAGGAGGTAACCGTCCTCGAACACATCGTCACGAAGTTTGTAGCCCACACCGGTAACCCAAAGACGATGGACTCCGCCGAGTACCCGGGTTTCCCTGTTCTTTTCCCAGTCGTAGAACAACTCCAGGTATTCGATGCCGGACGGGTCGTATTCGCCCGTATAGACCTCAGCATTTCCCTTCCTTGTTTCATCCAGATATTCGGCCGCGTACGACCGGCTGAACATTTCAACCAGCATAGGATTCCGGTCCAGCAGCGAGAAGAGGTCACGCATGTAAATTTCCCCGTCGAACCGGACCGGCTCCATCAAGTATGCCGCTGCACGGTCAGTCACATCGCACCGCACATATCGACTCTCCCCCTCTGCGTCATCCGTCATCCAATAGGAATATTCGAGTTGGCCGCCAGCCCTGAACGTCAGCTCCCCCACAAGTTCCTCCGGTTGTTCGTCTGCACTGCGACATCAAGTCGACGCGAATGTTGATGCGTATAGGCAATTGGTGCCTTTCCACTGTCACGAAGTGCGCGCCTTGTATGATGCGGCTCCGTCCATCCGATACGCACCACTTCCGCCTCACTCAGATAAGGTCGAAGCGATGCATACGGCAGCACAACGGTCCTGTAACAGGCCCGGACTGCATGGCTCGGCTGTGGGTAAGCATGGAGACCATCAAGACCTAAGCCCAGGCTAGACTCGTCTATCGCACTCACATCAAAATCGTCCGCTTTGTCGCTTTCGATGACCGACCGGCACTGGCCGCCATCCCGTGCGGCTTTGGCATCCGAGAGAAAGACTGTCTTAATCCTGTCGCGAATGCCAGCGCGCCATTTGATTCGCTCGTCAACGTCTTTCTGCGTCCCCAACTCATGCAGTGCAAGCGGCGAGTATCGGTCTCCGGTGACTGCATCAAACATGACAGCTTTCACATCAGTCTCCGGGTGGGGTCCGCCGCAATACTCATCAACCGACGACTCAATCAAGAAAGCGGATGTCGTGTCGAGCAGAACACGGGCGCGCGACCGATAATAGCCATCGCAGTCAACAGCATCCGCCCTGATTTGCCGGTTCAAATTCTCCACCGCGCTGACGAGTTCCTTTCGTGGCCGGGACTTCGCCATGGGCAAAGGCACCGGTCTGATATCGATATGTGCTGCGAGGCAGGTTGTCGCCTGAGCCATCATGACAGTCCAGGCGATGAAGGCCTGGAGGCGAATGCACATTGTTAATGTCGGTCCAGAGAGTAAGGGTTGAGCTCCCCGGTTCCGGAGTCCGGATAGGTCTTTGAGGTGGACAGCCCGTCATTTGCCATGGTGTCCGCGACGTCCCTCCAGTTGACTGCCAGCAACGGCACCGTTGTATGGCCGCGTCGCACATATTCCGCCAGTAGCTCGCGCCCCTCTCCCGCCAGGCGCATGCCAGGAGGGCTTTCGAGCAGGCAGGGAACACCCCGTCCGACGAATTCGGCGACCGACCACGTCTCTGGCAAACATGCCTCCAGCGGCTCGTGCTCTGGCAAACTATCGCTTGCCGCTCGCGCAAGGGCTGCACGCAACGCATCAACGGTGACATCAGCGAGTGACGCCCGCACCGGTAACAACTTCGCTTCAATCGGCAGGCCGACCGGCGCTCGCCAGAAAGTGGCGTTCTCATGCCGCAGAGCGAGGAGGACCGCCTCGCGAGCCGCTCTGGGCAGGCGACCGAGCACCGAATCACTGGCTGCCAGTTGGTCGTAGAAAGCCGGATATTGGCACAGCCAGCCGACCCTAGTGTCCGGCGGCTCCGCCACACCACTCTTCCGGCAATAGCTGGCGTGCGCACAGACGTTGCACTCGGGGCCATCGCCGATACATGTGCCCCTTCGGCCGGGCCATCGAATGTTGTCGAGCAGGGACCACACAAAATTTGACGCGAAGATTGCCTCGACGTAACCGTACGGCTTTTCGGTTGCGACAGCAACCTTCTCATAGAAAACCGCAGCCTCACTGCGCTCGCGCTCCGAAGGCAGCCGAAGGAGACTGCCCCCGCTCACAACGCCGAGACGCTGAAGCACAAGCACTCCCGGTGGAGACACGCAGCGATAGAGGCCAAGCTGACGAACAAGCGCGTCGGCCTGGTCGCTGCCCAGCCCCCTGAATGTGTCGATGAGCGCCTTTTGCGCTTCTGGCTGATGCTTCCCGTCCTCGAGACGGACGTACTGAGCGAAGAACGCTGTCAGGCCGCTAGCGTGGCCGCTGTCGACGATGCCAATCGCGATGCGGGCGTAATCCACACATCGCGCGAAATTGTGTTTATAGCGCTGGGGCATACCCGCGACACGGAGCATCCGTTTGCGGTCAACAGCCCCATAGGTGGCCACCTCATACATGCTTTCCATGAAGGGACGAAGCGCTTCCAGACGCGCTTCAATGACGCGGCAACGCCACTGGCTTCCGGGCGTTGTTTCGAAGGCGTACCCTCGCCAATGCGAGTCCTGCCGCATCGTCACATCCACCAACGCGGAGAAAAATCGCCTGTCCGAGGTGTCAGCAAGCTTGCGAAGGCAAGCCATTCGCACAGGGTCCGAAACGCGCGCAACATTTCGCTCCGCGTTCGAAAGCATTTCAGACAGAGCCGAAATCGAAAAATCCACCGTTACACCTTCGTCGATGTTGCATTGACAGAAACGGCCGTCGAGGCCAGCCCACGGCTGCTTCCTTTACCGTCACCACCCGCACCCGGTCAGCGGCGCGGTTTAGGCTTACCTCGCCAAAAACTGTTGCGGGCAACGCCTGCCCCCCAGAAGGCGGATTGATGGCCTGTGGAACTCGTACGTCGCCAAGTCCCAGATTCCCTGCTGTGGCCGCCAGCGGGACACCTGCAGAGGCACTACGATTTTTCCTGCCGCAGTGAGGGTGGCAAGCAAACCGGCCATCGCTTGCGGATACAACTGCCGACGGCATCCATGCCGAATCGGTACTGGTCAGCCGCCACGCAAGACGCTATCAAGCGCTTCGAGCGTCTCGAGCGCGGTCCCGCGAAGACCGATACCCTTCGTTGCATCAATGCCGGGCTCCCTCGCATTGATGCGGATGACATGTGGCCCATGTCGTTCACCGAAGCGCCTCACCGTCGGTAGCGAAGTCCCCGCACCGAGCTCCACGACGACAGGTCGCGAGACTCCCTGAAGCCACCTGTCGAGTCTATCGAGCTGACTGTGCGTGCGCTCCTCCAGCCACGCCCAGTCCGAGAACATGAGGATATTGGGTCGCGCGAGTCCGCCGCAGTACGGACAACGCGGAAATCCGTTCCGAAGATGGCACGCACGCACGTCCACGTCCGGCTCGAAACCGCCTGACGGCCAGATATTGGTCGAGCAAGGCTCCGTGCATTGGAAGTGGTGGATGGACCCGTGACATTCGGCGACCGAACTTTCCCGAAATCCTGCCTTCTGAAAATGCCCGTCAACGTTACTCGTATAGACGAACGCCCCCTTCTCCATCCGGTCCGCCCAGCGTCGCAGGACAGCAAAACCCGCGTGCGGTACGACGCGCCTGTAAAGCGCAAGGCGGTGGCCATAGAAGCCCCAGGCAAGTCCGGGATTCTTCCTGAAGGCATCCGGATTCGCAATCGCCTCAAACGCAATGCCCGCATCGCCAAGTGCCGGATAAGCGGACCACAGTCCCTGATTTCCTCGAAAATCTGGCAAGCCCGAATCCACGCCCATTCCCGCGCCGGCGGTAACAAGCAAGCCGTCCGCCTCACGCAGCCAGCGGGAAGCCCGCTCCAGCACTTCAGTGTCGGTCATTGAAGTGCAACCTCAGCCTCATTGTTGATTCCATAAGGCACGTGTCCCGTCGTCACATGCCGCGACGCGGACTCGCAGTTACGCAACTGGTCGTCGAAGAAAATGTCCGGTCCAAATTCTGCGAGGAAAGGCGCTTTCGGCCGGCCGCCAAGAAACATTGCCTCATCCACCGTGACACCCCAGGCCATCAACGTCCGAATCGCGCGCTCATGTGCAGGCGCACTTCGCGCCGTGACAAGCGCCGTCCGCACCGACACGGGCGACCCGGAGCCGTTTCGAAGCCGGCAAAGCGCACTGAGGAACGGCTTGAGCGGTCCCGGTGGCAAAGGCGTGTGTGCATTGCGGACCTCGTGGTCGATGAACCGCTCCAGTTGCATTAACCGGAAGACGCGCTCGGCCTCATCACTAAACAAGACTGAATCGCCGTCGAACGCGATACGCAATTCGCCGTCATCGCGTAGATGGCCTTCAGGCGATGGCTCCGGCCAGACTCGCGCGGACGCAAATCCGGCAGCCATGGCCGCACGAACGTCAACGGCATTCGCCGACAGAAAAAGGTCCGCGCCGAGCGCGCCCAGATAGCGATGCGGTGCCGCCCCGCCGGTGAAAATGGCGCGTCCAATGGGAAGCCCATGATGCCGGGCCGAAGCAAAAACCCGCAGCCCGGTGACCGGGTCATTGCGCGAAAGAATCGCGACTTCGACATTGTGTGCGTCACCGCAGTTCAGGGCGAGAAGCTTTCGAACGAGCGAAAACGCTGCCCCCGGGCGAGCGGGAAGGTCGAGCCTTTTTCCTTGGAGCGCACGATACCCTGCCGGGTCTTCCTCTAGAAACGCCCGGTTTTCCTCTTCGAAGTCGAACAGCGCTCTCGCCGAAACTGCAACCGTCATCACCTTTTCGCCTGGAATCATTCAAACCCCACTCAACATCGACCAGATTATTGTGATGAAGAATCGGGACAATTCATGTCCCAATCTGCACGTTGTCGTTCACTTCCCGACTGCCTTTGGCCATATACCGGTGTCACCGCCCACAACCTTGCGGAACCTGGGGCCGGTCCGACAGCCTTACCGGCAAGACCGCGTCCGGCCCGCCGCCCGACCTGCTTCACGCAACCACGTGTAGCGCGGTCCGGTGCTGGGGTCTCGCGTCTCGCGGAGCCCACTGCCTGAGCAGACGCTCGTAGTCCGCGCGGTACTCCTTGCCACGTGCGGTGAGACGTGCGCGTTCAAGGTGGGCCTCCTCAGTTTTGCCCGCGTGAGCGAGTGAGGCGTAAAGCGCCGCCCTGAGGCGAATGTAAAGCAGATGCGTCCTGCTACCCAGGGCCAACGGACGCCGACAATCGTCCGGATAGTCAACTTCGACGGCCTGCAGCGTCGAGCGCGCCTTCCACTCTGCGATTTCGTATTCGCGGTTGACAAGATGCAAAGCCGCTCCGACTGCGCCGGCGCACAGCAACCCGGGCTGGTCAACGAACTCGTTCTGGGCGAGGTCTGCCTGAAAAATCTCCTGGCGCAGCTGCGCCATGGCCTCAAATTCTTCGTCCGCGCGATATGCAGCTTCGCTCGGCTCGAGCCAGGCACATTCCGGGGCGACGCCTCTACGGTAGCTGTAGAGCGGCTCTGCAATAGGCAGAAAGGGCCTGGACCCGGCAAGCGTCGGCCAGTCCCTTGCACCGTAGAGTTCGGCAGTCAACTGATACGCGTGAGGCGCGTCCAGGCGCAACGCTCCCTCGAGGCGGTCGGCGAAGGTCCTCACGCTCACCCTGGGCAACGCGGCAAGCGGGAAATCCGATGCATCTGGTTCGTAGCATGCAGGAACCATATCAATCAGGTCCCATGCCTGCTCTTCGAGTTCTTGCTGCGACTCGATGCGGTCCAGCGCCTCTTCCATTCGACGCCAGTCCAGCATCACGCTGGCCCGACAGATAGCGTCACGACTGGTCGCGAATGAGATACCGGGCAAAAGCGTTTCCAACCGGACCGCCTTTGCCTCGACCCGCCGCTTCAGTTCCCTAAGAAACGCCGTCAGCGCAGGCCCTTCCCACGGCGGCAGTTTTAACGCGGTCGCTAGCAGGCAAAAGCGCTCGTACAATGCATCCTCCCAGTAAGCAATCAGTTGTCAGAGCTGTCAATGCTTGCCCCCAGAGACGTCGACAATCAGCACGGGGACACGGCACCGATGACGGAGATGAATTGTGCGATGGCGTTGAGACAAAGAACGTCTCGATGTCCAGCGTGAGGCGGATAATAATCACGTTAAATGCTTGTGGAGCTTGTAAAGCAACAGAAGCGGACACGACCAAACTCAGGTCTACGTCAACGAAGCCAGCCGACAGGACGGCCTCGGAGAATACGTGACCATGTTCGTCGCAGTGAGGACTTTTAATCGCCTCGATTTCGGGGCGTCATGGAATTTGCCCTCGTCGAATACGTACTGCCCTCCGAATACTGGATAAGCTGCATCTTCGTTTCATGCTGCAGCAGCGATGCCCTCGTCAAACGGCACACGGATGCCGTCGTGGAGCGAAGCGAGGCCGTCGGCAATCGAGACGTCGAATGTCTCAGAAAAGTCCCACAATGGCAGCTTCTTTCCACTGGAGGAAGTATGTTCAATGGTGTTTGGCCTTGTGAGCATTGACGGCGCTGCTGGAGAGCGCATCGGACTGGACTGGTTAGGGAACTATGGTCTACAGCAACGCACTTTCTGACATGCAGCGCGCAATGAGTGTACACACCGGCACCCGAGTCTTCGTGACCGTCTACTATGTTCGCTGCGCACGTTACCGCAGGCGACAACAAACCGAGAGCCATCGCACTCCCCGCTATCGAGTCCAATACCAACTAGAAGGCAAACCCCCGCACGAGGGGCGGGTCGGTCCTAATCCACGGCAGTACCTCGTGGCAAACATTCGTGCAAGCAAGGTCGGGGACACTGTCGAGTGACGTTGACCGAAGACGGGGGCAGTATCGTGGATTTGGTAAACAAAACGAACGAAGAGTTCCGGTCCAGTTTCGACGGGACACTTGGGGAATGCGACTGATGCCGGGGTCGGCAGTGATGCCACCGTCAGCTCTCGCGGGTCCACGGCCCCCCCCGAAGCCGACCGACCTTCAGCAATCGGACATGCTGCCGATATAACGGTGAGCAACGGAGTTGCATTCGCCTGAGCTTCCAAATAGCATCTGAGGTATGTGCGGTGAAAGTCGTTCTATGTTGTCTCGTTAGGCTTCAGGCACGGTAAACTCACTACGATAGGCCCCGCCTTCTGTTGCGAAAATTTAACTGGAAGGGCCAGCCAAAGATGGCGAAGAATAACGGATAACACTGTGAGAGTCCCTACAAAAGAAGCATGGAATCGTTCTCCCCCGCAAGGAATCGTGTTTTGTCTGGGGTGGATGCCCACCGCTAACGCACGCTTCTACAAATACTCCTGGCAGATTTGGACACCGGCTTCGGCCTTAGAGGGGTTAGAGTTTTTAAAATCCGGCCCCCGTATGTCAATGGCCGAATTTATAAAATGCGTTGATGAAATGAATGAAGCAGGGCTGGCTGGTTGGGTATATAGCCCGAAGTCGCCCCGGCAGGGACAAGGAACGCCTTTTGACAGAACTCATCACCGATGGCGCAGTGTGCAATTCGCGCCGTCGTGGGATGATGACACCGACCCAGTATGGAATGGCCACAAATGAGTGGACCGTACAAGGACTTTCGCCTTTATTGCTTTGACGATTGAATCCCTTGTAGTAGCCCGGCCCTGTAGCGAGCAGCAGGCGCGGGTGTCCTCAAGACGCCACACGCTGGCAGACGATTGCGCAGCGCGTTATACGCAGCAGCGTTTGCGCGCCAGGACTCGGACGCAAGCCGTGCAGTCACTCAGACACATCAGCACTCTTTTTTGCATCAGAGAACGACCGGATACCTCATGCCAATTGCTTTGACCAAAGAACAGATTTTGGGCGCTCTTCCTTCGATAGAACGAGGGCTGAGAAAATATTTCTGGATTCAGTCCGAGGTGGCATTGGGCGCTGCTCGCGTTAGCGACCGCGATTTTCAAAAAAAATTCAACGGATTCTATCGAATTCGTCGAAATCAGGAATGGCAAGCTACATACTATGGATTATTTGCAAGCAAGCTATTGACGGGCATCGAATTCAGGGAGGGCTTGGATTTTATGCTGGAAAAGACGGGGCGCTTCGAGGCATCCTTCATCAGCAAGCTGGTTGCCACCATCCACCCGTCGAAGTACGTCATTGACAGCATGGTTCTTAGGAATGTCGGGCTTGCCTTGCCGCTGGCAAATGCGTCAGACAGAATCAAGCGGATTTGTCGTATCCACGAGACGCTCGACGAAATGTGCAACAGTTTTTTGGGAACTGAACTCGGTCGCTTCCTGGTCGAACACTTTCGCAAGACTTATCCGTGGGCGAACATAACCGAAGCCAAAATGCTCGATTTGGTCCTTTGGCAAATCAGGCAACAGTAACGTGCGGACTGACCACTGCAACACCGGACGCAGCGCACACGTGCGCCGACTTCAAGTGCCGAGCAGTATCAAAGCGGGTTGTCCCGATAGCCCATTCGGTTTGTGATTGTTTGCAAGCTGACGCTCGCGCCGATGCGAGCGGAAAGGCACACGACCGCGTCTGTACGATGCTCTGCGCGCGCCTCTCCGCGAAGACAACGACAAACTGACGGAACCAGCAAGCGCACCCCCTAAGAACTCCCGCAATTTCCGCCGCTTTCGAGTACATCAAGGTTATCGAACGGGATGATGCCGTTGAACCAGATAGCACGCGCCACAGGTTGTAGCTCTGCCCCTCTGCCATAGTCCCGCATAATGCCGTTCACCTCAAGAAACGGCTTTGCAAGCAGAGAGAAGAATCCGTCTTGTAAGGAAGGCCTCTCTCTCAGCCGGAGAAGATGCCATGGCTCTTCAGGCACGGAATCTAAAACGCCTAGCGCATGGACAGTGTCGTTCTGGTGAAACCGGGCTATCGTTTCGAGAGCATTTGGTTCGAACTGCTGTGAGAAGTTTATCATCGCACGCGCCTTTCTGTTCGGTTCGCATGTTTCGTTCAACCCGAGCAAAGCGTCTTCGCGCGTAAGAGACAGGAGTACGCCGCTGTAGTGCGCCGGCGCGATGGATATCTGCTCCTGCAAACTGAGTTCGCGAGGATAGTAATCTTCGTGCGTGCGGCTATACCGGTGGGCCGTCTCCCTTAATGCTTCTGCCATTCTTTCCTGGAGGCGTAAGATAATTCTGTGAACGGAGTATTCGCCAAGCGCGTTTGCCCGCAAACCTTTTTCACGCAATACCTTAAGCGGTGTACGGGTGACGTGGAACAGCCCATAAGGCTGCTCCTCGCCGTCAATTATGCGAGTGAGGGCTACCAATTGTTTACTCCCGAGGCTGCTGCCGTCGAATACGGATTACACGCGTACGCACCGGCTCGCGCATACGTCAAGGTCTCGCTATTGACGGGCGACACATTTGCCGAGAATCAGTTCGTCAGGCAACCGTCTCCTCAGCATTGGGGCCTCGTCGGTCGTTAAGCTTGCGGCGAGCCGCCTCCACAATCTCAGGAGAGAAGTGTTCCGGGTGGCGCAGCGCTACAGCCTCAAAGGTGTAATCGGCAAGACCGAGAGAATGCAACAGCTCAAAACCATCACCTCCGGGCCTCTGCACCATGAATATCACCGCTCCGAGTTCGCCTCGATTTTCTATAGCCTTGCGCGTGTTACCCGCCCGCCGACGCATACCATGCTTCACAAAGAGCGCCTCTTCTTGTGCGTACACGACGCTCCAAACGTCTCGGCGCACTGCTGACTCGAGGTTCAGCGCAGTGACCTGCAACTCGACTGAGCATTGACGTGCCGCACGCACAAGATGCGGATGTTTAGCGCCAACGTTTCTTACAAACTGTGCGCAGTCGTCGCGAGATTGCAGATAGGAAATCCGCTTGCGGTCCTCCGGACCTAAGTTCTCGAAAATATAAGCATTCACTTTCTATGTACCTTGCGCCCAGAAATTCAACATGACACGATGCGGCCCCGCATCGCTCCCCGGTCGAACAATATCTCAAATCGAGCCATACGGCGGCCGAGCATGCCGACTACGCTCGACAGAGGGTCGCGAAACCACAGACACATTGATGCGACGGCACCTTACCCTATCCGCCGCTCACCCCCGGTATCCTGGTTCAGCTTACGCAGTCTGATAAAAGGGGGACGTTCGCCAAGGGAACCAAATCCGCACGTCCAAATGCCGTTTCGGCGGTCGCCCCTTCCTTTGCCATCGGCGTCGATGCGCCCTCTCGTTCGGCACTGAAGATAATGCGTTCGAGTTGCTCGGCAACTGTCGCTAAGTCAGCCAAATCTATCGTCGCAACCTTGACACGCCGCGCTTCCCCAACACCGGGGTTTTTTGCCCACGGATTTAAAGAGTAAGTCCTTCGCACACCTGCAACCGTGCCCAATGATTCGTGGTGCGGATACAGAAGCACAACGTCGGGACATCCGTAGCAACTGCTGTATGCGTACATCTGGTAAAGGTCTGACTGGGCAACACCGTCCCTCGCCTCGTCGGGCGAGAGTTCCTTCCATTTAGTATCCAGAATCCATTCAGCGCAGCCATTACGCGAACCTACCACGTCGGGCTTCATGAGGAACGTGTCCCGCCCTGTGCCCCCATCGAACGCGACATATTTCTGTGGCCCCTGCAACGTGCCAGCGATTCCGTGACGTCGAAATACGCGCATCGCCTTCCTCCCGATATATTCCTCGAAAAGCGTGTTCATATCGAAAAACAGCGAGAAGGCCACACGCCTACCACCACCGACATCAGGTGGCTCATTTTTCAAGAACAGCTCAGCGAGCTTGAAACAGGCCTTATAACGGTCGCTGAGGCGGTCGAAGGCGACGCGATGCCACGGCAGAACGCCGCGTTGGCAGTCTGCGACGCCCTCAAAAACGAGCAGCAGTTCCGTCAACTTCCTTTGGTTTTCAAGCGTTTGCGCCACTCCGAGAAGCAGCCGAACCGCCGCCTTCAACACGACATTAAGAGCATTGTCTTCTTGAAACTCGTCGAAGCGGCAGAATAGCCGCTCCGGATTGCCGGCATTGCGCCGAAGCTGCTCAGCAACAGCCAGACGTCCGCGAAGCACAGGAAGATTCTCCTCGCGTGGTTCATAACGCCTGACAAGACCACGATGCACCTGGGCGAAGAGCTTGTCACAGAATAGCCGGATGAGAATCTCGAGAATGCCGTGCTTCTGGGCCGC
Source organism: Paraburkholderia sprentiae WSM5005 (assembly GCF_001865575.2). Lineage (NCBI taxonomy): Bacteria > Pseudomonadati > Pseudomonadota > Betaproteobacteria > Burkholderiales > Burkholderiaceae > Paraburkholderia > Paraburkholderia sprentiae. Next base: position 2,688,385 of record NZ_CP017561.2, read on the forward strand.
GACGTGCGCAGTCTCGCCTTCCGCAACGTCGAGGTCGAGCGCAAGCATCAACATAGCTACGAGATTGCGCCGAACATTATGGTCGTCGCCACCACCCACCTTCGGAAGTACCTCGATAGTGTGCGGCCCAAATTGAAAGACTCCGACATACTGCTGTGCGGCGAGAGTATGGCCATTGACGTACCTGAAAGCCTCGAATCCGTACGTCACTTTAAGGTTTGTTATCAGCTCCGCCTGAGCGGCTGTAACCGAGGGACGTGCCGGTTCAAACGCCCCTATGTAGAGTTTTCCGTATTCACGGACAGATATTAGCGCCACGGCACTTACTGGTAAATGTTGAGGTAAGCGTCGGCAGAGAACGCTTCCGCCTTGACCCCGTAGCGAGGCTTCACATCATGGCCATCCGCTAGCCTTTCCAGCCCCTTGGGGACTTCAGTGTTAGATGTAATGAACTCGCCTTCATCATTCAAGACGAGACGAACCTTCGACCAGTCCTCGTAGAAGTATTCTTGGAGCAACGGAATCACTTTCCTCCTGAACACGCGTTCCAAGTCGGCGAGAGTCTTTACCGTCACAAAGTATGCGTGGCCGATAGTGTGGTCACGGTCGTATAAATATTCGATGCGCTCATTCATTGCCCGAAGCAGCGCTCGCAGGTCAACAACACCTTCGACGCGCTCCGAGGACAACGCGGCATAGTCCGGTTGAAGTTCCTCGAATTCGAACCGGCGTCTTAGCGCGGTATCCAGGAGCGCAATAGACCGGTCTGCTGTATTCATGGTACCCACAACATAAAGGTTCGCTGGGACCCTGAATTCGTCTCCGGAGTACGGCAACTTTACGGTCAGACAGTTTGGGGAGCCTTCGCGTTTGTCCGGTTCCAACAGCGTAATAAGCTCGCCGAATACCTTGGATAGGTTTGCACGGTTGATTTCGTCCACAACCAACACATAGGGTTGTGCGACGGATTTATGCCGCCTCAACAGTTCATCAAGAACATGCAGTTTCAACCCGTCTTCGTCGAGTCTGTAGAGGGAAGATTGGACAAAGTTGCGGTCGTAAATTTCATCAACTGCCCGGTTCGCGTCGAGAACAGCCAGCCAGCGGACAGGGCGCATCTGGTGGAATGAACCTGCGACTGGAGCCTCGAGGAACTCGTAATTGCCGGTCACTTCGCCTATCGCGCGGAAAGACCGGTTGCCTTGGGAAACGACGATGATATCGCCGATTTGCAGTTCGCTCTTGAAGACGCGAATGTAACGTGCTTGCGACTCCGGTCTATCGATGTCCGGCCGGTCGTCTGTAATCTTCTTGCGAATCGCCTCGTCCGTACCGCACTCGGAAAAATCGACATTCTCGCCCCAACCAAGCAATACATAGCCCTTTTCAATACACTCCTGAAATACTTCTTGCCCTTCGGTAGTCCCGGCAACGCCCAACGACATCTTGTACACCGCCCGGTCCTTGAGCGGCTTTCCGCTTAGTCCCGGTTTAATCAGCGTGTTAAGCCGCGCCGCATCGCATATTTCCCGAAAAACACCGGGACGCACCCGATATGATACTTGGCCGTCCCTGAGTTCGGGCCGCAGCCCTTCCACGAAGTCCTCGTATCCGTAAGACTGGTGGAACGTCACGAAACAGACGCGCCCATCCCGACGCAGTTCTTCATAGCGAGCCATGAGGTCTTCGCGCGCCATATCAGCATGGCCATCGCAAATTTCAACGGCAAGCTTGGCAGTGCTGTAGGTCTTTCCAGTGCCGGGAGGTCCGTAAAGAATCTTGTTGGGGCTTGGATAGCTGTTAACAGCGCTCGCTTTCATTTCACTCATAGTTTGTTCCTCTGATATACCCATGTCGGAAGCGTCGCTGTCGTAGGCGTCGCACAGCAACGAAAGGACGGCCATCGACGGCACGTCAATTTTCTGTGCAGGGAATTCCACCCACAGTTTTGGCGCGTTTGCCTTAAGACTGCTTATCCGGGGCTGATTTTTGGCGTAGCTCTCTCTAACGCTCGCGCCGGGCGCTAACGCATCCCAATTGCCCGGCTCCATAAAAATGCTTACGGTAGCTCCGCGCAAAACCAGCCCGAGTTGACGTCCCGCTTCAGTTTTGAACCCTGCCATGTATTGCACGGGTTCTTTAATGAGGGAAAATCGCTCCTTGAGGAACATAAGTGCATCTTCAGTTTTAAGGCGCTCGCCCAGTGCTTTCCTCCAGAGCTTCTGGCCATAGGAGACCAGGTCTTCGTTGTCCCTCTCTTGCAAAAGTCGAAGATAGAGGTCCGGGTACTTCTTGTCCTTTTCGTCAGCCAGCGCGCGAAGCACTTCGATTTTGAAAATGGGAACGATGGTCGGATTCTTACGGTCCTGGTAGAGAAACGCAATCTTCCATTTAAATGCTGGGGCGAGCAGAGCGTCCTCTACCACGTCCAGTTGTCCCGCTCTGGCCGCTTTCGCGACCTTCACTACCTCATCATGCACTTTTTTAAATGCCTCGACCGGTGTTTTTCCGTATCGTTCGCGCCAACCGTATTCATCACCATAGATGCGGCCCTTAGCCTGAATTTTTTCCTCATTATCGCTTCTATGATAAATGCCGAACTTGAAGGATGAGCCCCGCCCGATGGAGCCGAGACCGTCAGTCTTTGTGTCAATCCAATAGGTAAACGAGTCCGCCTCTGCTTTTTCCCCTTTAACCCGCGAGTATTCCTCCAGCGTAAGACTGTAGAGCCGCTCGAGCGGCCAGCGTGCAAGGAAGGCTTCCCATACCGCATTCGCATCATTGACGTTCTGTTTCATTTCTCTGGCTGCGCTTTTGATTATCCACTTTCATTCGGTACCAGCATTGGGCGGCTCAGTGGAGCGACTACTCCCGCCCACTCGCGCTGGCGGTTATACGGTGAACTGGACCTGCACACCGCGCGATGTTACGTGCCTCTCCGAGTAATACACGAGTGCGCACAGCATGTTAACTAGCGCCATTTGCTCTGGCCTGGAGCACGGAACGGTGAGCAGGTCCGGGCAGGCCACGAGGATGGCCAGCGCCTTTGCGCGCGATACCGCGACGTTCAGGCGGTTCTTGCTGAAGAGGAACTCGATATCTCGTGGAAGGTGGTCGGCATTTGACGTTGCCATAGACAGGATGACGACGTGCGCCTCTTGCCCCTGGAACTTGTCCACGGTTCCTACTCGCGCGCCCGTCGGCAGTGCGCGCTTGAGTTGGTTGACCTGCACGTTGTATGGCGCGACGACGAGAATGTCCTCAAGCGTTATGGGCACCATGCGACCATCTTCGTCCCGAGTGCCCTTGCGGAGTGCGTTCACGATATCAACAACTTTCCTGACCTCCTCGTCGCTAGACTGCGCATTGCCGTCGTGCTGAACGGGCACATACCGGATGCCTGTCATGGGCGCTGCGGGCTCGCCTTCGAAGGGCGCGTCAACCAAGCGTTTAGCCGTTTCAGGTGCTGGCATCAGCCGGCCGTCGTACACGGCGTCAGAAATGAACTGACAGACGTCATGATGCATGCGATATGTCGTCTTCAGGAAAATGCCCTTGTCCGCCGGGATGGTAGCGGCACCATCGAGCAGATATTCGAGCGTCGACTCCCCCGAGCGGCTCGGGTGCATGCCCTTGCTCGGCTGCCCGAGTTGCATCTGGTCGCCCAGCAGGACGATGTTCCTAGCGCTCATGCCGACGGCAACGAGGTTGGCAAGAGCCATCTGCCCTGCCTCATCGACGAAGAGGTAGTCCAGTTGGTCGCGCATTTCCTTTTTCGCGAAAAGCCATGAAGTGCCCGCGACGAGGTCGGCACCACCGGAGACGATGTCCTTGTCGTTCTTGACGTCAACAATCATGCTGCCACCGTGACATGTATCGTCTTCGTTCGACTTCTTCATTCCGGAGAATCGGACTTTCGCAGTCAGCGCGCGCTTCTCAACAGCCTGCAGAAGATTGTTGATAGCCTGATGGCTGTTGGAGGTCACTCCAACGCGCTTTTTTTTGCGCAGGAGTTCAACAAGAAGGTGCGAGCCTGTGTATGTCTTACCCGCACCCGGCGGCCCCTGAATGAACAGGCACGTCTCGTCCATCCCTTCGACCACGCGAATGACCTGCGGAAGCAGGTCCAAGTCGTCATCAATGAGCGCCACGCCGTGCCGTGCACCACTGATACGCGGAACTTCGCGTCGCAGAAGCGCCTGAACTGCACGATAACCAGCCGTGTGGCTGTGCATGCAGGTCGCAAAATGCTCGAGTGCTTCACGGTGAGCATCTGTTCTGAGGGGTTTGCCTGGCCCGATGGACGTCACCGAATGTGGGCTGAAGGGCGTTTTTTTGCCCACGGTGAATGAGACGCTCCGGGCCTGCATGTCCACCTGTAGGTTGGACAGCGAGTTCATGGTCCTCGTATCCGCAGGCGTGACTCCCGTGCGCAGCTTCGTCTCCTGGCTCGGCACATTGTAAAAGTACCGGAACGACTCTTTTTCCAGAACCGGCTGACGGCTCGGGTCGGGGACGAGGCCACCAAGACACTCGGCGTCCTCGATAAGCTGCGCATCGGTCATGTCCCTCCGGGCGTACATTGCCCACCACTCTGGCTTTGCCTCGCGCTCGTGGAAGAAAACCAGGTGTGCTACAAGCGCTTGATACCGGTCGGCCACAGTCCAATGCGCCTCTTTCAGCGGAAGAGGCTGCAGAATCGACTCGACAAGGGCCTGTCGGCGAATCGTGTCAGGGTCGGTTGCGACGGGTTCGAGCGCTGGGGCAACTACTTCTGGCGCATTTGACGCCGGTGCCGCCTCTGCTTGCAGTTCCAGCAGCCATTCGCGCAACTCGTAGGTAGACTCGACATCGTCACGGTTATAGTCCTCGATGTCCTGCAGAAGCTGCTCCGCTTCCACAGACTTTTCGCGGTCGTTTGCGAGCACTTTCCATCGCTCGTAGAACACGATGCTTGCGCCGGCGTTGGTCACCGTTCCTGCACGCACCCCGCGATAAAAACGCTCGATGTACTTGATGGAGTAGCTGGGCTCCGACACGCGCAGCGCCTCGCGCACCACTGCGTAAAGGTCGATGAGCGCACCTCGACGCAGAAGATTGTCGACCGACGCCTCGCGCGTACCGTGCACTGACATGAGCTTCTTAAGTGCGGTGGGCTCGTATGGGGCATAGTGGTAGATGTGCGCCTCCGGGTATTGCGCAAGGCGCGCGTCCACATAGTCCATGAACTGCTCGAACGCGAGCTTTTCCTCAGCGCGGTTATGTGCCCAGAATGAACGGAAATATCCGTTTGGCTGGTCGACTTCCCAGACGCCAAAGAGGTATTCCAGGCCACCGGTCTCGAGCGGATTGCCTTCCATGTCGAAGAAAATATCGCCCGGGCTCGGCTTTGGCAGCCGCTCCAAGCCGCGAAGACGGGTGTCGCCCGGCTCTTTCTGGAGCAGGAGGTGACGGCGAACGCCGTCTTTGCGGAACTTATGCTGCAGTTCCGCCTGGGAGCGCAATCGCTCGACCGTGGCAGGTGCAATTTTTTCAATTGGCTTGCCGGGCTTCATGGCCGCGAGAGCTGCGAGAGTGGCGACGCCGGCGTCCTTCAGCTTGCGAATGTGTACGCGCGCGATACCCGCCACCTGGCAAAGATGGTCGTCTTTGATGCGCTGCTTCTCGCACAGATTGCTCCAATGACACTGGCTGCACTTGTCGCACGGGTCCGGGTAGCTGCCCGCAGCAGCCGACTCCCGCTCCACCCGAGCCAGGAACCGGGCGAGCGCCGTGTCAAAGTAGTATCGGTAATCAGCGCAGCGGTACGCGGCTTCCCGGTTAGAACCCAAGACCACGCGCATACGCTCAGGATATCGGCCTTGAGCTTTGGCGAGCAAATGTGAGTAAAAGCAGAGCTGGACCAGAAACTTGCTCCGAGACGAGAGCGCGAGCTTTGTGTCGATGGGTTCGTAGCTATAGTCGCCTAGCGTCGAAGGCATCGCGACCTTCACAAGAAAGTCCGCGTAGCCGAGCAGGTTGTCGTCAAGAAAGGCCGCTTGGTAGATGACATCGTATCCATTGCGCATCGCCAGCAGCGTCGCCTCGACACGGGACTGAATGCTTTTTCCGGCGTGCTTGTTAATGTCGACGACGCGCCTGTGCTGCGCGGTCAATGTAGCCAGATAGGCCTTCTCATGGACAAGCCCCCTTTCCTGCACGAGTGCGAGCTGCTCGTCTTCAGGATTACGCGGCAGTGGAGTCACAAGGTCAATCAGCGCGAGCGTCGTACTGTGCTCGCACTCGAGGAAGGACACGACGTCCGACGCCGAATATACTCTCGCCCCGTTCAGTTGCAGCATTCGTTCTCCTTTGACCCTTCAGACTTTTACTGATAATACCGATAACCGGGACAAAGACCGTCTCGATGTCGGGACGGTTACAAAACACAACGAGCCAAAGCCGTGCTTCCACCGTGTCCGGGTTCGAGGTGAAACGCAGGGCGATGGCAAGAAGCCACGGAATCCCCATGCCATTCTCAGACCACCCGCTTAATCAGCCGCTTCCCGCCGACCTGTCGCAAGGGTTCAGCTTGTGGAATGTCGTTGTGAGCATCTCCCAGGCTCACCAGACCATCCGCGAAGGACACGAAGCGATTATCGACATGATGTTGGGAAAACTTGAGAGCGTGGACGACGCGCCGGCGCTCATCGCTAAGCGATGGGAGCTGATTCTCGCCGCGATGGAAGTCGTGACAGACGGTGAACGAATCCTCGAGGATTACCGCGACGAGATTGCCGCTCTTCCCATTAAGCCTTGAAATGGAAGAAAGAGCGCTCAGTCCCGGGCCCGGATACGTCCGGAAATGGTCATCGACACCACGCCCACAACGAAACAGACAAAATATGCCCCAATTTCTCAGCATGATGCCGAGCGGCATTCGCCACGGATAAACAGATGCTCAGTGAACTGGACGAAAAAATCCTGCTTGCGCTTCCAACCGAGCGGGATGCTGTACCGTGGGTATCGACGCCCACGGTCTATGCCCGACTCCAGGAAGCGCGTCTAGACGTCCGCTATGTGAAGAAGGTGCAGCGTCATCTAGAAGCGCTCGAGGCTGAAAAGCTGGTGCTGTCCCACCGCGACGGCCGCGAGTTGCTCTGGCAACGCAAACCTTGGATGGAGGGGGCCAACCGGAGTTTCAATCTAATGGGGGCTTCGGAGGCTGTTGCCTTCAGCATTCTCAAGCGATTCGCGGGTAGCAAGCTGCCCGAAGCCGTCGTCCGGGATATTGACCCGCTGTTCAAGGCCGCAGAAGTCCGGTTGTCCCGGGAAAGGCCCGACAGCCGCCTTTACCGGTCATGGCCAGGCAAGCTTGACTCCGTCGATGGAAGCTTCGCGCTCATCCGCCCGCCACTGCGGACAGAAGTCTTCCAGACGGTCATTTCGGCAACATTTTTCGAGCGGGAACTTCTGGTCGGATACCGGCCCGCCTACAAGGAAAAACAGGTCGAAGAGCCCAAGGTGAAGCCCCTGTGGCCACTCGCGCTGGTGGAATCTGCCGGTGTCGTCTACATGGTGGGACACAGCGAGCCGCAACCCGAGAAGGGCAAGCTCAAGCCTCTGCGCACCCTGTACCGGCTCGACCGGATTGTCTCCGTACAAGAGTCGGGTAAGGGATTCACGTATCCGGCAGACTTCAGTCTCCAGGAATACGTCGCAAACGAACAGCAATTCAACTTCCTGCCGGAACCGCCCATTCGACTCGTCATCGCCTTCGACAACACGTCTGGCAATTACCTGCGCGAGTCGCCAATGTCCAAAGACCAGGAGCTTGAGACGCTTCCGGATGGACGCCTGCAGGTCTCCGGTACCGTTGTGCCGAGCCTGAAGCTCCGGTGGTGGCTGCGCTCACTCGGACCAACGGTCGAGATTCTTGCCCCGGAGTCGTTACGCAACGAGTTTGCCCAGGATTACGAGACGCTCGCCAAGCGGTACAAGGGCTAAGTTGACACCTAGTCGAAGTCCGAGCGGAGGGGTTAATGCAATGCCTCAAACCCAATACAGGTGGCCGAGGCATAGTGGAATGATGGGCAGCGCGAAAGCGCGCTGACATACGAGAGCAGCCCCGCCGTCTTGTGCACCCGGGTGCAGAAAAGGTGCGGTCCGAATTTGCTCCAGGACCGTTCCCAAGTTCAACGCCGCTTTTCCGTTGCCCCGGCGGTTTGCCGGGAATCCGGAATCAGCCGTCCTCATCCGGGTCTGCCAGGGACGCGGCGCGGCACCAGACGTCCACGATGATGGGCGAACCACCATGTGTCTCGGTGAAGTCGCGGATTCGCTTCTGGGTGTCGTGGTACCAGTTATCGAAGTCCTTGTCGTCTGCCGGGGGCGTCAGCGTGCTATCGCCAAGCAACTCTCCCACACGCCGCACGGTCGGCGTATTGAGCGTCGTGTGGCCATGCTTCTCGATGTGTGCCCGGACGTCATCCGCGACCTTGATACGCAGCCATTTGACGAAGAGGTTGACAAGCTTGTACAACTGCTTCCGGCTGAGCGGATAGGCCGGGTGAGCATTGGCCGACCAGTACTCATCCAGGGACGCCACCAGTCCGCGATGCCACTCATCGAACGACGCCTGTGAATCTACAGTCTTGACCAACTCACCTTTTCTCCTGAGGTCAATCAGCCGTTTCAGGATTTCATCTGCCCAGTCGTTGAAGATGCGATAGGCAGAAGGCTCTTTGCCCGCTGGTCCTGCTTGATTTCCCTGGAATGCGCCCGGAGCTGCGCCCCGTTCCGTAGTTTCATTGTTTACATTGTTGAATTCCTTCTGGCACGTCCTGATAGCCCCCCGATAATCACGAATTATCGGCGTAAGCGACGTGATATGAACCATGGTCTGCATGAAGATGCTCCGTTTTTGTCTATCTGAGGATGTGCGCCAAAAGGTGCCAGTCCGGCATGAGCCTGCGTCTCATCAGTTATCGGCCGTTCCCCCTGTTTCTTTACCCGCGCTCCGTCGCTGAATCACCGCCACAGACTTGTTGTTGATATCGATAAGGCAGGTGCCCTGTCGTCACGCGCCGCGACGTAGGCTCGCAGTGACGCAGATGGTCGGATGCAACGCGCCCGTGAAATCCCATGCGCCTGATAAGTGAATCAATTAACCAGCCTGTTTAGGCCGACCCAGCCTCACCATGTGTGCGCCTGCATCGCTTGGGGAAGATACATCATGAGGGGCAATCGCGACATTCCGCGTCTCGTTTACCATGGTCCCTAACGGGCGTTGCGACCAAGAAAAAAGAAGTTCGCCAGCTCAGTGTCGAACGAAGCCTCCGGCATGCCTCGGCGCGCATCGCGTCGCGGTCTGGGGAGGCTGGCGCACGACCCTATATGCATTCTGGTCGGACAGATTTGTCGTGCGTTGACGCAAAGCTGCAGAAACCAAGACACTAAGTGTCCCGATACAGATACATAATGTCGACTTATTTTCGACAGGAAGACCTTCGATGGAATTTAACGAGGAATTTGCCGCTCAATATAGAGCAGCCCTACCGAGTGCGCTGTTCGCGCGTCACCGCACTTACACGTTTTGAGCGGTTTGCCGACGCTGCTCACGAACGCGACGGACTGATTGCGGAGCTCAAGGCGTTTGCTAATCCGTGGATAAACGACATTGCGTCGTGGCTCTCCGACGACGACACTGACCTGGATACTGGTCCGAGCAATCACACTACGACACCGCAGCTTCCGACTCGGAGAAGATTATGACCGTGACTGCCGGCAAGGTGGTAGTCGTAACCGTTGAATTCTTTCGGACCATGCGCTATCGCCAGCGGCACCAAGTGGAGAGCAATCGGACCCCGCGTTATCGCGTGCGATACCAGCTGGACGGGCAACCGACCCGCGAGGCCGTGGTCGGCCCGAACCCGAGGCAAGGGCTGGTTTGGCGTATTCGCGAAAGCAGACGGGGAGATACGGTTGAGGTCCTGCTCTCCGAGGACGGAAAAAGCATCCTCGACTGGACAAACAAGACGCACGATGAACTGCTGGAAGACTTTGATGGGACCTTCGGCGAATCCGACTGACTGCTACGACTGGAGAGACTTCCGCCCCCGCCGGTCACAGCCCCGCAGACCAGTAGCATTTTTAGGTGTGCGGGAACGGAACAGTGCCAGCAGTAACCCTGCCGCCGCGCGTGTCCGCGAAGCGTAAAGAACGAGCAGCTCGGGCACTCGCCGGTTGTATGCAGCAACAACAAACACGTTTAAGCGAGGCCCTCGTGGGGCTCACCGGCCGTCGGCCGGGGTTCTCTTCACGACGGAAAGAAGCCCCGTCGGCCCGCGCCACCCGATTCACCGATAAACTCAGTGTAAGGGATTTGTTCGAGTAACGCCGTCGAAGGTTCCTCGTTTTCGAGCACGATAACCTGCCCCGGCTCCTGACGAGCGGCTAGCCACTCGTAAAAGCGGTCGGCCACCGTCGTGTCCAGCAACTCCTCGCCCTTCCCCCCGTGTTTAGGGTCCTTATAAGTGACGACAGGAGAGTCGACGGCTACAAATCCGAGATGTGGATTGCCACTCTGCAACGCGTGCTCCATCAGCGCCACCACATACGCCGTCAAAAAAATCCCGCGCTTTCCTTTCCCGAAGGAAATTCGATTCCGCTGATTTATCTGTATATCCACATTCTTCTCGTCGAAGTGCACCGCCTCGACGCCCGGAACTCCCCACTCTGATAGCAACGCTTTGATGCGATTGCAAACACTCACCGCATCTTCGGCCACGTTTCGGACTACGGTTTGAGTTTTTCGTTTGCCAAGTTGTGAGTACTCTTCACGGCGCTTGACCAGCACGTCGACACGGTCCAAGTCGCGTAATACGAGCGCCCATTCCGTTCTCTGCGTGGCCAGCACGCTGAGGCCGACGCCATCCGCGCCAGGCGATTTCGCGAACAGCGCGTCCTGCTCGGCCAAGTTGTCCTCTTCCCGTTTGCGCACTTCACGAAGGTCTACCGTCAGGCTCTCAATGTCGTCATCGAGTTCGCGAATCGCTGACGCAAGACCGTGCTGAAGATGCGAAATTTTTTGAGACTCTGCGCGCGCCGCCTCGGCCATCAGCGCAAAAGAGTCGTTCTCCGCATGCACATGTCGCGACTGCACCACCAACGGCGTATCGCACAGCGGACAGGGCTGGGGAGCAAAAGCGTCCATCAGCGACGCGGCCGTCTCGACGGCCTCCAGCCGCTGAAGGTCACTCGAATACTTCTCTCTGAGAAGTTCGAACCTCGTGCGGGCTTCCGTCAATGCAATGCGCTCGTTTGCGATGCGCCGGACCTCTCTTTGCAAGTGCAATCGGCCACGCTTAAGCTCGTTTAGCGCGTTTTCATTGCTCCGCAAGAACGTCTGCAACTCCTGAATACGAGTGTCCAGCTTTGCCATCGCTTCAAGTACGTTCGATAAACTAACGTCTTTGGGAAGTCGCGCGTTTAGTGTCGCCAGCTCCTCGTCGACTGCTTCGACGTAGCCACCGGCACTCGCCCGTTTGGCGGCTGACGCGACCAGCGTCAGTCCTTCGTCGTCGTGTCCCGTCAGAATGACCGCACCACTGGCGCGTCTTCGTGTCAGCAGGTTTGTGTCCGTTCCAACCAACGGTTTCAAGTCAAGAGTTTCAATCTCGTCAAACAGACTGAAGTGGCGCAGGTCGCCCGCCGCAAGCCCCTCGCGCTTCCCGGCTTTGACCAAAATTCGCTTTTCAGAGGCACCGCACAGCTGCGCCAAAACGCCGGCTATCTTTCGCGGCTTGCCTCCGGGAACTGCGCCCTGAGGTGGGGTTTGATGGTAGCCATCGCATACCGCCTCGCTTCCGTCTACGAGGTCCCGAAAGAACGTCAACTCTTCGCCATCGGCCGACTTTAACTGGAGCGCAAGTCGGGTATATCCTGCTGAGAACTGATTTTCGCGAGGCTTTCCTGAGGAGCCAAGTCCATAGCGCAAGCTCTCAAGAACATACGACTTACCTGTATCGGTCGGCCCGAACACGAGATATGACCGTCCGGCGAACAGCAGTTCTGCCGGCTCCCGGTCTGGTCCGGTTACGCACAACCTTTGAAGCTGAATACTCATCAACCCTCCAAGATGTCGGAGCCGCCATGGACGAAATGGGCTCCCCATCGCAATCCGCGCTCGACAAACATAACCTCTATCTCGCTTGCCGAGCAGCTCCCGAAAGTGTCCGCCACCCAGCGACATCGCTCTGCCAATACCGCTCCGTATTCCCCGGCAATCAGTCCGACAAGTGCTGTCGCACTCTCCCCCGCCGAATACCAGATTCCGCCAGCGTCAACTTCAATCGACACGTGGCCCCTGGTGGACATCAGGTAAAGCCCTTGCTCGATGACATCTCGCCTGGAAAGGTACTCGCCATTCCGGAGCGGCACTGGCGTATGAAGGCTGCTTGGGCCGCCAAGGTCAGCTGAGTAAATTGCCGCATAGTCCAAATAGACAAGTGTCTGCAGGTCCGCCTTGCGAGGATGCAATGCGAGCAGCAAGAACACCATCCGGACGCCAAGCTCGAATGGACTGTTAAACACTTTCGCCGTCTGCTTCATCGCTTTCGACCCATTGGGCCCGACCTTGATTTGCGAGATGATGACAACTGCCCTGCAGGTCACCGGACCTGAGGCGCGCCCGCAACGGGTTATTCATTATCTGCAACACGTTTGCTGTTTGGAGAACGGAGCGCAAGCGGACGAATCCGCTTTCGTGCGGAAAGGTCAACTCTGCTCCAATCCCGTTTTCCACCTCGTCCAGGAGCGCTTCAAATGCCCCTGGCAGCTTGTCACGGCTAAAGCGGTGCAGGCCCTCCGCTGAATAAAAGAGTCGCCTCTGAGCCTTGAAGTGCGCCCCGTGCGCGGGCGGGATATCGGGCAAGTCATCAATCTTCACCTGTGCATGCTCGGCATATATCCGCAGCAATTCGGTCACATACGTCGACTCGCTAGAAACCGGCTTTGGAGGCACTTCTGGGTCATTTTCTCGCGGAGCGAGAACTCCGAATCGCGCCCAATACGAAGCTGCATCTCTCTCATGGATTGACAGCAGTTCCATGGGTGGCAGACGCTTCACAACGTCAAACGGGAATACCTCAATGAACTTTTCAAGGTCGGCATCAAGGGGTTGCTTGAACTTCCCGAACTTGCCCTCCTTCTTTCGCCAGTCGTCGAGAAGTCGTTCTTTCAGTCGTACCGGATTCTTGAGCAGGTCGAAAAGCGTTGTGCCAACGTCCTTGCTTGCACATATGAAATATTTCGCGGGGCGCGTATAGTCTTCACGCCAGACGCACGTCACGAACTTTGCAAGCTCTGGAAAAAACTCGCTGGGCGTCAACGGACTATCATAGTGTTTTGCCTGATAGAGGTCCCAGGTACCCGCTTCCGGATATTCCTTCGAGTACCCACATACGTCACGACCTTTGTCTCCACTCCCGCCGAGAGCCACCACCTCAACATAGTCTCCCTCCTTCTGGAGTTGACGGACGCATTCCTCGATAAAGCCTTCCCACTCGCCCTCGTGCATCAACAGTAACCGTTGCTGTGGCGAAATGGCGGCAGGACCAGGATGGAAGACACTCGGATGGTTCATAACGAAAACCCGCAAACGATTTTAAAGCGCTGCCAGCGGGAACACTCAAGGCGGCATGTTGGCATTCGAAACATCACGTCGGCTATATCGACATGCAATGCGAGCGCCGGCGCGTGCAAGACCGCTGTTTAACGGCGCATTTCTCTAAACCTTGAGAAGCGATAGCGAACACGGCGGAAAACAAGACCGACTTGTCTTACCCAGTCAAGGATGCAGAAGGCACGCTCTCGCGCCGCGATAGGTCAAAAACCGATATGCCCGAGACGAAAGCTCGCCTCATGAGGTTACGCGCCACGCGCCGCCGATTCAAGGAGCATGAACCTGCGACTGACATTGGTCCGATACGGCGGGACAGTCCGAGTTTAATCAACTTGGTAGAACCAAAGCACATAGACCTGCCTAGTTTTTCGATAGTAGATGCGTTCGCTTCTCGGCAAGTTGGTTGTCAGCCTGTGTCCAGGCTGACGGAAACGAGTAACCGGCCAGTCGCTGCTAGCACCATGCCTCTATGGCGTCGTGATTGGCGGGGCGGCGGGCGACCCCCTCAAAAGCACCGGTCGGTAAATCAGCCTACCTCGCTGCGCAACGCCGAACTATCAACGCGTCGCGCAACGAAATCCACGTCTACGATAGATAGGCCTCTAATGCCAGAATTCCGGCACGGGCCGCAAATGTCGCTCGCCTTGCGTTGCATCTTAGCGAGAGCCACGACCTCTACCGGCCGCTTGCACATACTCCTCCTCGATGAGGCGTCGACACCCAGCAGACACCTGCAGGGCCGAAACGAGGTCCGCCTTATCGATATCGAACCGGGCCCCAAGCGCTCCTGCAAGCTTGAATCCAGCCTCGAGGCTCACCTGCCGGATTGCTTCACTGTAGGTACGGCCAATGACGTAGCCAATCCTGTACTCCGGAACCCTCGATTCGATTTCATGGAGCGGTGCGTCCTCAACGGCCTCCGCCCCATGTTCGAAGCCAAGCGCGAACGGGCTGCGCTGACAAGACCTGTTCTCTTTTTCCATTTCAGACTACCACTATCGCGCCGTTTTCTTTCTGTTGCTCGATATAGGCTGCCGCTTGCGTGAACAGGTTCAGAAGTTCCCTCGACGTGCGTCCCTTAACCGCAAACTCGAATAGCTGTTCGTGGAAAGCACGCTTGATGGCCTGGGTTTCTGCATGTTGACGGACATTTTCGCCTTGCAGGTTCCAGTCCTGATTTGAAAAAAACATCTGACCGTAGACCTGTTCGATGAGTTCTTCCGCATGGATGGGGAACATCAGGCCATCGCCGCTGTCCAGTGTCGAAAATGCCGGGTATCTTGAGCTGCTTTTATTATGCTCGGCGGGAATCTCCTTGAGCGTCTGAACCGGGCGAAGTTGTGATTTTCCGCCCCAATGACCCTTGACGTAAAAGACGCTTACCGTCGCCATGGCGAAAATAAACAGATTCTCAGGGTTCCCGTGAATCCGCTCTGCCAGCTCTGGTCCACCGTTTCCTCCCCGGTTTGCCTTATACCGCTTTTGCACTGACTCAGTCAGTTGCACCGCCCTGTCGATGTCCTGGGGCGTCATCACCCGCGTGAAGACGTCGTCCTGTTCACGTAGCCATCCCTTCGCACCAAACCATCGTGACAGCAGCTCCGCAAGCCCCGTCCACTTCGTTCCTCGCGTCGGTACTTCGTCAGGCACCGTCGTGATGCCGCAGCCATTAAGTCTGCTGAGAAACTGCGCGGCCACTGTGGCCGCCTCTTCGCCAATGGTGTCTTTCGCGCAAGTCTCCCAGAGTGCGCGGTTCACCGACAGATTCACAGCAATCCGTGCCCGTAGACTATCTGGAGCTTTGCCTGCCAGGCTGGCATCCTTGCACCAAGCGTCGACGTTTTGCTTCATGAACTGAAGCGCATCACGAGAGCACCGTTTGTCTTCCTCAGCAGGCAACGCCACGCCTACAGGCAATCCCAGGGCTTTGTGGCGTCGCCCAGCAAAAAGGGTAATCTGCTGGCCGAGCAGATTATCTAACCCGATGATGGTCTCCATGAACGCGATATCGTCACCAAAGGGCAGATTCTGCGCAACTTTGGACCTGAACTGCTCGGCAGGCTTCCATTCGGTCATCGCCGCGTAAGGGCCACCCGGTTCGTGAAGTACACTCGACAGATTCTTGCGCGCGGTCACCCACAGGTCCGCAACCTCTTTGTCCTTGCCGGTTAGCAAGGGCGAGAGATACCGCATTGACGCGAAGTTGCGGGGCGTGATGCGGCGCTCGCCGGTCGGCCCAATGTCCCATGCATCAACAGGCAGCTTCGCGAGGAGCAGCGCATTCCATTTGTGTGCCAGCGCATTCGACGCCTGCTGAAGAAGTCCGACCAGAGAGTGGACCTCGTTCAGATACCCGTCGTGCAGAATCTCGGATGCCGCACACTCCCCTACCGAGAGGATGTCCGCAAGATTTTCTCGCGCCCGGCGGAACTCTTCGTCCGTGTAGTTTTTCACTTCTTTGGCCGTCGCGCTCTCTACTCTCAGGTTGAATTTTTGCCGACCGGCGTGCTGCCGGCCAGCGTCCGACTTCTTATTTAGTCCGACTCGTGGAAGTCTTCACCGTCACCGCAATCACCGTCATCCGGGCCGTTGCATTCGTAGCAGTGCCCCTGAATGAACCCGTCACTGCGGACGTCGCCGTCGTCCATCTCGTCGATGTGCGTGCAGTCATTCAGCGCGAGGGCTTCATCGCTGACATAGCCCTCGAGCATGGTCAGATTGTCCTGCGGGCAGGTATCGCACGGAACCGGACGGTGATTTTTGTCGTGCCTGGGCTGGGTCGAGCCATACATGGTATTCCCCAAGTAGATTGATTGAATGTCGTCTCGCAACGGCTTGGTGTGTCGCGACTTCATTTCAGCAAATTTCGCGAAGAAACGCCCGGGCCGAAACGCACACACCCCCTCGGTCGCCCCATAGACCAGGACATCGCGTAGCATAATGCCCGCAAAACAAACAGAGGGGTGCAGGGGTCTGCAGAACTCATACGGGCTACAAATGGCGTGCCATAACCCATGGCCACCCTGTAGGTTTTATATCGCCGGTTCCAGTGCTACCGCTCGCGACCGCCGGGCACGGCTGTCGATGTATTTCAGGGCAGCTGTTGCGAACGGTATGTTCAACCGCGCCAAACAGCGCCGGACGGCTTCCTCCTTCACGGCAAGCGCGGGAATAATGGCGTCTCGAAAAGCGTCTGCCTGTTGCCGCAGCCCCAGTTCGTCCACAAGACCGTCAGCCGCCAGGATTTGCGGTCCCTCCATGAGCACATGGTGGGTGAACAGCCAGTTCACCAGCGCGTGGCGTCGCCTGTCATCCGGGATGAGTGGATTGACACGGATTTCTTCAAGTTTCCTTGTCAAGACACCGGCCCAGTACTCCCGCCGCCCGGGAAACCGGAGAATTTCTTCGGGCACGATGATGAGGTGCTCAAGGCCGTTATCGAGGTTTGTCAGCCCGCTCTCCAGCTCCGGAGTCCAGTCGTTGTAGTCGTCGTTCACCACTATCTGCGGGACACCGTCGACCAGAAACCGGCGCACATGCAGTAGTTCGTGCATCACGGACGCGGGCTGGAAGAACTCTTCCCGGGAAACCAGCAGTGTCGCGCCATGTTCGTCAACGTGGCAGGCCACGGTTCCGCCCCGCGCGGGGTCCACTTCGACCTGGATAACGATGCCGCTCTGCTGCTCGATGCCTCGCACGAATGCCTGGAGGTCGTCCGGCAGCTGACGCAGGTAAAGGTCGTCCATGGCGCGATGCTCCGTTCGGGTTGCTGGATTCTGCAAGCCTAAGGCACGGTCCGCCCTTCCGTCACGTCGTACGCTTGCATGCAAGGTGTAGCCCGAACAGCGAACGCATGCGGGAACCCTCGCATCCGACGGCGGCATCGACTACCCGGCTGGCATCCTTGCCCGGAGACAACGCCAGGAGGCCTTTCATCGGGCCCACTGAGCCGACCGTGCCGGCCGAACCAGGACCAGGACAAGGACCAGGACCAACCAGCTTCCGCTTGTGTGTGCCGTTCAGGTGTGCCAGTATGGCGATGAAAGCAAAGTTAAGTCGTTGTTTTTAAAGGACCGGTTTTATACTGAGCGAGAATCTCACCGCCTCCGCCAAGTCTTCAAGAAAAACCCCGTAAGTTCAGCGACTTTACGGGGTTCTTCTTTTTCTGGCCCATCAATCGCTCATCATCGAGCACAAAGCTCGAATACGAACAACGGGAAGGGCGCCTGATCGAGCTTGCGCTGGCGGAGGACGTTGTGTTCAACCTGTTCCGCGCACAGCGCGACGCGTGGCCTTGCGGCGTCGGGTTCATCAACCCGATAGAGGCATGTCCCATGTGTCACGTCCCTTCTCTTCCTGAGCAAACGCAATCGTCTATCTCATTCCCTATCATCGGCACGCTACTCGCCGCCGCGCTCGCTTTCATCCAGGCGCACAACAATGCGACGGGGCAGTGTCATGCCTGACTTTCTGAACGCCTCTGTACAACCGGATACCGCGATGCCTGACACCGTCGTTATCCGCGTCGATCAATTGCACGCGCTGACGGGCCTATTGAGTCTGGAAGAAGTCGCGGAGCAATTCTCCGATCTCTCAACCGTTGCCCAGGTTTCCATTTTCGGTCTGTTCGAGGATGCGCTTGCTGGCATATGCACAGCACTGACACGGACGGCAACGGGTGAATGATGGGCTGCGCGAGTGCCGCCAGCGGTTGGAAAAGCTCATAGACCAGCGGTACGGTCGCTGCCCGCGAACATCCGCGCTACGGGCGTGAAAAACCGCAATGTTCCTGCGGGCGCTTTTTTCCGTTTCATCGAGGGCCGAGGAGATTTTGGGCGGTCGCCCATGTACGGACTGCCTGTCGCACGGTAATTATCTGACTGCTGTCAACCCCGGCAGCGACTTCAGATAGACCATCGACACACCCATGTCCCTGTCCGTATTTGAAATGCACTCCGTGGAGCTGTCCTGCCAGCGGCCACCGGGTGTCTGTTATGTCATCTGCGACGAATGGCACTATAAGGCGTGCCTCGGCAGGGCCGCAGACCTTCAGAGAGCCAGGGCGGAGACCCGGGACTTTCTTGACATTGCCCAACTGAATCACAGGGCATGGCAGGAGGACCGGAAACTGGTCAGGAATCTCATTGGCAGTCACTGGCTGTTTTTTCATCGCGTACGGGACCGCAACCCTGACACCGATGGCTGGTGGGTCATCGTCGCGCTTCTCGAAGAGGTGCGCCGGGGTGCCCTGCTTGCCATTAAAGGTCCGCGCAATGGCCTGTTTCCGTCACCCTACAGCAGCGCGCCGTTGCGGAATATCGCAGCGAGGGCCGGTAATCGCCCGGACGGCGAACCCATTCTGTCTGTGCAGTACGATCCGGCCACCAGGCAAACCCAACTGAACGCTGCGCGCGCAGCCAGGGCTAGCGATAGAGGCGCATCAACGCTGCGTGCCGACCCACGGCCTTTCGAGTACACGCCGGATACGGTGAGCGGTGATTCCTTTGATATAGCCAAAACGCCCAACAACGGAGAGCCCGGTACGTGGTACGCCAACCCCGGCAGCGGTCAGGTGCGACTATATGGTAGCGACGGCAAAGGATACATAGACTTGGACTTCGACCATTCGCACGACGGAATGCGTCCACATGCGCATAATTGGGTGGACGGCAATCGTGATTGGGCTGTCGTCCCTTTCTCCCCATTATGAATAAACTGTCAAACATCAATAGATATGGACAACGACAAAACCCTTGATGGCTTCCACGACTCCTACCTTATAGGAATCGACGTGGATCATTTAACCAATTCAATCACGCTAAAACTGCGACTTGGCGACACGGTAACATCCTTGATCTTCCACGGTGCTACTCGGTTTTTGCTAACAGAAATGCTCATACAAAATATCGTCTACGACATTAAAGATCTGATGCCGGGCTCCGATGCCCATCAACATGCAAAGGCGCTACTTGATAAAAGTTACTGGAAGGTCAAGAAGCCCGGCTCGCGCATTATCACAATCACCGCATCGCTTGGAGCGGAATTATTAATTGAATTCGAAAGTTTAGAAAAACTGATTCATTGATCACTCGCGCGCTGTGATAGACACCGGGGACACCGAAGCAACCGAATCTGCGGACACGCGCGTCCCAGCGCCACGCAATTGATTGCGCGGGGACCGCGGCGGCATTGTGTTGCTGCAACGGAGCGTAAAAAATGCTGAGTTCCTATGAGCGTGGTTTGAAACGTGATAACTCTTTCGCGTAACTCCGCGGCACCCCATACCGACGACGCCATGAGAGAAATCCGCGAACAGATGCACCGTGACCCGATCACGGCTGTCGAAGTCAAGCACAATGATCCCGTGGCCGCGCGCGCGGCAACTAAGCGCAGTCGAGCCAAGAGTCTTGCGGGACATACTCATGCATAGACGCAAGTGCACGTATTTTTTGACGCGTCTCATGCGTGTGCTCGCCTTCATTGCACTAGCGTGGATACCGGTTGCGTATGGCAAAACCTGCACGCAGCGTGAGGCAAGCGCGGCGGATGCAGCGATCGATCACCTCGACACGTGGGCAAAGCTGAACGAGGCGTTCAACAAGTACGCGCAGTGTGACGATGGCGAAATCGCGGACGGCAACTCAGAAGCTGTCGCGCGTCTGCTAGTGGATCATTGGCACACTTTGCCGCAACTAGGTGTATTGATAAAGCGTAATCCGTCATTGAAAGCCTTTGTGCTCCGCCACATCGATACGACGCTAGACACCGACGATCTTTTCAGAATCGCCAAGCTTTCAACGTCATCCTGCCCGATCGGCATGAGTTCTCTATGTCGAGAATTAGCGGCCGCCACGAAGAAAGTCATGCCGTAGTTGCTATATGGCTGTGACGTCGAATTCAAATCACCGCCACCGCCTCAACCTCGATCTTGAACCCATAATGCAACTGCGGCACCGGCACGACCGCGCGCGCGGGTTTTGCGTCGCCGGCCCAGCGCGCGTAGATCCGATTGAAGCTCGCCCAATGTTCGACATCGACCACATACACGCGCACCTGCACCAGTTGCGCGACACTGCTGCCGACGCTTTCGAGCGCTGCCTTCACATTGGCCAGGACCTGTTCGGCTTGCGCGTCGAATGACGCATCGGCGAGTTTCTCGCCCTGCGCATCGATCGGCAATTGCCCGGACACGAACACGAAGCCATTCGCAACCGCGACGTGACTGTAGTGACCGCCGGGTTTCGCGAGCGCGGCGGGGTTGTCGGTGTACGGCAAACGTGGGGCGTGCGTGCTATCAGTCATCAACCACTCCAGAAGTAAAAATCTCAGAGCGGCTCAACGCCGTGATGCCCACGCGCAGCATGCATCACGCGTCCGCCATCTCGAGCTTCTCGCGCGCATCCGCACAACGACGATTCAGATCGCGATGCATCAACTGGCTATCGAGCAAAGCCGATACATCCGTCAAACCGTGATCAAAGCGCAACACGTATTCGATGTCGGTGTAGTCGTAATAAGCGCCGCTATCGGCCAGCCGTTGCGCTTCGGCGAATGCGGCATGCTGCCGTTCGCCACTCATCAGGTCTTTGATCGCCATGATTGCCGCTCCGAGGAACAGTGACTTCATCATAGCAATGCGAACCGCGAAGCACGGTGGTGCGCACGCAACACCAGGTGTTTTCCGGACACGCGCCCAATGACCTCACGCGTTGACCGTAGCACCCGACATCACTCACGCAGCCGCGACCGGCGACTTCGCCGCGCGCCAGCGCATCACGAGCACGCGTCCGACAAAGCACAGGCAGCCCGCGACGCCGACCACGATCCCCATGCCCTTCGGCGTGCCGTCGTGCCACAGTCCGACCGCGAGGCTCGACAACGCGCCGAGCGCGAGCTGCACCGCGCCGAACACGGCCGCCGCGGCGCCCGCGTTGGCGGGGTAGCGATGCATCAGATCGGTCGTGCAATTGGCGGACAACACGCCCACCACGCCGACGACGAAGAACAGCCCGAACACGATCGACCACAAGCCGCCCCACCCCGTCAGCGACACGATGGACACGAACAGCGACGCGACGAAGCTCACGGTCGCCGCAAACGAGATGATCGGCACCGGCCCGAGCCGGCCGACGAGCCGCGTGTTCAGGTAGTTGCCGAACATGATGCCGACGATGTTCAGCGCGAACAGGAAGCCATAGTGCTGCGCGGACACATGGAAATACTCGATGTACACGAACGGCGTCGCCGTGATGTACGCGAACATCGACGCGAACGCCATGCCGCCGCACAACATGTGGCCCCACGCGACCGGATCGCGCAGCAGCGTGCCATATGCGCCGAACGACTTCAGCAGCGCCGAGTGCGCGCGCTTCTCGCGCGGCCACGTCTCCGGCACTTTCAGGAATGCGGTGACCGCGCACACCGAACCGAACAGCGTCAGCGCAACGAATACGGTGCGCCAGCCGCCGGCCAACAGCAACTGTCCGCCGATCAGCGGCGCGAGCAGCGGACCGATCGCCGTCACGATCGCGATCATCGACAGTACGCGCGCCGCGTCGCCCGGCTCGTGCGCGTCGCGCGCGATCGCGCGAGCGAGCACCGACGCGGCGCCCGCACCCAACGCCTGCACGAAGCGGAAGCCGACCAGCGAGCCGATCGAGACCGACAGCGCGCAGGCGATGCTCGCGAGCGCATACAGGACGATGCCGCCAAGCAGAATCGGCCGGCGGCCGTACGTATCGGACAGCGGACCGTACAGCAGCATGCCGATCGAAAAGCCGAACATGAAGCTCGTGAGCGTCGATTGCGCGGCGCCCGTGCTGACCGAGAAGGCTTGCGCGATGGTCGGCAGACTCGGCAGATACATGTCCATGGAAATCGGCCCGCACGCGGCCAGCGCGCCGAGCAACAGGATCAGCCGGCCATCGGGCCGGCGTTTGAGCACGTGAGACATGGGGAAAATCCGGACGGAACGCCGCGCCGGCATCGGCAGCGGAACGCGTGAAGCGGAACGGTCATCAGCTGACCGGCTCGATTGTACGCGACGGTTAACTCGCTGACTGCCCGCGTGGCGCACTGCGTGGACGTTGCGCGACAGCGCGGCGCGACCTATCCGGCCCTACGAAGTCCCTGACGCATCGAAAGCGCTGCGCCGAACTGACCGCCAAGCGCAAACCGCCGAGGATCGCCGCAGCGGGCAGCCGGGCGAACCATGCGACGCCGCGAGCGCCCGCCCGCACAGCCCGCTGACGCCGACTCCGGTACAATTTCTCGATCCATCCCAGCATCGCGCGAAGTGTCCGCGGGAATTGTCCGAGGCCCTTTGCGCCGCTGCGCCACCCCGTTCAAATTGCAGCCATCGCCATGTCACGAAACGAAATCCTCTTCGAACGCGCGCAACGCACGATCCCCGGCGGTGTGAATTCGCCGGTGCGCGCTTTCCGCTCCGTCGGCGGCACGCCGCGCTTCGTCGAGCGCGCGCAAGGCCCGTACTTCTGGGACGCGGACGGCCAGCGCTATACCGACTACATCGGCTCGTGGGGACCGATGATCCTCGGCCACGTTCATCCCGAAGTGCTCGAAGCCGTGCAGCGAGTGCTCGCGAACGGCTTCTCGTTCGGCGCTCCCACCGAGTCGGAAGTGGAGATCGCCGAGGAAATCTGCAAGCTGGTGCCGTCGATCGAACAGGTGCGCATGGTGTCGAGCGGCACCGAGGCGACGATGAGCGCGCTGCGTCTCGCGCGCGGCTTCACGAACCGCAGTCGCATCGTCAAGTTCGAGGGCTGCTATCACGGCCACGCCGACAGTCTGCTCGTGAAGGCCGGCTCGGGCCTGCTGACCTTCGGCAATCCGACCTCGGCGGGGGTGCCGGTCGATATCGCGAAGCACACCACCGTGCTCGAATACAACAACGTCGCCGCGCTCGAAGAAGCGTTCAAGGCGTTCGGCAACGAGATCGCCTCGGTGATCGTCGAGCCGGTCGCGGGCAACATGAACCTCGTGCGCGCGACCCCCGAGTTCCTGCAGGCGCTGCGGCGCCTGTGCACCGAGTACGGCTCGGTGCTGATCTTCGACGAAGTGATGTGCGGCTTCCGCGTTGCGCTCGGCGGCGCGCAGCAGCTCTACGGCGTCACGCCTGACCTCACGTGTCTCGGCAAGGTGATTGGCGGCGGCATGCCGGCGGCGGCGTTCGGCGGCCGGCGCGATATCATGGCTCACCTTGCGCCGCTCGGCGGCGTCTATCAGGCGGGCACGCTGTCGGGCAATCCGATCGCGGTCGCGGCCGGCCTGAAGACGCTGCAGCTGATCCAGGCCCCCGGCTTCTACGACACGCTCGCCGCGCGCACCACACGTCTCGCGCAAGGCCTCGCGCGGGTGGCACGCGAAGCGGGCGTGCCGTTTGCGGCCGATGCGCTCGGCGGCATGTTCGGCATCTATTTCCGCGAAGCGGTCCCGACGAGCTTCGCCGAGGTCACGAAGAGCGATGTGCCGCGCTTCAACGCGTTCTTCCACAAGATGCTCGACGCGGGCGTGTACTTCGCGCCGTCGGCCTATGAGGCGGGCTTCGTGTCGAGCGCGCACGACGACGCGGTGATCGACGCGACGATCGACGCCGCGCGCGGCGCATTCGCGGCGTTGAAGGGCTGAATCCCACCCGCGATCGAACCACAACGGACACCGATGTTCTCGCAAACCGATTTCGTCCATATGGAACGCGCGCTCGCGCTCGCGAAGCGCGGTATGTACACGACCGACCCGAATCCGCGCGTCGGTTGCGTGCTCGTCAGAAACGGCGAGGTGATCGGCGAAGGCTTCACGCAGCCGGCCGGCCAGGATCACGCCGAGATTCGCGCGCTGAAGGACGCGCGCTCGCGCGGCCACGATCTGCGCGGCGCGACCGCCTACGTGACGCTCGAACCATGCAGTCATTTCGGCCGCACGCCGCCGTGCTCGAACGCGCTGATCGAAGCGCAGGTCGGCCGCGTGATCGCCGCGATGGAAGATCCCAATCCGCAGGTCTCCGGCCGCGGTCTCGCGATGCTGCGCGAAGCCGGTATCGAGGTGCGCTGCGGGCTGCTCGCGAACGAAGCGCGGGAGCTGAACATCGGCTTCGTGTCGCGCATGACGCGTGGCCGTCCGTGGGTGCGCATGAAAGTCGCGGCGTCGCTCGATGGCCGCACCGGCTTGCCATCGGGCGAAAGCCAGTGGATCACGAGCGCGGCAGCGCGTGCCGACGGCCATGCGTGGCGCGCGCGCGCGTCGGCGATCCTCACCGGCATCGGCACCGTACGCGAGGACGATCCGCGCATGACCGTACGCGCGGTCGATACGCCGCGCCAGCCGCACCGCGTGCTGATCGACAGCCAGCTGGACGTGCCGCTCGACGCGCAGATCCTGGCCGGCGCGCCGACGCTGATCTTCTGCGGCGAGCTCGATGCGCGGCTCGAAGAACGCGCGAGCGCGCTGCGCGCGCGCGGCGCCGAGATCGTGCCGCTGCCGAATGGGTTCGGCAAGGTGGATCTGCCGCGCATGCTGAGCGTGCTCGGCGAGCGCAACGTCAACGAGTTGCACGTCGAAGCCGGCTACAAGCTGAACGGCTCGCTGCTGCGCGAAGGCTGCGTCGACGAACTGCTCGTGTATCTCGCGCCGAGCCTGCTTGGCATGGACTCGATGAGCATGTTCAATCTGGCCTCGCCCGAGCTGCTCGAAGACCGCGTCAAGCTGAATTTCCATACGGTCGAGCGGATCGGCGACGATCTGCGGATTCTCGCGCGCTTCGCCCCGACAACCGTACCCGGGACCGACGCCGTGTCCCCCACCGTTTCGACATGAGCAAGGACTAGCACGATGTTTACAGGAATCGTCGCGGCAGTGGGCCGCATCGAATCAGTCAAGCCGCTCGGCACAGGCGACGACGCAGGCGTGCGCCTGAACGTCGAGGCCGGCGGGCTCGACCTCGCCGACGTGCAACTCGGCGACAGCATCACGATCCAGGGCGCCTGCATGACAGTGATCGCGAAGACCGCTCACTCGTTCGAAGTCGACGTGTCGCGCGAAAGCCTGAACTGCACGGCCGGTCTCGGCGAAACCGGCGAGGTCAATCTCGAGAAGGCGCTGCGCGCGCATGACCGGCTCGGCGGACATATCGTGTCCGGACACGTCGACGGGCTCGGTACCGTGACGCGTTTTGCGCCGGTCGGCGAATCGCACGAGTTGCGCATTCTCGCGCCGCGCGAGATCGGCCGCTATCTCGCGTACAAGGGATCGATTACGGTCAATGGCGTGAGCCTGACCGTGAATTCCGTCGATGATCGCGACGATGGCTGCGAGTTTTCGATCAATCTGATCCCGCATACCGTGCAGGTGACGACGCTCAAGCATTTGCGCGATGGCGTGCGGGTGAATCTGGAAATCGATCTGATTGCGCGGTATGTGGAGCGGATGCTCGGTGCGTCGCAGCACGGCCATGCGCCAACGAAATCACCCGATTCTTGATGCGCGGGAAGACAAGCAGGTCCCCCGCGCTTTGCGCGCGTGGCTTCGGCACGAGAGGAGCGCGCGCCTGACGCAGCCAATCCAGTGAGGCGTGTCTGCGCTTACTCGTTGGTCTCTTTGTGATAGACGTGTTTGTTCTCAACGACGCCGTTCGGGAACACCTTGCGCACCAGACCACGCGCGGTCGCGTCGGCCCGCAGCACGACATCGCGCACTCGTTGCTCGGGGCGCCCGCGGAACGACGTTGGGTGAAAGTATTCCGTGTCGCCAACCGGTTGACTCGAGAAGTAGTAGTTCGACACGCAGCAACGCGCTTCGCTGCTCAGGTTCGGTGATACTGAATGCCACGAATGCTGGTTGGTGACCATCACGGCAAGCCGGTTGAACTTGCTGACGATCGTGACCGGCTCTCCCTTGGTGCCCTCTGGCCACACTTCGAGATTGCAGCCGTTTTCGGCCCGCCAGCCTGGCGACACGTAATACAGCAGGTTCAGCACGCGGTAACGCTGGCGATCCTTGTCATGCGAATTATCAAGATGCGGGTTAAGGAAGTGCCCGAGGCCCATCATCGAGATGCCGCCCGCGTACAGACGTTCGTCCGGGTCTAGCGACGAAAGGCCAGTGATTTGCGAGACGAGCTTCACCACTTCCGGCTCCTGGAACGCGTAGAGCGCTTCCTCCAGGATCGGCGCGTGGTGGTTCATTTGGGCCGAAACGTATTTCAATTCGCGCAGACTTTTGCGAAGCATCATTGTCGAGGCATCGGGAAAGCCACGCCGTATCGTCATGGCAAGCGCTTCGGGAAGAACGTCGTCGATGAAGAAGTGATTAACGGGTGCGTTTTCCTGCCATTGGCGGCGAGCGTCATCCAGATTGTCGCGCAGTCGTGAAGCGATCAGCGCACCAATGTTCGTCCGTTGCAATTGCGCATTTTCAATAGGTTCCATATCCGTACCTTTGGGCGACGCGACCGATAAGTACATCAGACCATATGAGCCGCAGCGCGGCCTCTCAGTAGGATGCTGCGTCTCTTTTTCGTGCCCAACTGTGCGGCACCGAGCATTTCCGGTTGTGCAGCACAGATCCGCGCCCTCTGAGCGTTGTGGCGGCGGCCGCACCTCTGACCGCCGTCCAACTCTAATGCGGGTTACACGTGGGTGGGCATTTCAACCAAGTCCGAATGTTTTTCTCAAGCTTGCATCGACGGGTCCAGCCGGCATGAAACGCCGCAATTTGCGCAGCAGAGAAGCCTCACCCGCGGGCGTACGACGCATACGCCAATTGCCAAGCGCCGCTTCGACGATGGTGTTTGCCACGCCATCGGGCTCAGGCGCACCCTTGACGCTGTTGACGACTGCGCTCGATGCAAGGGCACGCTCGCGGTCATAGTCGGCGATTCTCGAGCTCGCCTGTGGCGTATTGACGTCGAGATTGGTCCTGGTAAAGGACGGCTCGACCAGCGTAACGCGGATACCAAACTGGCGCACTTCGTGATCCAAAGTCTCGGTCAGCCCCTCGACGGCATGCTTGGACGCCGAATAGAGCCCCATATACGGGGGCCGGGAGAAATCCGAGCACCGAACTGATATTGATGATTCTCCCGCCACGTTGTGCCCGCATGTGGGGGAGTACCGCCTGAGTCGTGCGCAGAATGCTGAATACATTGGTATCGAACAGAGCCGAGGCTTCGGCAGTCGACGTTTCCTCCACCGCGCCGATCATGCTCGTTCCTGCATTGTTGACGAGCACGTCGATACGTCCGGCACGATCGATGATGGACTGGATTCCGGCCTGGACCGACGCATCGTTGCGGACATCCATCTCGACGAGTTCGACACCGGCCAACGGCGCCGTTCTGGTGATGCTACGCACGGTGCCAAATACGCGGCATCCCCGCCCGGAAAAGTTCTCGGCGGTGGCGCGTCCGATACCCGACGACACGCCGGTAACAATGACCACGGTGGGATTCGACATGGCAGCTTCCTTCGATACGGTGATTTGATGGTGTGTTACCTGGGGGCGTCGAGCGCGTCGTCCAGTCTCTGTTCAGCAGGCTCTGCTCGCTCGTGCCGATCATTGCGCGAACCGACGGCACGATCGGGCTTGATCTTGAACCAGATCGAATACATGGCCGGCAGGAACATCAGGGTCAAAATGGTCCCCGCAAACGTGCCGCCGATCAGCGTATAGGCGAGGGTTCCCCAGAACACCGAATGGGTCAGCGGGATGAATGCGAGGATTGCCGCCATCGCGGTCAGAATCACGGGGCGGGCGCGCTGAACCGTGGCCTCGACGACCGCGTGGAACGGATCCAGCCCCGCCTGCTCGTTCTGGTGGATCTGCCCGATCAGGATCAGCGTGTTGCGCATCAGGATGCCCGACAGCGCGATGAGGCCAACCAGCGCATTGATGCCGAAAGGCTGCCGGAACAGGATCAACGTCGGCACGACACCGATCAGACCCAGCGGACTGGTCATGAACACCATGACCATGGCAGAAATCGCGCGGACCTGAAGGATGATGATGACCAGCGTAACCGCCAGCATGATCGGGAACAGCGGCAGCATGGCCGTCGTCGCCTTGGCCGATTCCTCGATGGAGCCGGCCTGCTCGATGCGATAGCCGCTGGGCAGCCTGGCCACGATGGGCTGGAGCTGCTTCGTGATTGCCGTGGACACATCCGGCGGCTGCAAGTCCTCCGCGATGTCGCCGCGTACCGTGATCGTCGGCACGCGGTCGCGCCAGCGCATGATCGGTTCCTCCATGCGCACGTCGAGCTTGCCCACCTGCGACAGCGGGATGCGTTGCCCGCCCGCGCCAGCCAGCGTGAAGTCGCCGAGCCGAGCCGGGTCGAGCCGCACATCGCCGGCCGAACGCGCCATGACCTGCACGGTCCGGATGTCCTCACGCACGGCGGTGATGGGCACACCGCTGAGCAGGAATTGCAGTTGTTGCGCCACGGCGCTGGACGTCAACCCGACCGCCTGCAAGCGGTCCTGCTGCAACGTGAAATGCAGTGTGGGCGCGCGCGTGCCCCAGTCGGCGTTGACCGTACGCATCATCGGACTGGCGTCCATCACGTGCTCGACTTCAGCCGCGATCCCGCGCAGCTTGTCCGGGTCCGGGCCAGAGATACGGTAGGCAACCGGGAACGGCGAATACGGCCCGAACACGAGTTGTGTGACCCGCACGCGCGCTTCTGGAGCGAGACCCTCGGCGACGGCCTGACGCAGTCGCTCCTTCAACACGTCGCGCTCATGCTGGTTGTCCGTGCGCACCACGATTTTGGCGAACGACGGATCGGGCAGCTCGGGGCCCATGGCCAGGTAAAAGCGTGGCGCACCTTGCCCGACGTACGCGGTGACGATCCGGGCTTCCTTCTGCTTGGCGAGCCACGCTTCCACCTTCGCGGTGGCCGCGCTGGTTTGCGAGATGGACGTGCCATAGGGCATCTGCACCTCGACCAGCACTTCGGGACGATCGGAGATCGGGAAAAATTGTTTCTTGACCACGCCCATGCCGAGGATGGCCAGGACGAAGAGGCCCACGACCGAAGCCGCGACCAGCCATTTGCGCGCGATGACGCGCGTGAGCAGCTGACGGAAGCGGTTGTAGCGCGGCGTGTCGTAAATCGCGTCGTGACCGCCTTCGACCTTTTTGAAGTCGGGTAGCATCTTGACACCCAGGTAGGGCGTGAAGACCACGGCAACGACCCACGACGCGATCAGTGCGATGCCGACGATCCAGAACATGTTGCTGGTGTATTCGCCGGCCGTGGAGCGCGCGAAGCCATTGGGCATGAAGCCGACGGCGGTCACCAGCGTACCCGCCAGCATCGGCGCGGCCGTATGGCTCCACGCGTAGGCGGAGGCGGCGATGCGGCCATAGCCCTCTTCCATCTTCACCACCATCATTTCGATCGCGATGATGGCGTCGTCCACCAGCAGGCCGAGCGCCAGGATCAGGGACCCCAGCGTGATGCGGTCAAAGTTTTTGCCGGTTGCGGCCATCACGACGAACACAACCGCGAGTGTCAGCGGTACGGCCGCCGCAACGACGAGGCCCACACGCCAGCCCATGCTGACGAAGCTCACCAGCATGACCACCAGCAGCGCGACGAAAAACTTCACCATGAACTCGTCGACCGCCGAATGAATGTTGACGGCTTGATCGGTAACCTTGGTCAGGCTCATGCCCAGCGGCATCCCGGCGTTGATTGCGCCGACCTCGCTGTCCAGCGCCTTGCCGAGATCGAGCCCATTCCAGCCGTCGCGCATGACGATGCCCAGCAGGAGTGCGGGTTCGCCGTTGTTGCGGATCATGAAGGTCGCCGGATCTTCGTAACCGCGCGTGACGGTCGCGATATCGGACAGCTTCAGCGTGCGACCTTGCGCCACGACGGGCGTGTCGCGGATCTTCTGCAGTTTGTCGAATGCGCCGTCCAGGCGAATGAATACCTCCGGCCCGCGGGTTTCGACAGAACCCGCCGGCGTCAGGGCGTTCTGGCCATTAAGCGCGGCGAACACATCCTGCGGGCTCAGACCGAGCGTTGCCAGGCGCTCATGGGAGAACTGGACGTAGATGCGCTCCGCCTGCTCGCCAATGATGTTGACCTTCTTCACGCCCGGCACGTGGAGCAGCCGCTGGCGCAGCGTCTCCGCGTCGCGTACCAGCAGGCGCTGCGGTTCGCCCTTGGCCTTCAGTGCGAAGAGGGCAAACGTGACGTCCGAATATTCGTCATTGACCATCGGCCCGATCACGCCTGCGGGAAGGTTATTTGCCTCGTCGCTGATTTTTTTTCGCGCCTGGTAGAACTGCTCCTGCACTTCCGACGGCGGCGTGCTGTCGAGCAAGCTCAAGGTCGTGAAGGCGAGACCTGGGCGCGTGTAGGTCTCGGTACGGTCGTACCAGCGCAGCTCCTGCATGCGCTTTTCGATCTTCTCGGCGACCTGATCGTGCATTTCCTGCGCGGTGGCCCCCGGCCACGCAGTGATGACGGTCATTACCTTGACCGTGAACGCGGGGTCTTCCGCCCGGCCCAGCTTGAAGAACGACACGAGCCCCGCCAACGAGATCAGGCAGATCAGGAACAGGGTGATGGAGCGCTCGCGCACGGCGAGCGCCGACAGGTTGAAACGGCCTTCGCTCACGGACGGGCTCCCTCTGGCGTCATGGCGACGGCTTGACCCGTCACCCGGACCTGCTCGCCTTCGCGCAACAGCTGCGCACCGAGGGCGACGACGCGCTCGCCTTGCGTGAGCGCACCGGCGACGCGGGCGCTGTCGTCGTCCAGACGTTCGACTGTGACCGGGCGCCACGAAACCTTTGCCGGCTCGCCGCTGACGACCCACACGCCGGGTCCCTTGCCCGCGTCCAGCAGCGCACCGATCGGCACCTGCAAACCGCCTTGCCCCGGCGAACGCGCATCGGGAATCTGAACGGTCACCGTGGCGCCCAGCGGGGCGTCGGCCAGCGCGCCTTGCAGTACGTACCGCGCTTCGAAAGTGCGGGTACGAGGATCCGCCGTATCCGAGAGCTGACGCAGCGTGGCCTGCACGCGAACGTCGCCGTTGCCGAACAGCGTGGCCTGTGCGGCCGAACCGATGGCGGGGCGCAGGGTTTCGGGCAGCTGGATGACAGCCTCGCGGCGCCCGGCGTGGGCGAGGCGCACCACGGGCTGTCCGGCGCTGACGACCTGGCCCGGTTCGGCCAGCGTTTCCATTACGACGCCATCGCCGTCCGCCACCAGTTCGGCATAGCCCGTCGCATTGCGCGCCACGGCGGCGTCAGCCTCGGCGGCACTGAGCTGGGCTTTGGCGGCGTCGGCCGCCGCCTTGATCTGATCGTAGGCCGATGCCGATATCGCGCCGGTGCCGCGCAGGTCGCGGTAGCGCTCTTCGTCCTGCGCGGTCTGCTGCGCCCGGGCCCGAGCGGCCGTGACCGCGTCCTGCCGGGCCTGCGCGGCTAGCTTGAGATCGATGGGATCGATGCGCATGAGCGGCTGGCCCCGTTTGACGGTTTGCCCGGCATCCACCAGCCGCTCGAGCACTTTCCCGGAGACGCGAAATCCCACCTCGCTCTGCACGCGTGCGGCGACGGTTCCGGTAAACGCACGGGACGCCGGAATCGCCGCCTGAACGATGGCGGTACGCACCGGAGGCGCCTCGGTGCGCGGATCGGACGGTGTTCTTGCGCCACAGGCGGCTAACGCAAGTGGCAGTGCACAGACGACTGCGGAGATAGCGAGGCGGCGCCGGAGCATGAAAGACCCATTGACGGAGTGATCGGGGCTTTCATTATCGTTCTAGTGACCAAATTAGTCAATGGTCACAAGGCTTTTTTTCAGGGAGACAGACTGCGGAGCACCAGACTGGACAGTTGCGCAGGTGCGACCTTGGTGTAATCGAAGCTGTATTGCAGCAGCATCGGATTGAGGTAGGGGCGCATCACCAGGTAAATCGCCATCGCAGTCTCATCGAGCGGCGTTTTGCGCTCGAAGTCCCCGTTTTGCCGACCCTCTTGCAGGACGTCCCGAAGCAGCGTCTGGACGCGCTCTTCATACGCAAGCACCGCCTGCCAGTTCTCCGTGGCCGCCGATGCTGCAATCTCGTACAGCTTGCGGTCCTGGAAAAACAGACGCAGGCTCGCATCGGTGAAGACGCCGAACATGCGCCGCAGCTTCTCCGCCGGCAGGTCGGTCTGTGCGACGGCCGCCCTGACTTCGGATTCGATCTCGTGCAGGCAGTTTGCGCAAATCATCTCGCCAATGGCCTGCTTCGATTCGAAGAACTTATAGATGTAGGCCTTGGAAAATCCGATCGCCTTGGCGAGATCCGAGACTGTCGTTTTCTCGTAGCCATACCGGCTGAAGTGCTCGGTGGCAGCGGCGACGATCTGATCGCGTACCTCATGGTCGGCGGGGCCGCGTGCCGGGACGGGGGAAGTGGTGGCTTTTTTCATCGGTATAGCATACAAGAATGGACAACGAGTGACTATTTGGTATTATAGTCACAACCTGAACCTGCGAAGACACTCATGCTACCCAAACACCTCCTTGCCGCGGTCATTGTCGCCAGCCTGTCGGCAGGCTGCGCTGTAGGCCCCGATTATGTCCGGCCCAACGTAGCGATGCCCGAGCAGTTCCGGGGCCAGGCCGCGGTCGATCACCGGCACGCGGCGGCCAGTGCCGACCTTGCCACCTGGTGGGGTGGTTTCGGCGACCCGCAACTGACACGGTTCGTGACGCTTGCTCTGGAACAGAACCTCGATCTTGCGCAGGCAGCCGCGCGCGTCGCTCAGGCGCGCGCGGGACTCGGCGCGGCCAATGCCGCGCTGCTTCCCTCCGGCAATGTCAGCGCACAGGCAGCGAGAGTCTATCAATCGGTTGAAACGCCTTTGGGACGCGTGTTGAATTCGACGCCCGGTTTCGATCGCCACGGCAGTGATTACGAGGCCGATTTCAACGCCAGCTGGGAACTGGATGTGTTTGGTGGCCTGCGTCGCGGGCGGGAAGCGGCGCTCGACGACTACCAGGCTTCGGAAGCCGGCGCCGCGGCCACGCGGCTGGCGGTGGCTGCGCAAACCGCCGATATCTATATCAGCATTCGTGGATTGCAGGCGCGTCTGAAGGTGGCTCGCAGGCAGTTGCGCACGCAGCAGGACCTGCTCTCGACCATCAACCTTCTATATAGCAAAGGACTGGCGGCCGACCTTCAGGTGAGCCAGGCCGAAGGTGCGGTGGCTCAGGTTCAGGCATCCGTCCCGGTCCTCGAGGCGGGTCTGGATGCGGCCATGAACGCGCTGGATGTGATGCTGGGCTCGCAGCCCGGCACGCATCGGGCGGAACTGGTCGAGGGCAGCGACATCCCGGCTGCTCCGCAGATCGCGGCAACCGGATCGCCGGGAGAGTTGCTCAGACGCCGGCCCGACCTGATCGTGGCCGAGCGTCGCCTTGCTGCATCGAACGCACGCATCGGCGTGGCTGTTGCCGAGTACTACCCCAAACTATCCCTCAGCGGACTGCTCGGCAGCGCGACTTCGGTGGCGAGCGGCAACCTGTTCAGCAGTGGCGCGAATCAGGCCGCCGGCGTGCTGGGGCTGCGCTGGCGCCTGTTCGACTTCGGCCGCATCAATGCGCAGATCGAGCAGGCCAAGGGCCAGCAGGCAGAGATGCTCGCTGCGTACCGGCTGGCAGCGCTGCATGCGACCGAAGATGTGGAGAACGCTTTGTCGGCACTGGTCAAGCGCGAGGAGCAGGCAGCCGTTCTGACCCAGGGAGTGAACTCGCTCGGCCGCGCTCGAGCGGCCTCGTTCGCGGCCTATCAAAAAGGCGTCGTCAGCCTGATCGAAGTCTTGCAGGCCGACGACAACCTGCTGCGAGCCTCGGACGAGCGCGCGCAGGCGCAAACTGAATCGGCGCGCGCCGCGGTCGCAGCCTTCAAAGCGCTCGGTGGTGGTTGGCAGCCTCCTGAATACGAGGCAGTAGCCGCGAAGTAGCGATCCGATGCACCGATAGTGCATGGACATACATGAGACAGATTGCAGAGGCCTCGCCGCATGCCACGCCAACGACTGACTCGGGCAGAAAACCGCGAGCAGACCCGCCAGCGCCTGCTCGACGCAGCGTACTTCAGCATTACCCGGAAAGGGCTGGCCGCGACCAGCGTGGAGGACATCGCTGGCCACGCCGGCTACACCCGTGGAGCGTTCTACTCGAACTTTGGCAATAAGAGCGATCTATTTGTCGAACTGCTCCGACTCGATCACCAACATATTCAGGAGAAGTTGCAGAAGCTGCTGGACGCCGCCCCATCCGGCGACGATCTGCACAAACAGTTCGCATCGTTGTATGCGCACTGCTACCGCGACAGCGACAACTACATCATCTGGTCCGAGGCACGTCTGCACGCGATGCGTGACTCGCAATTCAGGCAGTGGCTGAATGCGCTGTACCTAGAAAAACACCACATGATCGCGTACTTCATCGAACGGCTCTGCACGCGCCTAAACATCCCGTTATCAAGCTCTGTCGCCGATCACGCCCTCGCCGCGATTGCATTGATGGACGGCGTCCTCTATTTCGACATGACGATGCCCAATGATCTGCCGAGCGCGTCGGCCGAAGCGATTTTGTGCAACGTCTTTACGAAGATGTTCTTCCATCCATCGTCTTGAGCGCGATTTTTGTGAGGCCCCGCGGTCGTTCACGATCACGTTCGGACCGTGCGTTTTAAGGTGCCTCCCCAGGCGCGCCAAATCGAGAGCCGATCCGGCCGTTGGCAACGAAAGGCGGCGGCCGTGCCGCGCCGCCGCCTCGCGCGATTACGCTTCGACCGAAGCGCGCAGACGATGGACGAGCTGATTGTCCTTGCCCTGGACCAGCGGCGTGATCGTGAAGTTGAACTCGATCTCGTTGTATGCATCGGCCTTCAGGCCCAGCGCCGCGCCACCGGTCTTCTCGACGACCGGCGGAATCAGCTCTTCGCGCGTGGCGTAGGCGAAGTCGTCCCAGATCAGCGGATCGCCTTCAATGTTGAACTGCGTGGTCAGCTTGCGATGGCCGTCACTGCTGACGAAAAAGTGCACGTGCGCCGGACGGTTGCCATGACGGCCCAGCCCGTCGAGCAGCCGCTGCGTCGAGCCGTGCGGCGGGCAGCCATAGCCCACCGGCATCAGCGTGCGGAATTCGTACTTGCCGTCGGCGCCCGTCTTCACCGCGCCGCGCAGGTTGAAGTCGCTCTGCGCGCCGGTCGGATCGAAGTGCGAGTAGAAGCCCTTCGAGTTCGCGTGCCAGCACTCGACGATCGCGTCCGCGACCGGCTTGCCGTCCAGATCCTTGACCGTGCCGCGGATCACGAGCGGGCCCGCGTCTTCGTCCGGATTGATGTCGATCTTCGAGACGCCTTCTCGCACCGTCGCGCCGGCAACGTACAGCGGGCCTTCGATCGTACGCGGGGTGCCGCCTTCGAGACCGATCTGCTTGTCCTCGGCGTCCATACGGATGTCGAGGTACTTCTCGAGACCGAGACCGGCCGCGAGCAGCGCCGCTTCGCCGTCCTGACCGAGCTTGTTCAGATAGCTGACGCCGGCCCAAACTTCGTCGGGTGTGATGTCGAGGTCATCGATTGCCTTGAACAAGTCGCCCAGCAGACGGAAAACGATCTGCTGGAAACGCGGGTTGCCGTTGTCGGCATCGACGTTGGAAGCGGCTTTCAGCAGATCCTGCACTTCTTTGGTTTCAAAAACTTTGACGCTCACGATGACTGTCTCCGGTTGGTATTGGGGGAAATGATGGCTTTGGATGCGCTCGCCTTCAAAGCGCGTCTGGCCGCTGGGCTCAGATGTCGTCGTCCCGAATCGACGACGGGTGACGACATAGAGGCGTCACCGAAATCTTCATGTAGGGGAACAGAGGCAAGCCGCACAGAATGTCGTGAAGTTCGGCATTGCTCTCTACCTCGAAGATGCTGTAATTCGCGTACTCGCCAACGACGCGCCAGATATGACGCCACTTGCCGCAACGCTGGAGGTCCTGCGAATAGGCCTTCTCGCGCGCTTTGATGTCGTTCGCTACTTCGGCTGGCATGTCGACCGGCAGGTGCACGTCCATTCGTACTTGGAAAAGCATCGTTGAATCCTCTTGATCGAAATCCGTTTAGCGGGTGACTTTCATCAGCCCGTCTCGAGTGAATCGTTTGAGCTTCGCCTCGTCGAGTTCGATGCCGAGACCCGGGCCGTTCGGCACGGTCAGCTCGAAGTCGCTGTAATCGAGCGACGTGGTCAGAATTTCTTCGGTGATCAGCAACGGCCCGAACAGCTCGGTGCCCCATTGCAGATTCGCAAAGCTCGCGAACAGATGTGCCGAGGCCACCGTGCTGAACGCGCCCTCGAGCATCGTGCCGCCGTACAACTCGATGCCGGCGGCATCGGCGATCGCGGCCACGCGCTGTGCGGCGAACAGGCCGCCGCTCTGTTCGATCTTGATCGCGAATACATCGGCGCCGCCGGTCTTCGCGATCTCGAACGCGCTGTCCGGGCCTTGCAAGACTTCGTCGGCCATCAGCGCGACCGGGAAACGGCGCATCAGGCGCGCGAGCGCGGCGGCGGACGCGACCGGCTGCTCGACCAGATCGCAGCCCGCGTCGGCCAGCGCCGGAATCGCCCAGGCGGCCTGGGTCTCGCTCCACGCCATGTTCACGTCGACGC
This sequence comes from Paraburkholderia sprentiae WSM5005, assembly GCF_001865575.2. NCBI lineage: Bacteria > Pseudomonadati > Pseudomonadota > Betaproteobacteria > Burkholderiales > Burkholderiaceae > Paraburkholderia > Paraburkholderia sprentiae. Next base: position 2,725,748 of record NZ_CP017561.2, read on the forward strand.
GCACCGCCGCGCGCTCGCCGAGCGCTTTCTTGATCTCGGCGACGTGCCGGATGTCGGTCTTCAGTTCCTTCGCGCCGATCTTCAGCTTGAAGACCCTGTGGCGGCGCACGTCGAGCATATGCTCGGCTTCAGCGATGTCTTTCGCGGTTTCGCCCGACGCGAGCGTCCACGCCACCGGCAGGCGCTCGCGACGACGGCCGCCGAGCAGCTCGCTCACCGGCACGCCGAGGCGCTTGCCTTGGGCGTCGAGCAGCGCGGTTTCGAGCGCGCTCTTCGAAAAATGATTGAGCTTGACCAGCTTGCCGAGGTGCGCCATCAGCGCCTGGATCTGCGTCGCGTCCTTGCCGATCATCGCCGGCGCGAAGTACGCGTCGATCGCGAGCTTCATCGCTTCCGGGCTTTCCGGGCCGTAGGCCATGCCGGCTATCGTGGTGCCTTCGCCGATCCCGACGACGCCGTCGCTGCAGTACACCTTGACCAGCATCAGCGTTTGCCCGTACATCGTGGCGACCGACAGCTTGTGAGGGCGGATCGTCGGCAGATCGACGAGGCGGGTTTCGATACGTTCGATGGTCGCTTGGGGCATGGCGGCTGCGGCGGGAAGTGAGTTCATTGGACGTTTTTATACCCCTCGCCCGTTTCGCCCGTCCAATACTTTTCCCGTCCATTTTCATACCTTACGGGTATGGAGAGGCCGGAAAGCCCGCATTTCTATGGATTTGGCATCACACCATGCAAACTGCGTATTGAAGATACAGGTCGATTTTCTCGCGCCAAACACGGTGTGCGTCACGTTTCGATGCATGCAGAGCATGGTGTGATCGCATCGCGATACACGGCAAGCCGCTGACGGATCCGAAGCTATAGCTCACCGCGCGCGGCCAGCGCGGCGATCCGGTCGGCGGTGCGGCACGCGATCGCCTGGATCGTCAGCGACGGATTCACGCCGCCCACGGTGGGAAACACCGAGCCGTCGCACACCCACAGGTTGCGGATGTCCCAGCTGCGGCAGTCCGCATCGACCACGCTCGTCGCCGGATCGTCGCCCATGCGCGCGGTGCCGTTCAGATGGCAGGTGTCGTTGGTCTCGCGCCAGATCTCCTTGCCGCCAGCGGCCGCGAGCGCCTGTTCCATGAAGTCGAGCGAATGCGCGATGAGCCGCTTGTCGTTGTCGCACCATGAATAGGTGACGCGCGCGATCGGCAGCCCGTACTGGTCCTTCTCGTCGGCAAGCGTCACACGGTTGCGCTCCTGCGGCAGCATCTCGCCGACGATCTTCAGCCCCGCCTGGTGGTTGTACTTGAGCATCTCCGCGCCGAGCGCGTCGCCCCACAAGCCGCGACCGTTCTGCGACGCGACCCACGCGTTGGGCAACGGTCCCTGGCTCATGTACGCATAGCCGCCGAAGAAATCCTTGCCCTTGTCCTCATAGTTCCAGTGCTCGGTGATCGACAGCGACGGCGGCCCCTTGTACCAGCGGATGTCGTCATCGAAGGTGCCGTAGACGGCCTGGTTCGACTGCGCCATCAGATGTTTGCCGACGAGTCCCGAGCTGTTCGCGAGTCCGTCCGGAAAGCGGCTGTTGGCCGACATCAGCAACAGGCGCGGCGTCTCGATCGCGTAGCCCGCCACCACGACGTTTTTCGCGCGCTGGAATTGCCACCGCCCCTCGCGCAGATATTCGACGCCGCTGGCGAGCCCCGCGTCGTTGGTGACGACGCGGCCCACCATCGCGAGATCGCGCACTTCGGCGCCGGCGCGCACCGCGCGGGGAATCCACGTGACGAGCGCGCTTTGCTTCGCGTTGGTCGCGCAGCCGGACACGCAGAAGCCGCGGTACACGCACGGATGCGCGCGGCCGCGCGGCGCCGAGATGGTCGCGAGCGGCGTCGGGCTCCAGCCGATGCCGAGCGCCTCGGCGCCGCGCGCGAGCACCAGCGCCGCCGCGTTCAGTTCATGCGCGCGATACGGATAGCGCGGCCGCTTCGGCCCCCACGGATAGTTCACCGGTCCGGAGATTTTCAGTGCGTCCTCGACCTCGCCGTAGTAGCGCCACATCTCGCGCCAGTCGAGCGGCCAGTCGACGCCATAGCCGAGCACGCTGCGCGACTTGAACCACTCGGGCCGAAAGCGCAGCGACACCATCGCGAAATGGACCGTGCTGCCGCCCACCGCCTTGCCGCTGTTGTTGTTGCCGAGCTTGAGCGGATTGTCGCCGTCGCAGATGCGCTCGTCGGTCCAGTACAGTTTTTCCTGATGCGCTTCGTCCGACGCGAACTCTTCGAGCGGACGCCACCACGCGCCGGCATCGAACGCGACGACCTTGAAGCCTTTCTCCGCGAGCCGGCACGCAAGCGTGCCACCACCGGCGCCCGTACCGACGATCGCGAAATCGACCTCTTCGCTGTCGGCGTACGTGCGCATCGGCACCCAGCCGCCGCGCTGGAACACATCGGGTGCGCGGCCGTCCTTGCCGCGCGGCCGCTGTTGTGCGTCATCGGACACGGCGGTTCTCCTTCGCGGCGTGCTCATGGGTGTCGGACCTCGCTTCGACCGCCTCCCACGGATCGCGCCGGTTGAGGTACATGCGCACATAGCCGCGCGGGTTCGCCGGACCGCCGAAGCCGATCTCGCTCCACGCGTGCGGGTGCGAGTAGTAGAGGCCGCAGATGTCGTGCAGCACGCGCTCGCTGAAGAACAGCTTCGACGGCATGCCGCGCCACGCGGGGTTCGTCAGTTCGCCGCGCTGCATCTCGCCAAGCAGCGCGTTCTGCGTGTCTTGCGCGAGGCTCGCGAACGGCAGGCCGCCGCGCTCGCGGCACTCGGCGTCGAGCGCGGCGAGGCCGATGCGCCAGGCGTCGCGCATCGGCGGCAAGCGGGCGTCGCGGTAGCCGTCGTTGCTGTGGCCGGCGAGGCGCGCGTCGAGCAGCGCGGCGAGCGGCACAACCGGTTGCGCGTTCGCTTGCGGCACGACGCGGGCGCACAGCGACGTCACCGCGAGCCATTCGACCGCGTTGAAAAAGCGCGGCTCGAGCGGTGTCGCGAGGCGATCGGCGATCACCGCGCGGGTATGCTCGTCCCACGACGGCGTCGTGCGTTTGTCGAGCACGTCATAGTCGGGATAGCGGGTGGCTCGGGTCGAGCGTGGTCCGTTGGTCATTTTTCAGTCTCCCGTAGACGCAGCGCTGCGAGCCCGGCGAGCGCCAGCGCGGAAAAGCTCGGCGGCGCGGGCAGCGGCGGCCCGTCGAACAGATTCTGGCTCCAGTTGCGCCAGCCGCCCTGGCGACGCGCGATCCCGCGCGCGTGAAACGCCGCGCCGATGAAGCCGAGCGCGGTCGTGATGCGCAACCACAGGCGCGTGTGCCAGCGCTCGCGCGGCGCGCTCATCGCGGCATGCGCGAGCAGCGCCGCGGTGACAGGCGGAATACTGACCGGCGCGTACATCGCGCGATGCTGGAATGCGCCCCGAAAATGCAGCAGCGCAGCCTCCCCCACCGTGCCGACGAGACCCGCGGCGACCAACAGGCCGAGCGCCTGGCCGGCCGGCATGCCGAGCAGTCGGGGATCGTCGGCGGGCTCGTCACGCAGCCGTTCGGCAATGGCGCCGAGCGCGCCCGACAGCAGCAGCGCGACCGGCGCGCCGACCGGCGCCGCGTGAAACAGGTTGTTCCAGCTCCAGCCGCCCGGCCGCTTCATCACGTTGTACAAATGGAAGCCCGTGCCGGCGATGCCCGTCGCCGCCGCGCTCAGATAGATCGCATGGCGAGCGCGATGCGTCTGGCCGCGGCGATCCGCGCCGCCATGCAGGCCCGCGGCGAGCGACAGACTCGCGCTGACGAGCGGCGCGAACATCGCGGGGTTGTCGAACGAGCCGCGGTAGTGCTCCATCGCGCTGTCGGTGAGCACCGAGAGCGCGAGCAGCGCGGAGCTGTGGTTGAAGGTGCGAGCCGCTTCGACGTGGGCCTCGACTTCGGTGCTGGGTTCGCTCGCCCGCAAGCGCGCCGGCGCACGCTGAAGGCTTCGGGCCGCGCGGGCCGGGGACGTCGCAGAGGCGCGAGGCAAGCGGCCGCGCGAGCCGGTCCCACGTGGTTCGCCACGCGACTCGGGCTGTCCCGCGCCACGCGCGGCCAATGCTGCCACGGCCGCCAGCGCTGCCGCCGTGTAAAACAATCCGGGTACGCGTGAAGAAGTCATCGATGTCGATTCCTCGTGGGGAGCTGCTCTATTTGATGAGGTAGCGAGCGGCGTCGCTGTGCCTGAATTCGAGCCCGCAGCCGGGCCGCGACAGGTCCGGCTCCATCTCGCCATTGCGCAAACGGGGCGCGCCGTCGAACAGCATGGCCTCGATCCGCGCGTGGTCGTGGAACCATTCCTGGTGGCGCAAGCGCGGCGCCGCGCACGCGACGTGCAGATGCAGCGCCGGCGCGCAGTGCGCAGACAGCGGCACGTGGTACGCGTCGCACAGCGCGGCGGCCTGCAGAAAGCCGGTGATGCCGCCGCAGCGGCTCGCGTCGGCCTGCAGCACGTCGACACAGGCCCCCGCGAGCAGGTGCCGGAAGTTATCGAGCGTGTAGCCGTATTCGCCGGCGGCGATCTCCATGCCGGGGGGCGCGTGCTCGCGCACGTCGCGCAGGCCCGCTTCGTCGTCCGAAGAGACGGGCTCCTCGAACCAGCTCACATGGTGCTCCGCGAAGCGTTGCGCGTAATACAGCGCCTGCTTCGCCGTGAAGGCGCCGTTCGCGTCGACGAACAGGCCGGCGTCGCCGATCGCCGAGTGCGCCGCGGCGACGCGCGCCGGGTCCTTGTCCGGCTCGCTGCCGATTTTCATCTTCACCCACCGGCAGCCGTCCTGCGCGACCCAGCCCGTGAACTGCTCCTGCAAGCGCTGGTTCGTGTACGTGGTGAAACCGCCGCTTCCGTAGACCGGCACGGCCGAACGCAGCGCACCGAGCAGCCCGACGAGCGGCACGCCGAGCAGCTTCGCCTTCAGGTCCCATAGCGCGCAGTCGATTGCCGAAATGGCCGTGGCGGCCAGTCCCGCGCGGCCGAGATTGCGCACCTGGCGTTGCAATCGTTGCCAATGCGCGCCGACGTCCAATACGTCGTGATTCAGCACGCAGGCGGCGAGCGCTCCCTGAATCAGCGCGACGATGCAGGCGTCGCTATACGTGTAGCCGACGCCGGTCGCGCCGCCCGCATCTGCCTCGACGACGATCAGCGTGGTCGCGTCCCACGCGAACGTGCCGTCGGCCTCGGGCGCGTCGGTCGGAATGCGGTACGCGCTCGCGCGCAGTGCGGTCACAGGCGCTTGCGACGAGCCCCCGCTCGTGGCGCCGCGCTTCATGGCCGCAACCCTAAATCGCGAGAATGATGCGTATCAGTGATGCAACAGCCGACGGTCCCCGACATTGCGCTCTCCGGTGGAAGTGAGACGAGACCGCCTGCTTCGTCGCAAGTACCGTTCCGCACTATTGCAATCCGTAAAGCAGGCCGCGCTGGAGCACAGCCCGCGTTGTCGCCAGCGCCAGCGGCCCCCTCGCGCACCGTTCCAACGAGCATATCAAGCACGCCAGGCTCGTCACCAGTCGGCCAAACGGCCGATGTCGTTTGGCGGAGGCGACTTGGACCCGCACGTGGCGTAAAATACGCGCTTTCCCGAAAAACTCGCCAACATGATGCTCGCCTCCACCCAAGAGATCATCGCCGAACTGAAGGCCGGCCGGATGGTGATCCTCGTCGACGAAGAAGACCGCGAAAACGAGGGCGACCTCGTCATCGCCGCCGAGTTCGTCACGCCGGAAGCGATCAATTTCATGGCTCGCTACGGCCGCGGCCTGATCTGCCTGACGCTGACCCAGGAGCGCTGCAAGCAGCTGAACCTGCCGCTGATGACGTACCGCAACGGCACCCAGTACGGCACCGCGTTCACGGTCAGCATCGAAGCGGCCGAAGGCGTGACGACCGGCATCTCGGCAGCCGACCGTGCCCGCACCATCGCCGCCGCGGTCGCGCCGGACGCCAAGGCCGAGCACATCGTGCAACCGGGCCACATTTTCCCGATCATGGCCCAGCCGGGCGGCGTGCTGGTGCGCGCCGGCCATACCGAGGCGGGCTGCGACTTCACGAGGCTCGCGGGCCTCACGCCGGCCGCGGTGATCTGCGAAGTCATCAAGGACGACGGCACGATGGCGCGTCTGCCGGACCTGATCGAGTTCGGCAACGAGCACGGTCTGAAGATCGGCACGATCGCCGACCTGATTCACTATCGCAGCCGCACCGAATCGATCGTCGAGCGTATCTGCGAACGGACGATGCAAACCGCGCACGGCGCGTTTCGCGCGGTCATGTATCTCGACCAGCCGAGCGGCCAACCGCACATCGCGCTGGTGCGCGGCACGCCGGCGCCCGATCGCGACACGCCGGTGCGCGTGCACGAGCCGCTGTCGGTGCTCGACCTGCTCGAAGTCGGCGAGTCGACCCATTCGTGGACGCTGGATGCGGCCATGAAAGAGATCGCCGAACGCGATCTCGGCGTGGTCGTGTTGCTCAACTGCGGCGACTCGAAAGACCATCTGGTCGACGTCTTCAAGGCGTTCGACTCAACGGAAAAAGCCAACGCGCTGAAGCGCCGGCCGGTCGACTTCAAAACCTACGGCATCGGCGCGCAGATTCTGCGCGAACTCGGCGTCGGCAGGATGCAAGTGCTGTCGAACCCACGCAAGCTCGGCAGCATGTCGGGTTATGGTCTGGAAGTCACGGGCTTCATTCCGATGCCCGGCAGCAAAACGCAAGCCCCGCAATTCTGATCCGGTCACTCACGCGCCTCGCGCCCACTCAAAACACTACGGAATTCACATGGAAATCGGACAATACCAACCGAATCTCGACGGCGACGGACTGCGCATCGGCATCGTCCAGGCGCGCTTTAACGAACCCGTCTGCAACGGGCTCGCCGACTCCTGCATCGAAGAACTCGAACGCCTCGGCGTAACCGGCCAGGACGTGCTGCTCGTCACCGTGCCGGGCGCGCTGGAAATCCCCCTCGCGCTGCAAAAGCTCGCGGAAAGCGCGCAATTCGACGCGCTGATCGCGCTCGGCGCGGTGATCCGCGGCGAGACCTACCATTTCGAACTGGTGTCGAACGAAAGTGGCGCCGGCATCACGCGCATCGGGCTCGACTTCGGTATTCCAGTCGCGAATGCCGTGCTGACCACCGAGAACGACGAGCAGGCCGTCGCGCGCATGACCGAGAAGGGTCGCGACGCCGCACGCGTGGCTGTCGAAATGGCGAACCTCGCGGTCGCGCTCGAACAGCTCGGCGGCGATGACGACGATGAACAGGACGAAGACGACGAGGAAGAGGCATGAAGAGCGCACGCCGACGCTCCCGCGAACTGGCCACGCAGGGGCTTTACCAGTGGCTGCTGTCGGGCTCGCCCGGCGGTGAGATCGACGCGCAACTGCGCGGCGCGCAAGGTTACGACAAGGCTGACCACGAGCATCTGGAAGCGATCCTGCAAGGCGTGATGCGCGATTCCGAAGCGCTGTCCGCCGTCATCGGCCCGTGCCTCGACCGTCCGATCGATCAGCTCTCGCCGGTTGAACGCGCAGTGCTGCTGGTCGCCGCGTACGAGCTGAAGAATCACGTCGATATTCCGTATCGGGTGGTCATCAACGAGGCGGTCGAACTGACCAAGACGTTCGGCGGCTCGGACGGCTACAAGTACGTGAACGGCGTGCTCGACAAGCTGTCGGCGCAACTGCGCGCCACCGAAACGCAGGCGGCTCGCAAGAGCTGAGCGCGGTGTGCGGGGTATCCGATCCGCCTCTCGTGCACCGCGCTGCACGGGGCGAAGAACCGAATCGCCCGCAAGGACGCGCTGCGCACATCGATGAGCGCATCATTCGATGGATGGGCGCCGTCCTGTTTCTGAACTGGATCTGACCGTATGAACTCCGCGACCGAACCTCTCGTGCGGCTTGCCGCGCGCGTCGATGCCATCCAGCCTTTCTACGTGATGGAACTGGCCAAGGAGGCCGCGCTACTCGAACGCGCGGGGCGCGACATCATTCACATGGGTATCGGCGAGCCGGATTTCACTGCGCCCGAGCCGGTCATCGAGGCGGCCGCCAGCGCGCTGCGCCGCGGCGTCACGCAATACACGAGCGCGCTCGGCGTGCATGCGCTGCGCGACGCGATTTCCGCGCACTACGCCGAGTTCTACGGTATCGACGTCGATCCGGCGCGCATCGTGGTCACGGCGGGCGCGTCGGCCGCGCTGCTGCTCGCGTGCGCGGCGCTCGTCGATCGCGACGACGAAGTGCTGATGCCCGACCCCTGCTATCCGTGCAACCGCCATTTCGTGATCGCCGCCGAAGGCAAACCGGTGATGGTGCCGAGCGGCCCGGCCGAGCGCTTCCAGCTGACCGCCGTCGATGTCGAACGCCTGTGGGGCGAGCGCACCCGCGGCGTGCTGCTCGCGTCGCCGTCGAATCCGACCGGCACGTCGATCGAGCCGGCCGAGCTCGAGCGCATCGTCAAGGCCGTACGCGCGCGCGGCGGCTTTACGATCGTCGACGAAATCTACCAGGGGCTGAGCTACGACACGAAGCCGGTGTCGGCGCTGTCGTTCGGCGACGATGTGGTCACCGTCAACAGCTTCTCGAAATACTTCAACATGACCGGCTGGCGCCTCGGCTGGCTTGTCGTGCCGCCCGCGATGGTCGGCGCGTTCGAAAAGCTCGCGCAGAACCTGTTCATCTGCGCGTCGGCGCTCGCGCAGCATGCGGCGCTCGCCTGCTTCGAGCCGGAGACGATCGCGATCTACGAAGCGCGACGCCTCGAATTCAAGCGCCGCCGCGACTTCATCGCGCCGGCGCTCGAATCGCTCGGCTTTGCGGTGCCGGTGATGCCCGACGGCGCGTTCTACGTCTATGCGGATTGCGGCGGCGTCGCGCATCCGGCGGCCGGCGACAGCGCCGCGCTCACGAAGGCGATGCTGCACGATGCCGGCGTGGTGCTGGTGCCGGGCATGGACTTCGGCACGCACGCGCCGAAGCAGTACATCCGGCTGTCGTATGCGACCGCGTATCCGAAGCTCGAAGAAGCTGTCGAGCGACTGGCGAAGCTGTTCGGCCGGCATTGACGCACTGAGTCGGCAGTAGTCGACCTGCCAGACGCAAAAAAGGACACCCTCGGGTGTCCTTCTTTTTTCACGCGGCCCGCAAGCGCCTGACCTAAGCCCCCAGCTCCGACGCCGATGCCACATGGCGCGTCGTCGAATTGGCGCTCGCATCGTCCTGATCGGTCGGCTGCGTGTGCGCCGCCGACGTCGCCGAGCTCAACGCGTGACCGCCCTGCAGTGTCACCTGCACGCGCTTGCCGTTTCCGCCGCTCGTCGCGGCAGCCGGCGCCGGCGTAGCCGACGCGGTCAGCACCGGAGCCTGCGGCGCATTGATCGGCACCTTTCGGCCATGCGCGACGTCGCGCAGACGACCGCGCTCGGCCATCACCTTCGCGCCATAGCCACCGTCGTCCTGTGTACTGGAGCCGACGTAAAGGCGCAGGCCGCCCGGCAGGGAACCGCCGCGCGCGATGCAATCCTTGAGCACGAGCGCGCCGACCTTGATGTTCGCGAGCGGTTCGAGCGCCGCGCTCTGGCCGCCGAAATACTGGAACTTGTCCGAATGCACCTTCGACATCACCTGCATCAGGCCCTGCGCGCCGACGCCGCTCTCGGCGTACGGATTGAAGCCCGATTCGATCGCCATCACGGACAGCAGCAGCAGCGGATCGAGACCCACTTCGCGGCCGGTGTCGAACGCAGCCTTCACGAGTTCGCCGACGGGCTCCTGCGCGACGCGATAACGCCGCGCGAGGTACGACGCTACCAGGGCCTGCTCGCGGCTCGATACGAGCACGCGGTCATCGCGCGCATCGGCGGACACGCGCTGCTGCGGAATCAGACGCGCGAGCGCGCTGACGCCCTGCATCGTGCGCGGGTCGAGGCCGTTGAGCGCCGCGGCGCTCGCGCTCGACGAACTGTAGCCCTCGAACGCGCCGTCGAAGCTGGTAGTGGCCGCGGTGAGGGTCATGCCGCCGTCGTTCGCGCCATCGATGGCGCTCGGCGCGTTCGGCGTGGTGGGCGAATTGGCCGACAGGGATTCGTCGGAGGACGTGCCGGCGTTTCGGGCCGGTCCGATGGCCGGCAGCGGATTGCCTTGCAGCAGGCGGGCGGGACCCGCCTGCACGGCGGCCGAAATGACCGGCATCAGACGCGCGGCGAGCGCGCCGCGCCAGGTCGGCATCAGCCACAGTGCGAGAGCCAGCACCACGGCGATACCGCCGACAATGCTGAACAGGTGATGACTCAGTCGCGTCCCGCGGCGCAACGCACCGCGCACGACCTGCGCAATACGCTCATCGGGACGCCACGATAACCAGGCGTTCATTCAGATCTCCCATCTTGCATGATCCGCGAACTCCGCCGGACAAGTCAGGCGGTACAGCGCGCTCGCAGAGTCAAGACATCGCACGCCCTCTGGTTGGGCAGCAGCGACGTCGGGAAAACGGCAACAAATACCGTTTGGGGAGCCATCTCAAAAACAGCCCTTACATACTCGATGTATGCCGGGCTCGGCTCCCACGCGAAAAACCAGCGTTGGTGGACGCTGGTGAGGGACTTCAATCGTGCCGTTCTACTCTGCAGGGGAGTGAAACGGTGACGCGTTGCGTCTAAGGACCGGGGGCGACGGTAAAAAGGTTAACGCCCTGCAACCAATGTGGACGGATTCTATGCACGGTTTTATAGATCGTCAACACTATAGAATGCAACATCTATAACTATTTGTAATTATGAACAGTGTTCAGTCGCCCGAAAAGCGCGCGCGGTGCGCGTTTTGACCGATCCCACCCTGGCCGTCTGCGATCGACCATTTGGTCGTTCTGCGTGCGGTAGCCAACGCAGGTAAAATCGACAATCGTTTTGCTGCGCCAGACAGGGACCGCCGCGGTCCCGCCTGGGCTTCCGCTCCTATGCGCCGTGCATGCGGCCTTGAACCGTCACAGATGAAATACAAAGACTTGCGCGACTTCATCGGCCGCCTCGACACGATCGGTGAACTGCGCCGAATCTCGCAAGGGGTATCGCCGAATCTCGAAATGACCGAACTGTGCGACCGTGTGCTGCGCGCGGGCGGCCCGGCCCTGCTGTTCGAGAACACCGAGCGGCATGCGTTCCCTGTGCTCGCCAATCTGTTTGGTACACCGCGCCGCGTCGCGCTCGGCATGGGCATCGATGCGCAAGAGAACGCAGGCGACCAGGCGGCGCTCGAATCGCTGCGCGACGTGGGCCGGCTGCTCTCCGCACTGAAGGAACCCGAGCCGCCGAAGGGGTTCAAGGACGCGGGCAAGCTGTTGTCGCTCGCGAAGGCGGTGTGGGACATGGCGCCGAAGACAGTCAGCGCGCCGCCTTGCCACGAAATCGTCTGGGAAGGCAACGATGTCGATCTCGCCAAACTGCCCATTCAGACCTGCTGGCCCGGCGATGCCGGACCGCTGATCACTTGGGGACTGACGGTCACGAAAGGCCCGAATAAGAGCCGACAGAACTTAGGTATCTACCGCCAGCAACTGATCGGGCGTAACAAACTGATCATGCGTTGGCTCGCGCATCGCGGCGGCGCGCTCGATTTCCGCGAGTTCGCACTGAAAAATCCCGGCAAGCCCTATCCGGTAGCCGTCGTGCTCGGCGCGGACCCGGCGACGATCCTCGGCGCGGTCACGCCGGTGCCCGACACGCTGTCCGAATACCAGTTCGCCGGCCTGCTGCGCGGCGCGCGCACCGAACTCGCGAAGTGCATCACGCCGGGCGTCGACGGTCTGCAGGTGCCCGCGCGCGCCGAGATCGTGCTCGAAGGCTTCATCTATCCGCAGCAAGGCGCGCCCTCGCCCGCTGCGGCCGGCGCGCCGCCGCGTCCGTCGAAAGGTGCGTCCGCCATGTACGAGCACGCGCTCGAAGGCCCGTACGGTGATCACACCGGCTACTACAACGAACAGGAGTGGTTCCCGGTCTTCACGGTCGAGCGCATCACGATGCGCCGCGACGCGGTGTATCACTCCACCTACACCGGCAAACCGCCCGACGAGCCCGCCGTGCTCGGCGTCGCGCTGAACGAAGTATTCGTGCCGCTGCTGCAGAAGCAGTTCACCGAGATCACGGACTTCTATCTGCCGCCCGAAGGCTGCAGCTACCGCATGGCAATCGTGCAGATGAAGAAGAGCTACCCCGGCCACGCGAAACGCGTGATGTTCGGCGTATGGAGCTTCCTGCGGCAGTTCATGTATACGAAGTTCATCGTCGTGGTGGATGACGACGTCAATATCCGCGACTGGAAGGAAGTGATCTGGGCGATCACCACCCGAGTGGACCCGACGCGCGACACGGTGCTCGTCGACCGCACGCCGATCGACTATCTCGATTTCGCGTCGCCGGTGGCTGGGCTCGGTTCGAAGATGGGGCTCGACGCGACCAACAAATGGCCGGGCGAAACCGACCGCGAATGGGGCCGCCCGATCGTGATGGACGACGCGGTCAAACAGCGTGTCGACAGCTTGTGGAACGAGTTGGGCCTCGGCCCGTAACGCTCGCCGGACAAGACAAAACAACCAACGGAACGCTTGCGCGGATGCATGCTTTTTCAATGATGTCGGACGGATTTTTTCTGTCCTTGTCGCTGTGCCTCGATATCGGTCTCGTCAATGTCGCGATCATTTCGCTGACGCTGTCGCACGGCTTCCGGCCAGGCTTCTGGCTCGGTCTTGGCTCGTGCGTCGGCGACCTCATTTACGCCACGCTTGCGCTCGCGGGCATGGCCGCGCTGCTGCAGTTCGAGTCGGTGCGCTGGGTCGTGTGGATCGGCGGCGCGGCGATCCTGCTGTTCCTCACCTGGAAGATGGCGCGTGAAGCGATCTTCCCGGCCACGGCGCCCGCGGTCGCCGGCGAAGGCGCCGCGGCTGCGCCGCATCAGTCGGCATGGCGCGGGTTTCTGCGCGGCGTGCTGCTCGCGGTGTCGTCGCCGTCGGCGATCCTGTGGTTCGCGGCCGTCGGCGGCGCGCTGATCGCGAAGGCTGGCGCAACGAGCCCGGCGACCGCGCTGATCTTTCTCGGCGGTTTCTTTCTCGGCGGCCTGTGCTGGACGCTCTTTATCTGCGGGCTCGGCAGCCACGGACGCAAGCGCGCGGGCGCCGGTCTGCTGCGCGCGTGTCACGTTCTGTCGGCACTGCTGTTCGCGTATTTCTCGTACAGCGTGATCGTCAACGGGTATCACGACCTGACCGTGCAAAGCACCGCGCAAGTGGCAAGCTGAAGCAGTTCACCGACAAAACGGCTTGCATCGGCGAGCTCATGCGAGGTACTGCGCGAGCTTCGGCAAATCAACGTTGCCGCCGCTCACCACCACGCCGACGCGCTTGCCCTTCACCGGCACGATGCCGTTCAGTACCGCTGCCGCCGCGAGGCAACCGGTCGGTTCCACGACGATCTTCATGCGCTGCGCGAAAAAGCGCATCGTGTCGATCAGCTGGGCGTCGCTGACCGTTTCGATTCGCGCGACCAGCCGACGGATGACGTCGAACGTGTAGTCGCCGAGATGCGTCGACGCGGCGCCGTCGGCGATCGTACGCGGCGTGTCGATATGCACGATCTCGCCGCGCGCGAGCGATTGCTGGCCGTCGTTGCCCGCTTCCGGTTCGATGCCGATCACCGTGCAAGCCGGGCTCAGCGCGGCTGCCGACAACGCGCTGCCGCTGATCAACCCACCGCCGCCGAGGCACACGAACAGCATGTCGAGGGGGCCGGTTTCGTCGATCAGCTCTTTGACCGCGGTGCCTTGCCCGGCGATCACGTGCGGATGATCGTACGGTGGAATCAGCGTCATGCCGCGCTCGTCGGCCAGCCGCCGGCCGATTTCCTCGCGATTTTCCTTGTAGCGGTCGTAGGTGATCACCTCGCCGCCGTAGCCTTTCGTCGCGGCGACCTTGGCCTCGGGCGCGTCGTGCGGCATCACGATCGTCGCGTGAATGCCGGCGAGACGCGCCGACAGCGCGATCGCCTGCGCGTGATTGCCCGACGAATACGTCAGCACGCCGGCCTTGCGCTGTTCGGCGTCGAAGTGCGAAATCGCGTTGTACGCGCCACGGAACTTGAACGCGCCCATGCGCTGAAAATTTTCGCACTTGAAGAAAACCGACGCGCCAGTGCGCTCGTCGAACGTGCTCGACGTCAGAACGGGGGTGCGGTGCGCGACGCCTTCGAGGCGTGCGGCCGCGTCGAGGACGTCATCGAAAGTGGGAGCGGGAAGCGCTGGCATCGGCGAGACTCTCCTGGAGCGGTGGCGAAACAGCCATTCTCCCAGCTTCTCCGCTGCTTTGGAACGCGGCTTGCGCGAAGCGCCACCAGCGTCAGGCGCAACGCAAAACCGGCAGCGCCAAAGAAAAACGGCGTAACCCGGCGTATCAGCCGGCATTACACCGTCGAGGTTCCCGCGCGCTTCAGGCGCGCCCGCGCTTAGCGGCGATAGTAGGGGTGGCCGTAGTAGCCGCGATAGCCGTGGTAGTAGCCACGATAATACGGATGGCCATACCTGTAGTAGCCTCCGACCACGACCGGAACCGGCGCATACACCGGCGCGGGCGGCGCATAGTAGACCGGCGCGGGCGGGGGCGCGTAGTAGACAGGCGGCGGCGCCGCATAGACCGGATAAGCCGGCGCGATTGGCACCCCAAGGCCGATACCGACGGAAACACCTGCCTCTGCAGACCCGGCAAGTCCCAAGCCGAGTGCGGCTGCAACGACAAACGGAACGATCTTGTTCACTTTTATTCTCCTAGCGCGGCCTGCCAAGGTCGCCGACTGCGCATGCCTCGCATGCTGTGCAATCAATGTATCCAAAAAGCCCCAACTGAACTGTGCGCATTTGTTGCAAATTGCAAGGAGTGAGCCGCAGCGTTTTGCCGAGCGCCGCGCGAGCGCACCTACGCGCCGCCGCGAGGACAGCCAAATGTGCCGCGAATCAAAGGTTTGCGCGCGACTGACGGGGCGTGCGTCACAGGTATGATCAAACGCGCGGGTTCGAGTTCGCGCATCGGTAATCTTTAATTACAAATTCGCTTCAAAGCGGGCAGCCGGAAGGAATTCCCAATAAAAATGCCCGGCTCGATTGCTCGAGCCGGGCATTTCCTCGCCTGCAAAGACCGCGCGATTAGCCGACCTTCACGTACACGAATTCGCGGGACACGTTCGGCGGCACGTAAGCGCCGCTGATCCGCACGCGCGGCGTCAGGCGCTTTCTCTGATCCCACCAGCGACGGCGCTGCGCGTGCGTCAGGAACCGCAAGTGCTTTCGGTAAGAAAAAATACTCATCTCGACCTCCCGAATTTCTGACTGCGAACGAAGTACGGAAAACAAACTGCTAACCGGCTCATCGACCACTGTTTCCTGCCACGCACGATTGTGAACAGTTTTGACGCGCGCGGAAGTCGCGCCATCCGATGATCGACCGCTCGCGCCATATCGCCCGCGATCTCATCCGACGACAGCTGTCGGACCGCGCACGCGGCCGGGTCGCGCCTGCTTCGCCGAATGCGCGATACTGCTGCTTTCCCGTTCACACGATCCGTCCGGAGCAGGTGACCATGTCCCAGTCTTCCTTGCCGCGCGTCGGCTTCATCGGCGCGGGGCGGCTCGCGCGCTGTCTCGCTCTCGCGTTTGCGCGCGCCGGCTATCCGGTCACCGCGGTGGCGAGCCGCTCGGCCGATTCCGCGCGCCGGCTCGCCGCCCAGATCGCACACTGCGCGGCCTGCGACGATCCGCAACAGGTCGTCGACGCGGCCGATATCGCTTTTTTAGCCGTTCCTGACGACGACATCGGTACGACAGCGCACACACTCGGCTTCGGAGGCGATGCGGCAGGCCAGCCCGGCAAAGCGCTCGTGCACTGCAGCGGCGCATCGCCGGTGGAGCTGCTTGCGCCGGCGCGCGATCAGGGCGCCGCGATCGGCGGCTTTCATCCACTGTATCTATTTAGCGGCGAGCTTGCCGATCTAGAGCGCATCGCCGGGTGTTCGGTGACGATCGAAGCCGACGGCGAGCTAAAAGAGACGCTCACCGCGCTCGCGCTGGCGCTGCGCTGCCGTCCGCTGTCCATCGCGCCGGGCGGCCGCATGCTGTATCACGCCGCCGCGCACTATGCGGCGAGCTTCGCGCTATGCAGCCTCGCCGAATGCGTCGCGTTGTGGCGCACGCTCGGCTTCGCCGAAGACGACGCGTTGCGCGCGCTGCTGCCGATGCTCGCCGGCACGATCGAAACCGCGCGCGACAAGGGCCTGCCCAACGCGCTCGCGGGTCCCGTATCGCGCGGCGATACCGGTGTCGTGGAGAAGCAGCTCTCGCTGCTCGAAGGATTCGGCGGCGACCATGCCGCGCTGTATGGTCTGCTCACGCGCCGCGCGGTCAACCTCGCCCGACGCCGCGCCACCCCGCCCGCGACGATCGAAGCGATCTCCGAAGCGGTGGAACAATCGCTGGGCCGCTCGCTGAATCAGGCCGCGGCAGGTGCAAGCGTGAAGTAAGCCGTGATAATGTGACGTCCGGCGCACCGGGCCAACCCCACGCGACCACGCGAGCAGCCCGCGCCGCTTCGGGATCAACAGACGAGAACGCACAATGATCAAGGTCAGCATCCTCTACCCGTACCGGGAAAATGGCCGCTTCGACATGGACTATTACTGCGCGACCCACATGCCTCTTGCGGCAAAGCTGTTCGGGCCGGCGCTGAAAGGTTGGTCGGTCGACGCGGGCCTGAACGCCGGGCCGCCCGGCACGCCGCCGCCTTATGTGGCCGCGGGTCACTTCCTGTTCGATAGCGCGGACGACTTCTATAAAGTGTTCAAGCCCGCGTCCGAGCAACTCTTAGCGGATATTCCGAACTACACCGACGGCGGTAACGGCATGATCCTGATCAGCGAGGTCCGGATTTCCGTGTGATGCCGGACAGACAGCCATCAGGAGGCGGCGCGCAATGGCGTCGAACTTCCGCCTGGCTAACCGGGTAAGTCCAGTCAACCGCTGGCGCGCGCCGATTACGCGACGCCGGCAGCCCGCGGCCGGTCGACGGCCGTCATCAGAAGCATAAGGACACGAGATGTTTGGCGATATCGCCCGTTTTCTGCTCAATACCGTTTTCACGCTGTTCGGCGCCGCGCTGCTGCTGCGTGCGTGGCTGCAGGTCGTGCGCCTGCCGCCGTACAACCCGGTCTCGAACGCCGTGCTGCAGGCGACCAACTGGATCGTGCTGCCGCTGCGGCGCGTGCTGCCGAGCACGCGCAACATCGACTGGGCGAGCGTGGTCGCGACACTGATCGCCGCGATCATCTACGTCGTCCTGATGATCGTGCTGACCGGTGCCGATCCGCTGACGCTCGTGCCGACGCTGCTGATCGTCGCGGTGCTGACGGCGATCAAATGGGCGCTCAATCTGATCATCTGGATGACGATCCTGATGGCGCTGCTGTCATGGCTGAACCCGCGTTCGCCGGCGATGCCGATTCTCTATCAGCTAACCGCGCCGTTTCTGAATCCGCTGCGCCGCGTGCTGCCGAAATTCGGCGGCATCGATCTGTCGCCGATCCTGCTGTTCGTGATCGTGCAGGTGCTGCAGATGGTCGTCACGCGTGCGGCGGTTCAGCTGACTTATTTTGTGATCTGAGTTGATGTCGCAGGTGAAGGGGATGCTTCGGCCGCCTCAGGCGATCAATCGCCAATCGGCCGCGCCATCCGAATATGCGGCTCGGCACGACTGATCGTGCCGCTCGCAAGCCCTGAATCAGAACGTACTCCAGTCATTATCCGCAGCCGCAGTTTCCGCCACGCGCTCGCGCGCGGGCGCGGCCATCGCTGGCCGCGGCAACGCGCGCTTGTCGACGTGTGAGCGCGCGGGCGCTCGAGTCGGCGCGGGTTTCGGTACGGCCGCCGCAAAAACGCGGCTCTCCCCCGTGCGGAACACCGACACCGTCTGCTTCATGTTGCGCGCCTGCGCTTCGAGCGATTGCGCAGCCGCCGCAGCCTGTTCGACGAGCGCCGCATTCTGCTGCGTGGTCTCGTCCATCTGCGTGACCGCCTGGCCGACCTGGTGGATGCTGCGGTTCTGCTCTTCGGATGCCGTCGCGATCTCGCCGACGATATCCGACACGCGATGGATCGCGTCCTTGATGTCCGTCATCGTCGCGCTGACTTCGGCCGCTTGCTGCGTACCGCCCTCGATGATCGCGGCCGATGTCGTGATCATCTCCTTGATCTCCTTGGCCGCGCTCGCCGAGCGCTGCGCGAGATTGCGCACCTCGCTCGCGACCACCGCGAAGCCGCGCCCCTGCTCGCCCGCGCGCGCCGCCTCGACCGCCGCGTTCAACGCAAGAATATTGGTCTGGAACGCGATGCCCTCGATCACGCCGGTGATTTCCGAGATCTTCGTCGAGCTGCCGCTGATCTCGCCGATGGTCCGCACCATCCCCTCGACCGCCGTGTTGCCCGTGTTGGCGACCTGCGCCGCCTGAGTTGCGAGCGCGCTCGCGTTGCGTGCGTTGTCGCTGTTGCGGCTGACGGTCTGCGTCAACTCCGACATGCTCGCGGCGGTCTGTTCGAGCGAAGCGGCCTGCCCTTCGGTGCGCGCGGACAGATCGATGTTGCCGCTCGCGATCTGCTGCGAAGCGATGCTGACCGACTCGGCGCTTTCGCGAATCGAGCCGATCGTCGTCGCGAGACGCTGCTGCATGTGCGCAACCGCGCGCAGGATGCTGCGCTCGTCGGTGCTGTCGGTGTGCAGACGCTGGCTCAGGTCGCCGCTCGCGATCTGCTCGACGATCTTTGCAACGTCGGCCGGTTCGCCGCCGATCTGCCGCACGACCGCACGCGTCACCAGCAGTCCGAGGCCGATCGCAATCGCGACACCGACGACCGCGCAGCTCGCGATCCACCACGTCACCGAGCGGACCATGTCGACGCCGTTCGCAACGCGCTGCCTGGCCAGTTCGTCGCGCACGTCGGACAGCTGGATCATCAGCGTGCGCAGCTTGACGTGCAGCGGATCGGTGGTCGATTTGAGCTCGGCGAGCGCGCCGGTCTGATCGCCTTGGTCGGCAAGCGCCATCACTTTCGCGACCGAACTCATATAGGCCGGATAGGCGGCGTCGAAGTCGCTTAGCAATTGCTTTTGCGCGTCGGTGGTCGCGTGCTTGCGCTCGTAGTCGAACGCCGACAGGATCGCCGCTTCACCGCCGTGATTCAGGCGCACCGTGTCGGCGCGGCCGGCCGGCTCCGGATTCAGAATGTACGAATAGAGACGGCGGAAGTGCGAGGCGGCCTGCCAGGCGGCGGTGCCGTCGTTGCGCACCGGCACGAATTCGCGGTCGTACATCTCGGTTTGCATCGTCGCGAATTCGCGCACCTTCAGTACACCGACCGTGCCGACGATGGCCGTCACGAACGCGCACAGCAACAACGAGCCGACAAGCTTCTGGCTCAGCTTCAGATTGGAAAGCCACTGCATTTTGGGAAAGTCTCTTGATCGGGAGGGGAGCGCCGGACTCGTGCTGGCTTCCGGTTGCGAAAGCGCACGGCATCGGATATCAGTCGGGTTATCGGCAGGCGCAGACGCTATCTGAAGGTCAGTGCCGTTCGAACCGTCGAAGCCGATAAAAGGCGGGTGCTGTTCCTGGGCATCGACTCTACCCCTGCCCAAACGACCCGAAAGCCTGTAAAATAGCGCGCTCTGCGGGCGTCGTATAATGGTAATACCCTAGCTTCCCAAGCTAGAGCCGTGGGTTCGATTCCCATCGCCCGCTCCACTTTCCGGCTGAGTGTTCAGCGGAATCCAGCAAGAGCCGCCTCCCTGAAGGCGGCTTTTTCGTAGTGGCAACGGCCCGGCACAGCGCGCGACGCGCAGCCCTCACGCTTGCAGCAGCATCGACGATGATCCACGATCCAAACGACTCCGGCCTCCCGGACGACGCCCCGACACCCACGAGCGCAGCCGCCGACCAGCCCACCGGCAACGACGCGAACAACGTCGACGGCACGCCTGGCACAACGCCGGCAGATACGCTATACCACCGCCGCATCCGCAGCTTCGTGACGCGCGCGGGTCGCGTGTCGACCGGCCAGCGCCGCGCGCTCGATGAGTTCGGTCCGCGCTTCGTCGTTCCCTACGCGCCGCAGCAGCCCGACTGGGCCGGCGTATTCGGCCGACAGGCGCCGCGCATACTCGAAATCGGCTTCGGCATGGGCGCGAGCACCGCGGAGATCGCCGCGCAACGTCCCGCCGACGACTTCCTCGGCGTCGAAGTCCACGAGCCCGGCGTCGGCGCGCTGCTGAAGCTGATCGGCGAGCAGTCGCTGACGAACATCCGCATCATCCAGCACGACGCGGTCGAGGTACTCGAGCAGATGATCGCGCCCGACAGCCTCGACGGCGTGCACATCTTCTTCCCCGACCCGTGGCACAAGGCGCGCCATCACAAGCGCCGGCTGATCCAGCCGAAGTTCGTCGCGCTGCTGGTGTCGCGTTTGAAGCCCGGTGCGTATCTGCATTGCGCGACCGACTGGCAGAACTACGCCGAACAGATGCTCGAAGTGCTGGGCGCCGATCCGCTGCTCGAGAACACGGCGCACGCCTACGCGCCGCGGCCCGACTACCGTCCGGTGACGAAGTTCGAGCGGCGCGGTCTGCGGCTCGGCCACGGCGTGTGGGACCTCGTGTTCCGCAAGCGCGGCGCGGCGTAACGCGGCGAGACGGCGAGCCAACGAAAAAAGGTCCGCGTAGACATACGCGGACCTTTTTTCATCGCACGGCCAACCTCAATCGGCCCAGCTCAACCCACCGCTATAACCGATCAGCAGGATCAGCAGACCGAAGCCGATCCGGTACCACGCGAACACCGTGAAGTCATGCGTCGCGACATAGCGCAGCAACCAGCGTATGCAGATGAACGCACTGACGAACGCCGCCGCAAAGCCGAGCGCGAAGCTGCCGAGCGCATCGGCGGTGAGCAGATGCCAGTCCTTGTATAGCTCGTAGGCGGTCGCGCCGAAGATGATCGGAATCGCGAGGAAGAATGAAAACTCGGTCGCGGCGCGGCGTTCGATGCCGAACAGCATGCCGCCGATGATCGTCGAGCCCGAGCGAGAGGTCCCCGGAATCAACGCGAAGCACTGCGCAAGGCCGACCTTCAGTGCATCGAGCGGGCTCAGATCGTCGATGCTGCGCACCCGCACCGCCGTGTCGCCGCGCGCACGTTGACGCGCCTCCGCCCACAAAATCACGACCCCGCCCGCGACCAGCGCGAACGCGACCGGCACCGGCGAGAACAGGGCCTCCTTGATCGATTTCTCGAACAACAGGCCGAGCACGACCGCCGGAATCGTCGCGATGATCACATTCAGCGCGAAGCGGCGCGCATCAGGTCGACTCGGCAGACCCACGATCACGTTGCCGATGCGGCGACGAAACTCCCAGCACACAGCGAGAATCGCGCCGAGCTGGATCACGACATCGAAGGTCTTTGCGTGTTCGTCGGAGAAGTCGAGCAGACTGCCGACGACGATCAGATGACCGGTGCTCGACACCGGCAAAAACTCCGTCAAGCCCTCGACCACGCCCAGAATCAGCGCCTTGCAAGCCAGTAGCCAGTCCATCCATGCCCCTTATCGCGGTAGGTTGTCGCAACGAAAAGGGCCGGCACGGTGATCGCTGGCATGCGCGGCCCTGGCGGCCGCGCGTGCGTGTCATTTTTCGACGATCTGCACGCGTATGCCGTTTGTAAGGATGGTGATTGTACCGGGTTGGTAGCTCACGCCGGCAAATTGCAGTTGCTCGGGTTTGAAGGTGTAGATCGGATAGTTGGTCAGCAATTGGGTCGCGAGCAGCGCCGCGGCCGCGTTGATCTGCTGCGTGTAGACCTGCGCCTGGCCGCTCACGCTGACGTTATCGACGCTTGGCGACCTGAGGATCACCGAGCGGCTCGCCGCGTCGTAGGCGAGTTCGCTCGACAGCGTGAACACGCCATCGACCGGCTCCTGCAGGAACGGGCTCGCGAAACGCGCGTCGAGTTTTACCTGCACCCGGTTCGCATCGGGCAGCATGCCCACCACCGGATTGCTCAGCGCGACGTCGAACACCTGCGAGACCGTGCGCTGGTACGGGAACTTGCGCTGCACGGCCTCCTGTACCTGCTGCTGCGAGAACGTGTAATGCGACGGCATGAACGGAAACGTCGGGCTTGCGCAAGCCGCGAGCGACAAGGTGATGCCAAGCACGCTGCTGCCGATCAGCGCTGCGCGCAAAAAGCCGCGCCGGGCCGGCGCTGCGAGTCGAGTCATGCGAAATCTCCTATGGAAGCGCTTGCGGACATCGGCTTGCGTTGGCGGGCGTGTGGATGGCGCGGCGCTGATCGCGTGCCGCGCGTCATGGATGGGATGCCGGTCGCGTTTGCGCCTCGAGTTGCGTGAGCCACGCGAGCGCTTCGCCGCGATTGGCACCGCACATCTCGAGTTGCGGCTGCAGACCGGAGCAGCATGCGGGACGCTCCGGCCGGCCGAAGATCGCGCAGCGCAAATCGTCGCCGAGTTGCACGCAGCGCACGCCCGCCGGCTTGCCATTGGGCATACCCGGAATCGGACTCGAAATCGACGGCGCGATACAGCACGCGCCGCAATCGGGACGGCACGCATGAGCGTCTACCCGTGCGGCGTTCAACCTTTGATCCACGTCGTGTTTCCTGAACTCAAGCCTTGGCAATGCGTTGCCAGACCCGCATTGTGCCACTGCGTGTGCGTGCGATCTTTTTTACACAATCGGGACGCACCGGCTCGCACTGGAACTCGAGGCTCGCAATGGGCCATGCATACGCGGCACGCCGCGCGGCCGCGCACCGCGAAGTGCGGATACCCGGTCGCATGCTCGTGCGCAATCTCGCGATGGTGTTTGACCGCTACCCCGGCGAGCAGACCCTCGAACGTTCTCGCGCAGCGTCCAAGCACCGTCCCCGCGCACGCGCTGCTGCGGCTGAAAGCAACCTTGCCCGTCGAGCGATTTTCGGCCATAATCTGCGTCTTCCTCGCGCGCTTAACTCCCAATGCGCGCACTGCAGTATCTGCCCAGGTGGTGAAATTGGTAGACGCAGGGGACTCAAAATCCCCCGCCGCAAGGCGTGCCGGTTCGATTCCGGCCCTGGGCACCAAACACTCTTCAACCGGTTTCAACGGTTCACCACGAAGCCCCGACAGCTAGCGCTGAGCGGCGCTTTTGTTTGCTATGGTCTCCTAGGGTTCACCAGCGATTACAGCCCCCACCAAGGGGGCGTTTCGGGGGTTGCCACGATTCAAGCACCCGACGGGTGAACAACGCCCCCGCAGCGGCGCGGCAGACGCCCGCGAAAAACTGGCAGCAAACATTGACCCGGAGGAAGCTCAGGACAACCTTTTGGACCGGTGTCGCCCAATGATGGAGGCATGGGCGAAGCATATCTGCACACCGGCCCAACTGCGGCAGCAAAAAGGCCACACGGATGTAGCCCATTCGGTTTCTGCCTCAAGGCAGCGGAAGCTTGCTGTCATCGAGCCGTCGCGGAGGATTGGCTCCCCAACGTGCTTTTATCTGTTCCGGAGTCTCCGGAGGCCATTTCACGCCCATCTTGATGATGCGGTCCCGAATCTCGATTAGCTTTTTGTAGGTCGGGGAATCAGGCGCGGGGGCGTTTCTGTTGATGTCATGCGAAAGCGCGAATGGGAACGATACTCCGTTGATTTCGTAAGTAGACGGGTTTGCGCCGTGATCGAGAAGGTAGTCGATCTGGTCGAGTGCGTTGTTCATCAATGCTTCAAATAGCACTGAATTACGCAACGAATCGCGCCGGTTCACATCTGCGCCACGCTCCACCAGCAGCTTGAGCGAACCAGATGTCGACTCTCTTGCAACAAAGAAAATGATGGGTCTGCGGCCCTCGATCATGGTGTTGGGGTCAACGCTACCGTCCAGCATCGCACGCAGGAATTCCGGGTGCGAGCTGTTGAGGATGACCCCGAGGGGGCTGCCATAATCCGGGACGGCCTGCACGGGATCGGCCCCGGCCCTCACCACCTCCGACGCAACCGCAAGCCGATGCGGGTCGCGCTGCAACGCCTCCTGAAACGCAAAAAACAGCATCGTCATGTTCTTGCGTCCGGGCGTGTTCAAGTCCGTCTTCGGTGCCAGTCGCCGGACCCGCTCCATGTCACCTCGCTCGATGGCCTGCGCCAGTTCGAGTTGCGGGCCGCTAAAAAAATCAGTGGCGGGAAATTTGTTCATTGCATGAACCACAGGGGATAGCGCCAGCAACAGCACCGGCACGATAAAGATTCGGCTGAGTGTTTTCATCGCTTTCAGCCACGTTATGACAGTGTTTCAAGTACGAAAATGTCCTCCGCCTTCTGCTGCTCGATGCCGTCTATTGCCTGCCTGATGAAGTGCCGCGACACGGGCGAGCCGCTGCCGGGCAGCGGATAGGCAGTACCGGCTGCACCGGGCAGCGGCGTCCACGTCTGTGCCACGGTCAGAATGTCGCCCTTCACATGGTACGCATTGATGTTCGATGGTGTGACCTGGCCGCCGTAGTGTTCGACCGTCTTCGGGTGCAGACCGGCGGCATTGAAGCTCCAGCAGTCCTTGCCGCTGGCCAAAGAAGCAGCAGAACACAGACCGCCGCCTAGCGAGTGTCCTGTTATGTCGATAGGTTCTGTTGAGAAAGCTAATTTTTTACCTGTATTGACAGCCCTCTCGTAATAGGGCGATTCCATATCCACGCTTTGGCTGAAGTTGTTCGACCAGTCGGCCAGGCTCGTCATTTCGGTTCCCCTGAAGGCGAGGGTGGGCTTCATATCGTCGCCGAAGACATGAGGATCGGGTTCGTATAGCTGCGCCCGGAAATTTGAACCTTCCATTGTCAGGTCAAGAGGGTCGAGTCGATATTGATTCAGAAATTCCGTATCCCCGCTGCGGTTCGCCCACCCTTCTGGCACCGGCCTTGACGGCTCGTAGACATGATCGGAGAGTCTGGCCTTCTCCACCGCGACATTGTTGCGTGCGAGCCGTTCAGCCGCTGCCCGCGCGCGTCCTGACATGGCCGTATTGCCCGCCGCAATCAGCGCCTTGCGCGTCTGCCACCGCTGCGCCTTGCTCAGTTCCTGTGGTATCTCGATGCGCGGCGGTGTCACCCTGGCTGCACGCGCAGCGTTCAGCCGGGCTTGCCAGGTGGCCGGATCGTACTGGACGGACAGCACAGGTTCGCCGTCCGAGCGATTACCGGACCTCGATGCGATATTCCGCAACGGCGTGCTGGTGTAGGGTGACGGAAACAGGCTATCGCGAGGACCTTTAATGGCAAGCAGGGCACCCCGGCGCACCTCTTCGAGAAGCGCAACGATGACCCACCAGCCATCGGTGTCAGGGTTGCGGTCCCGTACGCGATGAAAAAACAGCCAGTGACTGCCAATGAGATTCCTGACCAGTTTCCGGTCGTCCTGCCACGCCCTGTGATTCAGTTGGGCAATGTCAAGAAACTCCCGGGTCTCCACCCTGGCCCTCTGAAGGTCCGCGGCCTTGCCGAGGCACGCTTTATAGTGCCACTCGTCGCAGATGACATAACAGGCCCCCGGTGGCCGCTGGCAGGACAGCTCCACGGAGTGCATCTCAAATACGGACTGGGACATGGGTGTGTCGATGGTCTATCTGAAGTCGCTGCCGGGGTTGACAGCAGCCAGATAATTGCCGTGCGACAGGCAGTCCGTACATGGGCGACCGCCCAAAATCTCCTCGGCTTTCGGAAACCTGGGCAATGGTCGAGAGATCGGAGAATTGCTCCGCGACTTCTTCCAGACTCAACAGCCCCGCCAGCGCGTGCAGTTGATCGAAGCGGATAACAGCGGCGTCAGGCGTCGCGGCATCCCGTTGCGGAGGCGTGCAGAAAATCAACCACGACGCACCTCGGTTGCGTGGTCATACGCTTCGATGAAAGCCAGCACGGCGGCGCGCTCGACTTTGCTCGCCTTCTGGAATTCCGATTGCGCACTGAACAGCTTGCGGCGCGCATCGTCCATCAAGCCTCGACGGCGCGATATTGATTGCGGCCCTGCCATCAAACAGTCTTCCCGATTCCCGATCGCGCGCAAGACATCGGCAGTCGCATCTCTCGTCAGAAACGCTCGAAGCCACACCCCGATCGCTCATCCAGGCTGGTAAGCACGCTCTCGCCACCCCACTCGCGACGGCGGAAAGTATCTCGCAACACAAAGCCCATAAACGATCAGCGCCGCGACGGTATAGGACACAAACCGCGCCGAAAAGAACAGCAAGACCACCACGACCGCGGCGAGAAGCATCTCGAGTCTCGGACCGAGCGCCGACAACTGTCCGCCGCGCGCTTCGAAAGCGGTGCCCAGCAAGATCAGCAACGGGATCGACGCGAGCACCATGTGGATCGGCTCGAGGATCGGATAAGCGACGAGCATCGTCATCGAAGCGAGCGCGTAGTCGACGCGGCTGTCCCGGTGGCGGCGGAACACCAGATACGCGGACAGCACGCACGCAGCCAACACCAACGCATGCGAAGCAACGGAGAGCAACGCACCGGACATCGGCATGCCGAGCGTCGCCGATAGCGTCTGCAACGCACCCCTCACGGCATTGTTCATCGGCGCGCCGCCACCGCTCATCGCCAGCGCCATGCCGTTCAGGCGCGGCATATCCGACACGAGGTAGTGCCACAAAACGTCGAAGCCGAGGCGCGCGCCGGTGATCAGCGTCAAGGCAATCGCGACCGCGCTCGCCATCACAAACGTCCGCCATTCGCGACGCAGCAACAGCAAGCCGGCGACGGCCACCGGCGTGAGCTTGATCGCGATCGCAAAGCCGAGAAAGAGCCCCGCGGTGTAGCCCTTGCCACGCTCGATCAACGCGAACGTCGCAATCAGCAGGAAGAACAGCAGTTCGTTAGATTGGCCGTCGTAGGTGTCTTCGACGAGCGGAAAGCTCAGCAGCGCGACCGCCACCAGCAGCAGATTGACGCTGCGCTCCGTGCCGCGGTAGGCCATCGTGACGAGGAGATACAAAGCCACCGCAAACAGCACGACCGATGCACTCACCCAGACGATTTTCGCAGCGAGCGGCGTCAGTAGCGCGAGCGGCGCAAACACCAGCGCAAACTGCGGCGGGTACGCGTAGAAGATGTCGTCTCCCGTCGAGC
Source organism: Paraburkholderia sprentiae WSM5005 (assembly GCF_001865575.2). Classification (NCBI taxonomy): domain Bacteria; kingdom Pseudomonadati; phylum Pseudomonadota; class Betaproteobacteria; order Burkholderiales; family Burkholderiaceae; genus Paraburkholderia; species Paraburkholderia sprentiae. The sequence goes on from NZ_CP017561.2 coordinate 2,753,077, forward strand.
GCGCGCCAATGCTCTGCAAAAACCCGATGAGCGCGTCGTGGTCGTACAGGCGCGCCGGGTCTGGTAGCACAACGTTGAAGGCGTACAGGTAGAAATTGAAATCGCCGAAGGCGTCGGGCACGTTGCCACGAAACTTCGCGACGACGTGCATGATGCGCAGCACGAGGCAGGCTACCGCAATCAACAGCAGGAGCGCGGCGCCCGCGCCGAAGTTCGACCTGGCCCGTACGGCCCCTGCGTTGAACATGGTGTCTCTCCGCGGTACGTCAATGAACGTGGCGTTGCTGCGCCCTTGAGACCGCTCGCTAGCGCGGGGGCTTGGCAGCACGCCATGTCGCCGGTCGGGGGATGGCCGGCATTGCCAGCCATGCCGGCTTATGCCGGACGACTGGACAGAGGTTACCGATTCGCAAAAATCGATCTGTGCGTTCGCACACACCCGGCCGACCTATGTCGGGAACTTTGGGGCATGAGCGACGGACCGGCGGCCTGCAGCAGGCCGGTGGAGCCGAGAAAAGGGGCCCGTGCCGATCGCGCCGCCCAGCGCAATCCTGCAAAGCAGCAACAGGGTTTAGCACGATCCGGCCCGGCCAAGCCGGCGATGCGCGCCGCCCGCCTTCGTTCTGCGCCGCACTTAAGCGCGCGGATAGTGATTGTCACGGCGACGGCACCTGGGTATGTTGCCGAAGTCCACTTTTCGACCCGCGGAGCGTCAACATGTCGCCCAAACGTCTGCTTTGCGCCACCGTGTTGTGCCTCTGTTTCTCGGGCGTGAGTCCGTCCGCGCTCGCGCAGACGGCGCCCGCCGCCCAGCAACCGGCCGATGACGCCAGTTCGCAGCCAGGCGCCCAGCCGGTGCCGTCGCCCGCCGACGCTTCGCCCGGCAAGCCCGCTGCCGCCGCGCTCGGCGGCCCGGTGCGCAATATCGTGCTGGTGCATGGCGCGTTCCTCGACGGATCGAGCTGGAACGGCGTGGTCGCGAAGCTGCAGCAAAAGGGTTATCACGTGAGCTCGGTGCAGAACCCGCTGACGTCGCTCGCCGACGACGTCGCCGCGACCCGCCGCGTGCTCGACCGCGAGAACGGTCCGGTGCTGCTGGTCGGTCACTCGTGGGGCGGCGTGGTGATCACCGAGGTCGCCGCGAATGCGCCGAACGTCGCCGGTCTCGTGTATGTCGCCGCGCTCGCGCCGCAACTGCACGAATCGGCGATGGACGTGATGAAGGCCGGCGGGCCGATGCCGGCCGGTCAGAGCATCAGCAAGGACGCCAACGGCTTTTTGTGGGTCGACCGCGCGCGCTATCGCGCCGACCTCGCCGCCGACGTGCCCGAGACCGTCACGCGCGTGCTCGCGGCCGCACAGGTGCCGATCGCCGCGAACGCATTCGACGAACCGGTCGATCAGGTGGGCTGGAAAGATAAACCGTCGTGGTACGTGCTGACGACGAAAGACCGCGCGGTGTCGCCCGATCTGCAGAAAATGATCGCCGGGCGGATCGGCGCGAAGGTGGTGCCGATCGCGTCGAGCCATCTCGCGCCGGTGTCGCACGCCGGCGCGGTGGCGGAGGCGATCGATCACGCGGCGCGCGAGCTGAGCCGGCGGCAGCAGCCGTAAGCCGCCAGCGGCTCGATGCCCCGCGGCTCAACGCAGCATGAACGACATCGCCGACAGGCAGTTCAGCATCCGCACCGCATGCTCGGCCGACGCCGCGCTGAAGCGCAGCGTCACGCCATCGACGCGCGTGAGCGTCGGCCATTGGCAGAACAGATCGGCGAGTCCGCTCGTCTGCACGCGCAGTTCGCAGTCGACCGCTCGCGGCTCCACGCGCGTCGCGGCAGGCGCGCGGCCCGCTTCGACTTGCTGACGGACCACGTCGGACGCGGCGGCCCGCAGCACCTCGCGCACGCTCGCGGGCGACTGCGTGACGCCGCTGGCCTGGCCGGTTGCGACCTTCGTGACGACGAACCGCGCGTCCGGAAAACGCGGCGCGGTCTCCTCGGCGAACACGTCGTCACCCGATAACAGCACCACACGTGCGCCATATTCTTCGGCGAGCGCACCGTACAACCCTGCTTCGCCCAGCTCCACGCCATTGAATGCGACCCGCGCGAACGCGACGCTGTTGATCGTATGCGCGAGGACGCCGCGCGTTTGCGCCTTCGCGTGATAGCCGAGCATGAAGACGAGCGCCGCACCGTATTCGAGCCCGGCCATCATGCCGAGCGTGCGCGGCTTGCCGAGCACCACCTGCGCGCGCGGGTCGAGCAGGTCGGGCAGCAGGTTACGAAAGCCGCCGTGCGAATCGTTGACCCACACGTCGGTCGCACCGCCCGCGAACGCGCCTTCGATTGCGGCGTTGGCTTCGAGCGTCATCCAGCGTCGCGCGGCTTCGTATTCGCCATTGCCCGCGCGCGTCTGCTCGGCGTGGAAGACGCCGGCGACGCCTTCGATATCGGTGGAGATCAGGACTTTCATCGCGCAGCATGCCTCAGTAGCTGGGTAAGGTCCGGCACGCTGTCGCGCAGCGACAGCCGTCGATGTCCGTCGCGACCGGTGACGGACTCGGCGCTCCACAATGCATCGACGATCGCCTGTTCGATGCTGTCGGCGCAGGCGCGAAACAGCGGGTCCATACCGTGATCCGCGACCAGCGGCGGCAGCGCGACGAAGTCCGCGCCGTGCGGCACCGTGTAAGCGGTCGAAAACGCCAGCGCGATATCGCCGCTGCCGTGGCCGTACACGGAGCCGCTGCGCGCAAGACCGGCCGCCGCGCGCAACGACAGGCGTTTGAGCTGTCGCCCATCGAGCGGCGCATCGGTCGCGACGATCATGACGATCGAGCCTTGCTCGGGTTTGTCGGCGGTTGCATGTGCAGCAGCATTGGCAGCGGCATTGGCAAGCTCGGCCGCGGCCGCTCGTTCGGTCAGCATGCGGCCGAGCGGCGTGCCGTCGATCGTCAGCATCGGCAGGCGGCCGAAGTTCGCAAGCACGAGCGCGCCGACGGTATAGTCACGGCCCGCCGCACTCACCACACGCGACGCGGTGCCGATGCCGCCCTTCAGATCGAAGCACGACATGCCGCGCCCCGCACCGAGCGCGCCGCGCCCCACGTCCGCGCTCGCCGCATCGAATGCGTCGTCGAAATGCCGTTCGGCAACGGCAAGCGTCTGGATATCGTTCAGGTAACCGTCGTTGCATTCGAACACGAGCGGATTGACCGTCGACCATTCGCGGCCGATCCGTGGATTCGCGCGGATCGCCGCGCGAATCTGCGCCTGCGCGAGCACGCCGACGCCGAACGTGTTGGTCAGCGCGATCGGCGTCTCCAGCGTGCCGAGTTCGTCGAGTTGCACGAGCCCGATGCTCTTGCCGAAACCGTTGATCACCGACGCGGCGGCCGGCACCTTGTCGACGAACGGATCGCCGCGATGCGGCCGGATCACGGTCACGCCGGTTTGCAGCGCGCCTTCGGCAAGCGTGCAATGTCCGACGCTCACGCCGTCCACGTCGGCGATCGTGCCGCGCGGTCCTGCCGGCAACGTGCCAAGATGCGGCGCTCGCTCGGCCGAATGCTTGCCGATGCTCATGGCCGATCCAGCTTCGGATCGAGCGCGTCGCGCAAACCGTCGCCGAGCAGGTTGAACGCAAGCACGGTCAGGAAGATAGCGAGGCTCGGAAACAGCGCGATATGTGGCGCGGTCACCATGTCGGCGCGCGCTTCGTTGAGCATCGCGCCCCACTCGGGCGTCGGCGGCTGCGCGCCGAGGCCGAGGAACGACAGGCTCGCCGCCGTGATGATCGATGTGCCGATGCGCATCGTCAGATACACGATGACCGATGAAATCGTGCCCGGCAGAATGTGCCGCACGATGATCGTCCAGTCCGACGCGCCGATGCTGCGCGCCGCCTCGATATAGGTGAGCTGCTTGAGCATCAGCGTATTGCCGCGCACGAGCCGCGCGAACGCCGGAATGCTGAAGATGGCCACGGCGCAGATCACGTTGATCATGCCGTTGCCGAGAATCGCGACCACGCCGATCGCGAGCAGAATGCCCGGGAACGCGAACAGCACGTCGGCCACCCGCATCGTGATGCGATCCCACCAGCCCTCGTAGTAACCGGCAAGCAGCCCGAACAACGTGCCGATCAGCGCGCCGATCGCGACGGACAAAAAGCCCGCCTGCAGCGAAATCCGCGAACCGACGAGGATGCGGCTGAAAATATCGCGGCCCAAAGAATCGACACCGAACCAGTGCGCGGCCGACGGCCCCGCGTTCAGCGCGTCGTAGTCGAAGAAATTCTCGGGGTCGTACGGCACGATATGCGGCGCGATGATCGCGATCACGATCAGCAGCAGCACGAACACGCCGGCGGCCATCGCGACATGCTGCTTGCGGAACTTGCGCCAGAACTCGCTCCACGGCGTGCGGATCGCGCGTTCGGCGGCAGCGGGATTGGCCGCATTCGGCCCGGTGGCAGTGGTGCTCATGCGGGCCTCACTTGAAGCGGATGGTCGGGTTGATCACCGCGTACAGCACGTCGACGATCAGGTTGATGATGATGAATTCGAGCGAGAACAACAGCACCTCGGCCTGGATGATCGGATAGTCGCGCATCGACACGGCATCGACGAGCAACCGGCCCAGGCCCGGCCAGTTGAACACCACCTCGACGACGATCGAGCCGCCGAGCAGAAAGCCGAACTGCAGCCCCATCATCGTGACGACGGGAATCAGCGCGTTGCGCAGGCAGTGCTTCAGGATCACGAGCCGCTCGGGCACGCCCTTCGCACGCGCGGTGCGCACGAAGTCCTCATGCAGCACTTCGACGAACGACGCCCGCGTGAAGCGCGCCATCACCGCGGCGACCGCCGCACCGAGCGTCAGCGACGGCAGCACGTAGCTGCGCCACGAACCGTCGCCGACGATCGGCAGCCAGCCGAGCTGCACCGAGAAGATCTCCATCAGCAGCATGCCGAGCGCGAACGCCGGAAACGAAATGCCCGACACCGCGAGCGTCATGCCGAGCCGGTCCGGCCAGCGGTTACGCCACACCGCCGACGCGATGCCGATCGCCATGCCGATCACGACCGCCCACACCATGCTGGCGATCGTCAGCCACAGCGTCGGCATGAAGCGTTCCGCGATCTCCTGGCTCACGGGCCGCTTGCTGCGCGTGGACATGCCGAAGTCGCCATGCGCCATCCGCCAGAAGAAACGGACGAACTGCTGCGGCAGCGGCCGGTCGAGGCCGAGGTCGGAGCGCACGAGCGCGACAGTCGCCTCGTCCGCTTCGGGTCCGGCGGCGAGCCGCGCCGGATCGCCCGGCAATAGATGCACGAACAGAAACACCAGCACAGCGACGATGAACAGCGTCGGCAGCAGGCCTAGCAGACGTTTGACGAGGAAGTTCAGCATGAAACCAGTCCGGCAAATGAGCGGCAAATGAAGCGGGCAACGAGGCATCGGGTGCGGCGGCGGCACGCGCGGCGGCGCGAACCGCCCGCTGCGCATGCCGCCTCGTCAGCTCGTCACTTGATCGCGATCTCGTCGAAGTTGAACGAGCCGTCCGGCGCGACGTAAGCGCCCGACAGACGCTTGCTGCGCGCGTACACGACCTTCTCCTTGACGAGGAAGATCCACGGCGCGTCGGCCCAGACGCGCTTCTGCGCATCGGTGTAGAGCGCGGCCTTCTGGGTGCGGTCGGTGGTTTCGAGCGCCTGCTTCAGATCGTTGTCGACCGCGTCGCTCTTGTAGTACGCGGTGTTCATCATCTTCGGCGGGAACGAGTAGCCCGCCAGCAGCGGGCTGATCGCCCAGTCCGATTCACCGGTCGACGACGACCAGCCCGCGTAGTACATGCGCACCGGCGCGGTGGCCGGATCCTGCGCGCTTTCGACCTTGGCGACGCGCTGACCCGCTTCGAGCGCTTCGACGCTCGCCTTGATGCCGACCTGCGCGAGCTGCTGCTGCACGAACTGGATCACCTTCTGCGCGGTCGAGTAGTTATACGCGGACCACAGCGTGGTTTCGAAACCGTTCGGGTAGCCCGCTTCCTTCAGCAGTTCGCGCGCCTTCGCCGGATCGTACGGCCACGGTCCGAGCTTGACCGCGTAGTCGACGCCCTGCGGCACCACGCCGTCGGCCGGCGTCGCGTAACCGGCGAACGCGACCTTGGTCAGCGCTTCCTTGTTGACCGCATAGTTCAGCGCTTCACGCACCTTCGGGTTGTCGAACGGCTTCTGGTTCATGTTCATGCTGATGTAGCGCTGGATGATCGACGGCGCCGCGATCAGGTCGACCTTCGGGCTCGACTGCAGTTGCGCGGCCTGTTCGAACGGCACCTGGAACGCGAAGTCCGCTTCGCCGGTACGCATCAGCGCGGCGCGCGTGTTGTTGTCGACCACCGGCTTCCAGTCGATCGCATCGATCTTCGGGTAGCCCTTCTTCCAGTAGCCGGCGAACTTCTTCACGGTCAGGTCGCCGGCCGGGTCCCACTTCACCAGTTCGAACGGACCGGTGCCGACCGGATGAAAGGCAATGTCCTTGCCGTACTTTTTCAGTGCGTCCGGCGAGATCATCACCGCCGACGGATGCGCGAGCACGTTGATGAACGCCGAGAACGGCGTCTTCAGCGTGATGCGCACCGTGTACGGATCGACGACCTCGGTCTTCTCGATGCGGCTGAACATGTTGTAGCGCTTGAGCTTGTTGGCCGGGTCGGTCACACGGTCGAAGTTCGCCTTCACCGCGGCCGCGTTGAAGTCGGTGCCGTCCTGGAACTTCACGCCATGGCGCAGCTTGATCGTATAGACGCGCGCGTCGGGGCTCGCCTCGTAGCTGTCGGCGAGCACGTTGACGAGCTTCATGTCCTTGTCGAAGCCGAACAAGCCCTGGTAGAACGACTTCGCGACCGCCTGCGACAGCGTGTCGTTCGCGTCGTACGGATCGAGCGACGTAAAGGTCGACGCGACGGCCATCACGGCCGTGGTTTCAGCGTGCGCCAGATTGCCCGCGAGCATCGCGAACACCACCGCGCCGCCGCTGACGAGCGCACGCAAACGAAACGAAGAGGACGGGAACAGCAGGTTCATGAGATTGCTCCAGGCTGCGAGTTGAGGGTGTGACGAAGTCGTTATGGTGGGTGCTTCGTTCAATACACGCCGCCGACGCGATGCTGCGCGACGAAGTGATCCGGTCCCACCGCGACGAGCGGCGCGACGACCGGCTCGTCGTGCAGCGCGCGAATCGGGCTCGGAATATCGTCGGCGGCGAGCATGCGCTGCGCGTGACGTCGCGCGGGATCGGCCACCGGCACCGCGCTCATCAGCTTCTTCGTGTATGGATGCCGCGGCGCCTCGAACACCGCGCGGCGCGGTCCGATCTCGACGATCTGGCCGAGATACATCACCGCGACGCGATGGCACACGCGCTCGACGACCGCCATGTCGTGCGAAATGAACAGATACGCGACGCCGAGCTCGCGCTGCAGATCGAGCATCAGATTGACGATCTGCGCCTGCACGGAGACGTCGAGCGCGGACACCGATTCGTCGGCGATCACGACTTTGGGATTCAGCGCGAGCGCACGGGCGATCGCGATACGCTGACGCTGCCCGCCCGAAAACTCGTGCGGATAGCGGCGCGCGGCCTCGGCCGGCAAGCCGACTTTCTCGAGCAGCCACGCGACGCGCGCCTGCGCTTCTGCACCCTGCGCGACACCATGCACGAGCAGCGGCTCCATGATCGAGAAGCCGACCGTCAGGCGCGGATTCAACGACGCGAACGGGTCTTGGAAAATAAACTGGATATCGCGGCGCAGCGCCTGCAACGCGGGCCCGCTCAGCGAACTGATTTCCTTGCCGGCGAATTCGATCGAGCCGCTCTGACTGTCGACCAGCCGCAGCAACGAGCGGCCCGTGGTCGACTTGCCGCAGCCCGATTCACCGACCAGCGCGAGCGTCTCGCCGGGGCGCAGATCGAAGCTGACTTTCTCGACCGCGTGCACGCGGCCCGTCGTGCGGCCGAACAGGCCGCTGCGTACCGGAAAGCGCGTGACCAGATCGCGCACGCGCAGAATCGGCGGCATGTCGTCGCGCACGGCAGGCTGCGCCTGTTCGGCGACGGCCGCGGCGGGCTGCACCGCGGCATCGGCGCCGTTCGCGCCGGCCTGCTCGACGGCCACGATCGGAAAGCGCGCGGGCTGATCGGTGCCCTGCATCGAGCCGAGCCGCGGCACCGCCGCGAGCAGCGCCTTCGTGTACGGATGCGATGGCGCGGCGAACAGCGCGTCCGACGCGCCCTCCTCGACCTTGTCGCCGCGATACATGACGAGCACGCGGTCGGCCACTTCGGCGACCACGCCCATGTCGTGCGTGATGAAGATCACGCCCATGTTCATCTCGTCCTGCAGCCCACGGATCAATTGCAGGATCTGCGCCTGGATCGTCACGTCGAGCGCGGTGGTCGGCTCGTCGGCGATCAGCAGCGCGGGCTTGCACGACAACGCCATCGCGATCATCACGCGCTGGCGCATACCGCCCGACAGCTGATGCGGGAAACGCGCCGCCACGCGCTTCGCCTCGGGAATCCGAACCAGTGCGAGCAGACGCAAGGTTTCCGCACGCGCGGCCTCGCGGCTCTTGCCCTGGTGCAACGCGATCGCCTCGCTGATCTGATCGCCGACCGTGAAGACCGGATTGAGCGAGGTCATCGGCTCCTGGAAAATCATCGCGATGTCGGCGCCGCGAATCGTGCGCATCGTGCCGGACGACGCCTTCGCGAGATCGAGCACGCTGCCGTCGGGCCGCCGGAACGCGATGCTGCCGCCGGCAAGACGTCCGCCGCCATGCTCGATCAGGCGCATCAGCGCGAGCGACGTGACCGACTTGCCCGAGCCCGATTCGCCGACGATCGCGAGCGTCTCGCCGCGCTCGACCGTAAACGACAGATTGCGCACCGCGTTGAAGCTCGCGTCGCCGCGGCGGAACGCGACCGTCAGATCGTCGACCGCCAGCACGCGCTGCGGCGGCAGGGTTTCGATAAGTGGGCTGGCGGTGTGCGTGGAAGTCGGCACGGTGATTCCTTTGCTTTGCATTCGAACGCGGCTAACAGGGCTTCAGGGGCTTCACGCAATCTGGCGACGCGCGCGAGCGGCTAGCGATAGATCGCCGTCACGGGCGCTTCGCCCAACCGCGCGAAACCGCGGTACATGCCTTCGGTATTGAACGGCAGCGTGACGTTGCCGTGCCCGTCGACGGCGACGAGTCCGCCGCGTCCGTCGATCTTCGGCAGGCGGTTCATCACGACGTCGTGCGCGGCCTGTTCGAGCGAGACCTGGCGATACGCCATCTGCGCGGCGACGTCGTAGGCGGCGACCATGCGCATGAACATTTCGCCGGAGCCGGTCGTCGACACCGCGCAGGTCGCGTCGTCCGCGTAGCAGCCGGCGCCGATCAGCGGCGTATCGCCGACGCGGCCCACCTGCTTGTTGGTCACGCCGCCCGTCGAGGTCGCCGCGGCGAGATGCCCGTGGCGGTCGAGCGCGACCGCGCCGACGGTGCCGAACTTGCGGTTCGGATCGATCGGCTCGTGCGGCGTCGGCTCGGCGTTGCGCGAAGCCTCGCACGCGAGCGTCGCGGCGTCGTGGTCGAGCATCGGACGCTGCTGCTCGCGCGCGAGCTGCCATTGGCGACGGCGCGCGTCGGTATCGAAGTAGCTGTTATCGACGAGTTCGAGCCCCTGCGCCGCCGCGAATGCCTCCGCACCTTCGGCGGTGAACAGCACGTGGTCGCTGCGCTCGAGCACCCGGCGCGCGGCGAGAATCGGATTGCGCACGCGCTTCACGCAGCAGATCGCACCGGCATCGAGCGTGCGGCCGTCCATGATCGCCGCGTCGAGCTCATGCGTGCCGGCCGCCGTGTAGACCGCGCCGTGGCCCGCGTTGAAGAGCGCGCAGTCTTCGAGCAGGCGCACCGCCTCGCTGACCGCGTCGAGCGCGCTGCCGCCGTCGGCGAGCACGCGCTGGCCGGCGCTCAGCACCGCCTCGAGCGCCGCGTGATATTCGGCTTCGGCGCTGGCCGACATCGACGCGCGCAGGATCGTTCCTGCGCCGCCATGAATGGCAATGACTGCGTTGGGGTTCATCGTTTGGATCGTGGAGTGCGGTTGGTTCGGGGAGTGCGGACTGCCGTGACGGCTTGTGCTTCGGTATCGCTGGCTTTCATGCCTTTGACTTTGGCGTTGCCGGCCTTCGCGCCGTCGCCGTGTTCGAGCTTGGCAGGCTTCGCTCGCGCAGCTTTGCTCGAAGCGCGCGAAGACGCCTGCGCGGCGCCGGCCGCGCCGGACTGCGGATCGAACAGCCACGGCAGCACGAACTCGCTGACCTCGGCGGCCGCCTTGACCGAGCGTTGCGCGCGATAGGCCACCGCGTCGCACAACGCCTCGATGACCGCGAGCACCGCGGAATCGGCATTCGACGCAAGACGCCGGTCGGTGCGCACATACAGCGCGAGATCCGCGCACTGCACGAGCGGCGAGCGTGGACCGTCGGTGAGCGCCAGCACGCGCGCGCCGCGTTCCGAGGCGCGACGCGCCAGCTCGATCGTGTCCTCGACATAGCGCGGAAACGCAATGCCGATCACGAGATCGCCCGGGCCCGAGCTCACGAGATGCCGCGCCGCGTGCGACGGCCCGCCGATCAGCGCGAGCGAATGCACGTTGTCGTGATACGGCAGCAGCCCGTGCTCCATCAGGCTCGCCAGAAACGCGCTGGCACCGAAGCCGATCACGAACACGCGGCGCGCGGCGATGATCGCCTCGACGGCGGCGTCGGCGCTAGCGCGATCGATCGACGTCCGCGTCGCGTGCAGATTGTCGGCGGCCTGCTGGAGCGACGCGTCGATCAGATCGTCACCGGCCGCAAGCGTTTCCTGCGCGCTGCGCAGCCGCTCGACCGGCGCGAGCGTCGCCTCGAAGCCACGCACGAGCGCCTCGCGAAACTGCGGATAACCGTCGAAGCCGAGCGCGCGCGCAAAGCGATTCGCGCTCGCGACCGACGCGCCGACCACGCTCGCGAGTTCGTCGATACGCATCGTCGCCGCGCGGAACAGATGGGCCAGCACGTACTCGCCCATGCGCTGGTGGATCGGCGTGAGCGTCGGCATCGCGGCGGTGATGCGCGCGGCAATGGCCTGCTCGGCGGGGTTCGGTACAGCGGACGGATGATGGATCATGCGAACGGACAGGCGCGGTTGTTTTATGCGAATTCGATGAAATTATATTTACATAAAACACGCGCCGAAAAAAATTCATTTTCATGATTCGAGGGTTTTCACCGACCACGGCCCTGCCGACAACGGGTTGAACATCCTCGCAATGCCGCGCCTCGATGAAAATGCATTTTCACCGGGACGATTGGCGGCTTCACCACGCGCCGCGCTCAGCACGCCGCCGCGCTCTGCTCGGGAATGCCCACGAGCCGCGCCGCCGGCGACATCACGATAATCAGCGCCTGCACGACAAACGCGAATGCCGCCGCGACCAGACACACGTCGATGCTCCAGCGTGCGCTGAGCGCGGCGCCGAGCAGCGCGCCCACCGGCCGCGCGCCGTAGGTGGCGGTGCTGATCAGCGCGGACACGCGGCCGATCATCCGTTGCGGCGTGATCGCCTGGCGCAGCGTGGTCGAGCCGACGACCCACAGGATCGGTCCCGCGCCGAGCAGGAAGAAGCTCGCGAGCGCGAGCCAGAACGATGGGACGACGAGCGTCGCGACCATCACGAGCGATGCCAGCAGGCCGCACGACGGTCCGACGATCAGCAGACGGCCGAACGCGAGACGCCGCGCGACCGTTGGCGCGGCGAGCGCGCCGCAGACCATGCCGACGCCGTACGCGCCGAGCGTCACGCCGACCGCCGATGCATCGAGCCCCAGTCGATGCACCGCATACGGCACATAGACCGCCTGCAGGATGAAAAAGCCAAGATTGAAGAACACGGCGGTGAGCAGCATCGGTAGCAACAGCGGATCGCGCAACACGAAGCGCGTGCCGTCGCGCAACTCCAACATGAAATGCCGCCGCGGCGTGGCCGCGCGCGGCGGCTCGCGCAATCCCGCGAGCAACGCGACCGCGCACGCCGACAACACCGCCGCGCCGCCATACGCCCAGCCCGCGCCGATCCAGCCGACCAGCACGCCGCCCAGCGCCGGCCCGGCCGAATACGCGACGCTGCGCGCGAGTTCGAGCCGGCCGTTCGCGTTCGCATAGGCTTCGCGCGGCACCAGCGACGGCACCAGCGATGGCGCCGCGACGTTGTAGGCGACCGTGCCCGTCGCGGCGACAAGGCCGAGCACCGCGAGCAGCGGCAGATTCAGCGCATGCGTGAGCACCAGCAGCAGCACGCACAGCATCGCGCAGACGCGCACGCTTTCGGCCAGCGTCATCAGCATGCGGCGCGAGCGGCGGTCCGCCCATACGCCGAGCGGCATCGACAGCAACAGGAATGGCAGCGTCTGCGCGGCTTGCAGCAGACCGGTGTCGCGCGCGTTGGCAGCGAGCGCGAACACGGCGACGAGCGGCGCGGCGGCGAGGCTGATCTGCTCGGCCGACTGTGCGCACAGGTTCGACCAGGCGAGACGCTGGAACGCGCGGGGCAGACTTTGCGTGTTGGAAGATGAAGACGGCGAAGAGGAAGACGTGGCGGACATCGATGCGCTCCGGAGATGTGACGTGAGGCATTCATCGTCGGCGCTCGGGGCGTGCGGGTCGCTCCGCTTCTTGCGGTGTTATTCTTCGCTCGCCATGAATCTCGAAAGCATTCTCTTTACTCAAGGTTTCGGTTCGCGTCGCCAATGCCGCGCGTTGATCGGCGACGGCCGCGTCAGCATCGACGGCGCTATCCGCACCGATGCCGACGCCGATTTCGCCATTGCGAGCGGTGGGTTGCGCTTTAGCGTCGACGGCGTCGAATGGCCGTATCGCGAGCACGCGTATCTGCTGCTGAACAAGCCTGCCGGTTACGAATGTTCGCGCGATCCGCAGCATCATCCGAGCGTGTTCGGCCTGCTGCCGCCGCAATTCGCCGAGCGCGGCGTGCAGTGCGTCGGCCGCCTCGATCAGGACACCACGGGTCTCTTGCTGCTCTCCGACGACGGCAAGTTCGTGCATCAGTTCACGTCGCCGAAACGCAAGGTGCCGAAGCGCTACGTCGCGACCACGCGCCACCCGCTCGACGACGCGCAGCTCGCGGCGCTGCGCGACGGCGTGCTGCTGCACGGCGAGACCACGCCGAGCGCCGCGCTCGACGCCGAGGCGCGCGACACTCACACGCTCGCGCTCACCGTGCTCGAAGGCAAATACCACCAGGTCAAGCGGATGATCGCGGCCTCGGGCAACCGCTGCGAGGCGCTGCATCGCGAGCGGGTCGGCGGGCTCGTACTGCCCGCGACACTCGCGCCCGGCGCTTGGCAATGGCTCGACGAAACGGACCTCGCCGCACTGCGGGCCGGGTAAACGACTACCGCGCAGCGAACGCTGTCTAAGCCCTTGATGCACCGGAGAAAGCCCGCACGCATTGCGGTGCATCGCACATACGCCGTTGCGTTGCAGCATGCCGTGGCTTTTATGTCGCCCTATACTCGTTTAAACAAACGACTACAAAGTTTCAAGGAGGGGCGCCATGCATATCGACGGCACGGTGGCGGTTTCGCACGCGATGATTGCGTTTTTCTGTCTTGCTCTGCTGCTGGTCGGCGGATCGCTCGCGATCATGCGGCTGCGGCACAGGTACCATCCGAATCTGATCGGCGCGCTGCTCGGCGCCATGCTGTGCTTTCTGTTGCTGGAAGTACTACCGTCGCTGACCTGATGCGGCGTGGACGGTGCGGCCTAGCCGCTCCTGCTCACCGTTTCGCGCAAAAAGTCGTCGACGCTCGGATAGCGCAGACGCATCCGCAACTCTTCCTTCAGACGCCGGTTCACGAGCCGGCGCGACTCGCGCATGAACGACAGCAGCATCGGATCGATCTGCTGCTCCGCCTGCGCGCGCGTGATGCGCGGCGCACGCGCGAGCCCGAACGCGTCGGCGACCGCGTCGAAATACTGCCCCATCTTCAGCGACGAATCGTCGGACGCGTGCACTGCGCGCCCGGGCCGCCCATGCGTGGCGAGACGCACGAGGATCGCGGCGAGGTCGTCGGCGTGGATGTGATTCGTGTAGACGTCGTCGGCATCGACGAGCGCCGGTGTGCCTTTTTCGAGCCGCGCGAGCGGCAGCCGGTTGCGCGCATAGATGCCCGGAATCCGCGCGATGCGCGCGGTGACGCTGCCGCGCGCGGTCGCGCGTCGTAACTGCCGCTCGGCCGACAGCCGACGTTTGGCGCGCGCATTCGCGGGACGGGTCGCGCGCGTTTCGTCGATCCACGCGCCGCCGCAATCGCCATAGACGCCCGTCGTGCTTGCGTAAACGATGCGCACCGGTGCGCGCGAAGCGCCGGTCCGGCGCACCCCGTCGGGTACAATATTGGGCGTTTCAGCGTCCAGACCTGAAGCGCGCGCGCGGCGCAACCGCGCGATGGGCGCGACGGGCGACCTTGCCGCGCGGCCGCCGATACGGCCAGCGGCTGCTAGCGTCGCCAGCAGCGCGCGGGTGCGTCGATCGTCGTCACCGGACTTCTGTGGCGGCGCGAGATGCAGCACCGTCGGCGCGAGGCGCGCGAGCCGTTCGAGGCTGCGGCGCGCGTCGAGATCGCCGATGACCGGCGTCACACCCGCGGCGCGCAACTCGTCGCAGCGCTCGGCATGGCTCGTCAACGCGAAGACGTGCGCGCGCGGCCGCAACAGAGGCACGCAGCGCATGCCGACGTCGCCGCATCCTACGATCAGCACGCGCGGCCGGCGGAAGTTTCGTGTCGCTTTCATGGTGGACGCATTGTAGCGGTCACACGCAACAGGTACCGCGCGGTTGATCCGGCGGGTCCGATTTCGATTCCGACTTTTCGATTCCGAACACTTTATGGCATTTAACGTCACGCTCCGGCTAAGCGGCCGGCAGTTTCAGGTAGAACAGGACGAACCGGTGCTCTCCGCAGCCCTGCGGCAAGGCATCGGCTTGCCGTACGGCTGCAAGAACGGCGCGTGCGGTTCGTGCAAGGGCACGGTCGTGAGCGGCGAGGTCGAGCAGCGCGCGCACTCGTCGTCGGCGCTGTCGAACGACGAAAAGACACGTGGCATGGCGCTGCTGTGCTGCGCGACCGCGTGCTCCGATCTCGAAGTCGACGTCCGCGAAGTCGCCGGCGTCGGCGACGTGCAGGTCAAGAAGCTGCCGTGCCGTGTGAACGCGATCGAGCGCAAGGCCGACGACGTGATCGTCGTGAAGCTGCAACTGCCGGCCAACGAACGTCTGCAATATCTGGCCGGCCAGTACCTGGAGTTCATCCTGAAGGACGGCAAGCGCCGCAGCTATTCGATGGCGAACGCGCCGCACGTCGAAGGCCCGATCGAGTTGCACATTCGCCACATGCCTGGCGGCGCCTTCACCGATCACGTGTTCAACACGATGAAGGAGCGCGACATCCTCCGCTTCGAAGCGCCGCTCGGCACGTTTTTCCTGCGCGAAGACGCCGACAAGCCGATCGTGCTGCTCGCGTCGGGCACCGGCTTCGCGCCGCTGAAGGCGATCGTCGAGCATGCGGTGTTCAAGAACATCACGCGGCCCATGACGCTCTACTGGGGCGCGCGCCGCAAGAAAGACCTGTATCTGCTCGAACTCGCCGAACAATGGGCGCGCGAGATTCCGAACTTCAAGTTCGTGCCGGTGCTCTCCGAGCCCGATGCGAGCGACGCGTGGACCGGTCGCACGGGCTTCGTGCATCGCGCGGTGATCGAAGATCTGCCCGATCTGTCAGCCTACCAGGTGTATGCGTGCGGCGCGCCGGTGATGGTCGAATCGGCGCTGCGCGACTTCACGCAGCATCACCAGCTGCCGGAAGACGAGTTCTATGCGGACTCGTTCACGAGCGCGGCCGATCTCGCGAACGCGGTCTGATCGCACGGCGGCAAATGGCCGGCCCGCGCGCTTGACCGAGCGCTCGCGCGGGCCGTTTGCGCGGGCCGTTCGCGCCGAACATGTCAGCTTCCCGGCATGCCGGCAAAAATCGCCTCGATGCGGCGCCAGTGCAAATTCATGGTTTACACCAGCGCTTTTCTTATCGTATTCTTTCGCGCATGAACCGCATCCAGTCCGAACTCCGACGTCGCCGCTCGCCGCTCCCCTAGGGACGCCGCTGGCTTCGTCACGGACTCGCGCCACACCAAAATCTGGGCGCAAACTGTTCGAATCATGAAAGCCACGGCATGCCGTGGCTTTTCTGTTTTCCGGCCGCCGTTTTATTGGCTAAACCGTCACCGTTTCTTTACCCTGCTCTCATCCTTTTGCCTTGGAGCCCGCCGTCATGAATTTCAATGAGTATCCAATCGATTCGCTGATGTACATCACGAACCGGCCCGAAATCGTTTTCACGCATGGCAAAGGCTCGTGGATCTACGACAGCAACGGCAAGCGCTACCTGGATTTCATTCAGGGCTGGGCGGTCAACAGCCTCGGCCACTGCAACGACGGCATGATTGAAGCGCTGAACCAGCAGGCCGGGCTGCTGATCAACCCGTCGCCGGCGTTCTATAACGAGCCGATGGCGAAGCTCGCGGGTCTGCTCACGCGACACAGCTGCTTCGACAAGGTGTTCTTCGCGAACAGCGGCGCCGAGGCGAACGAAGGCGCGATCAAGCTCGCGCGCAAATGGGGCAGGAAGTTCAAGGACGGCGCGTTCGAGATCATCACGTTCGACCACAGCTTCCACGGCCGCACGCTCGCGACGATGTCGGCCAGCGGCAAGCCGGGCTGGGACACGATCTACGCGCCGCAAGTGCCGGGCTTCCCGAAGGCGGACCTGAACGACATCGCGTCGGTGGAAAGGCTGATCAACGCGAAGACCGTCGCGGTGATGCTCGAGCCGATCCAGGGCGAAGGCGGCGTGATCCCCGCGACCCGCGAGTTCATGCAGCAACTGCGCGAGCTGACGAAAAAACACAACATTCTGCTGATCGTCGATGAAGTGCAAAGCGGCTGCGGGCGCGCCGGCACGCTGTTCGCGTATCAGCTGTCGGGCATCGAGCCGGACATCATGACCCTCGGCAAGGGCATTGGCGGCGGCGTGCCGCTCGCGGCGCTGCTGTCGAAAGCCGAAATCGCGGTGTTCGAAGCGGGCGACCAGGGCGGCACCTACAACGGCAATCCGCTGATGACCGCGGTCGGCTATTCGGTGATCTCGCAGCTGACGGCACCAGGCTTTCTCGAAGGTGTGCGCTCGCGCGGCGACTATCTGCGCACGAAGCTGCTCGAGCTGTCCGAGGAACGCGGCTTCAAGGGCGAGCGCGGCGAGGGTCTGCTGCGCGCACTGCTGCTCGGCAAGGACATCGGCAACCAGATCGTCGAGAAGGCGCGCGACATGCAACCCGACGGCGTGCTGTTGAACGCCGCGCGTCCGAATCTGCTGCGCTTCATGCCGGCGCTCAACGTGACGACCGCGGAGATCGACCAGATGCTGGCGATGCTGCGCTCGGTTCTCGACTCGCTGTAATCGACCACGGAGCACACCGATGACGACGAACACGACGCTGTCGATCCGCCGCTTCGACGCGAGCGATACCGACGCGGTGATCGCTCTATGGCAGGCGGTGTTTCCCGAGTATCACGACGTGACGAGACCGCAGCGCAATCCGCGTCTGTCGATCGCGAACAAGCTCGCGACGCAACCGGAGCTGTTCTTCCTCGCGCTGCTCGATGGGCGAATCGTCGGCACCGTGATGGGCGGCTATGACGGACACCGCGGCTGGCTGTATTCGCTCGCGGTCGATGCATCGCTGCGACGTCATGGCATCGGCACGCGACTCGTCGCGCACGTCGAGAGCGAGTTGACCCGGCGTGGTTGTCCGAAGCTGAATCTGCAGGTGCTATCGTCAGCGACGCCTGAAGTGCGCGCGTTCTACGATGCGCTCGGCTATCGCGCCGATGCGGTGATCAGCCTCGGCAAGCGGCTCGGCGAATACGCGGACGCGGCCCCGGCGGGTTGATTCGCGTCGCACACCTGATCAAACAAGGCCGCATGCGCTGATTGGCGTATGCGGCCTTTTCAATGGTTCCCCAGCGAGCGGCGCATATATCGGCGGATTCGGACAAACAGCGGGTGGCGGGCAGACGGATTGCCTAAAATCGTTTACGCACGAGACGACGCCGGTGCTGCAAAGACAGGTTTGCGGCGATTCGCGACCCTTCCCCGGGGGCGGCTCATGCGTCTGAGTCCCAACGCGTTGGAATCCTAAGGGGAATCTTCATGGCGACTTATGTGGTGCTCCTGCAATTTACGGATCAGGGTATCCGCACGATCAAGAACAGTGCAGAGCGAGCCGGGCAGGCGGCGGAAATGGCGAAATCTTTTGGCTGCGAAATGAAGCAGATCTACTGGACGTTAGGGGCATACGACGTTGTCTCGGTCGTCGAGGCGGCAGACGAGCAGAGCTTCCTCGCCTTCGGCTTCGCACTCGGCTCGGCCGGCAATATCCGCTCGCAAACGCTGCGTGCGTTCACAAAAGACGAAATCACTTCGGTTATCGGGCGACTCCCTTAATTCACGTCCCAACCAGAAAAACAAAACGCGCCCCGCGACGTTGCATCGCGGGGCGCGTTGCGAGCCGGACGTGTGCGCCACCGGCGCACGTCCAACTCGTCACCTGCTTAGTGATCCACTCGTTCGCCCACTTATTCACCCAAATACGCGGCTCGAACCTTCGGATCGTCGAGCATCTGCTTCGCGTCGCCCGACATCGTGATCAGACCGGAGTCCATCACGTAGCCGCGATTCGCCGCCTGCAGCGCGAGCCGTGCGTTCTGCTCGACGAGCAGCACGGTCATGCCTTCGGAGGAAATCAGGCGCACCACTTCGAAGATCTTCTCGACCATGATGGGCGACAGACCCATCGACGGTTCGTCGAGCAGCAACAGCTTCGGACGGGAGATGATCGCGCGCGCCATCGCGAGCATCTGCTGCTCGCCGCCCGACAGCGTGCCCGCGTATTGCGATGCGCGCTCCTTCAGACGCGGGAAGAACCCGAACATGCGCTCGACGTCCGCCTTGATGCCATCGTCGTCGTTGCGCAGATACGCGCCCATCTGCATGTTCTCGACGATCGACATGCGCGCGAAAATGCCGCGCCCTTCCGGCACCATGGCGAGACCGCGCTTGAGCAGCTCGTGCGCCGGCAGTCCCTTGATCGACTGACCCATGTACTCGATGTCGCCGGCCGCATACGCCTTCAGGCCCGTGATCGCCTTCATCGTCGTGGTCTTGCCCGCACCGTTCGCGCCGATCAGCGTGACGAGTTCGCCTTGGCCAACCTCGAGGTCAACACCCTTGACCGCCTGGATGCCGCCGTAGTTGACCTGCAGGCCCTTGATTTTCAACATTGCTTGTGTCGTGGACATCAGTGGACCCCCGCACCCAGATAAGCTTCGATCACCTTCGCATCCTTCTGCACGTCCTGCGGCAGACCCTGCGCAATCACCTTGCCGTAGTCGAGCACCGTCATCTGGTTGCACAGGCCCATCACGAGCTTCACGTCGTGTTCGATCAGCAGAATCGTCTTGCCGTCCGCGCGGATCTTGTCGAGCAGCTTGGTCAGCTCGACCTTCTCGGTGGCGTTCATGCCGGCCGCGGGTTCGTCGAGCGCGAGCAGCTTCGGATCCGTCGCCAGCGCACGCGCGATTTCCAGACGGCGCTGGTGGCCATACGACAGGTTGCGCGACGTATAGTCCGCGTACTGCGTGATGCCGACGTAGTCGAGCAGTTCGAGCGCGCGTTCCTTGATCTCGCGCTCCTCCTGACGCTCGGCCGGGGTCTGGAACACCGCACCGAGCAGACCGTGTTTGGTGCGGACGTGACGGCCGACCATCACGTTTTCGAGCGCGGTCATGCCGCCGAACAGACGGATGTTCTGGAACGTGCGCGCAATGCCCGCCTTCGCGACCTGATAGACCGCGGTCGGCGTGTAGTTTTCGCCATCGAGCTTGAACTCGCCCGAATCAGGCGTGTACAGACCCGTGATCACGTTGAAGAAGGTTGTCTTGCCGGCACCGTTGGGGCCGATCAGACCGTAGATCTCGCCCGCGCGGATCTGCAGTCCGACCTCGGAAAGCGCTTGCAGGCCGCCGAAGCGCTTGTTGACGCCCTTCACCGACAGACGGATCGCCGCGTTGTTGCTTACGTTATCGCTCATGTCTTTTTCTCCACCGGACCTTATGCGCGCACCGGCTTCTTGCCGCCGCGCTTCGCCAGCTTCGCGATCTTGTCTTCGTGCTTCGGCGCGGGCCACAGGCCTTCCGAGCGATACAGCATGATCACGACCATCGCGAGACCGTACAGCAACTGACGGATCACTTCCGTATCGACGATTTCATGGCCGAAGATCATGTCTTGCAGCGGACCCATCGTGGAGCGCAGGAACTCGGGGAACACCGCGAGCAGCACTGCGCCGAGGATCACGCCCGGAATGTGGCCCATGCCGCCCAGCACCACGCAGGCGAGCACCACGACCGACTCCCAGAACGTGAACGATTCCGGCGAGACGAAGCCTTGGAACGAGCCGAACATCGCGCCCGAGAGGCCGCCGAACGACGCGCCCATCGCGAACGCGAGCAGCTTGACGTTACGGGTATTGATGCCCATCGCCTTGGCGGCGATTTCGTCTTCGCGGATCGCGGCCCACGCACGGCCGATACGCGAATGCTGCAAACGCGTACACGTCCAGATCACGAACAGCGCGCACAGCACGAACAGGTAGTAGTACAGGTACACCGACGGGAACTGCATGCCGAACAGGGTGTGCGTCTGCGCGAGGCTGAAGCCGCCGACATGCACCGGGTCGATACCCGTGATCCCCTTCGGACCATTGGTGATGTTCACCGGACGGTCGAGATTGTTCATGAAGATCCGCACGATTTCCCCGAAGCCGAGGGTCACGATCGCGAGGTAGTCGCCACGCAGACGCAGCGTCGGCGCACCGAGCAGAATCCCGAACGTTGCGGCGAGCGCCATCGCGACCGGCACGATGATCCAGATCGGCATGTGCAGGCCGTTGGGCGCGAGATGCGCGATCCACTCGAACTGCGTGCTCAGGTGCGGCGAGCTCAGCAACGCGGCCGTGTAGGCGCCGATCGCGTAGAACGCGATGTAGCCCAAGTCCAGCAGGCCGGCAAAGCCCACCACCACGTTCAGGCCCAGCGCGAGCATCACGTACAGCATCGCGAAGTCGAGCACGCGGACCCAATAGTTGCCGCCTGCCGCACCGATCACCATCGGCGCGGCGATCACGAAGATCGCCGTGAGGATGCCGATGGTCAGCGTCTTCGTGAGGTTCTTTTCGGGGATGAGCGTCGTGGACGGCTCGATCGGTTGAATTGAGGTCATGATTGTTGACTCCTTGTGGCCCGGGATCAGGCGCGATCCGCGACACGTTCGCCGAGCAGACCCGACGGACGGAACACGAGCACGACGATCAGCACGATGAACGCGAACACGTCCTGGTAGTTACTACCGAACACGCCGCCCGTGAGGTTGCCGATATAGCCGGCGCCCAACTGCTCGATCAGGCCGAGGAGCACACCGCCGACCATCGCGCCGCCGAGATTGCCGATACCGCCCAGCACCGCCGCGGTAAAGGCCTTCAGGCCAGGGATGAAGCCCATGTAGAAGTGCGCGTTGCCGTATTCGGACGCGATCATCACGCCGGCGAGCGCAGCCAGCGCCGAGCCGATCATGAAGGTCGCCGAAATCACGAAGTTCGGGCTCACACCCATCAGGCTCGCGACGTTCGGGTTTTCGGCGATCGCGCGCATGGCCCGGCCGAGCCTGGTCTTGTGCACGAGCAGGAGCAGGCCGCCCATCACGAGGAACGCCACCACGATGATCACGATTTCGGTCATCGAGATCACGGCGCCGGGCGTCGTGTCGGTGGCCTTGATCACGTTGATCGGGTCGGTGGGCAGCAACTGCGGAAACGGCAGCGGATTGCGCGACCAGATCATCATCGCGAGCGTCTGCAGCAGAATCGACACACCGATCGCGGTGATCAACGGCGCGAGACGCGGTGCGCGCCGCAACGGCCGGTAGGCGACCCGCTCGATCGTGTAGCCGACCACCGCGCAGACCGCCGCTGCGATGATCAACGCGATCACGAGCGTCAGTACATTGCCGAGGCCGGGGAAGTGGTTCTGCAGCACACCTATGGCGGAGAGCGCAACCATCGCGCCCACCATCAACACGTCGCCGTGAGCGAAGTTGATGATGCCCAGAATGCCGTAAACCATCGTATAGCCCAGTGCGATGATGGCGTAGACACTGCCAAGCACCAGTCCATTGAGGACCTGCTGGATGAAGATATCCATTTAATGCTCCTTAGCCCGTGCGACTGGATTCGCGTTTTTCATCTGCCGGTGGGCGGTGATGCGCTACGAATCTCATCGGCACTGCGGGTACTGATGTAAAAGACCGGTAAGGGTTATCCGCTGCCGGCTTGCCTTGGCGACCGTGATGCGGTCACGAGCTCGCCTTGGGCGGATGCAAAAACGGCACCGTTGGATGGTGTCGGTGCCGTCAGGCCGAACTTCCCGTCATCACATCTTTACGACGTCGAGCACTGCTTTCTTGCCGTCCTTGAAGTCGTAAAGCGTAATGGCGCCCTCTTTCAAATCACCCTTGTCGTCGAACGCGATGTGGCCGATTACCCCGTTGTAATCGGTCGAAGGCATCGCAGCCAGCACCTTGGGCGCCTCGATAGAATTAGCGCGCTTCATTGCATCGACGATCACGTACACAGCGTCATACGTGAACGGCGCGTAAATCTGCACCGGCGTGTGGAAGCGGTCCTCGTACTTCTTTTCGAAGTCCGCTCCCTTGTCCATTTTCGAAAGCGCGAGTCCTGCTTCCGAACAGACCAGGTTTTGCACGGCGGTACCCGCCAGCTCACCTACCTTGTCGGTACACACACCGTCGCCGCCAAGGATTTTTGCCCTGATACCGAGCGCGGCCGCCTGCTTCGTAAACGGCCCGCCCGTCGCATCCATGCCGCCGAACATGATGGCGTCCGGCTGAACACTCTTTATCTTGGTGAGAATGGCCCGGAAATCCGTGGCCTTGTCGTTCGTCGCCTCGCGCGCGACGATCTTCGCGCCGCTCGCCTCGGCCGTCTTCGCGAACTCGTCCGCGAGACCCTTGCCGTAGGCGGTCGCATCGTCCACAACCGCGATGCGTTTGGCGCGCAGCGCCTTCGTCGCGTAGTTGGCGAGCGCCGGACCCTGCTGCGCGTCGGTCGCGACCACGCGATAGGTCGTCTTGAGCCCCTGCTGCGTGTAGGCCGGATTCGTCGACGACGGCGAGATCTCGACGATGCTCGCGTCGCTATAGATCTTCGACGCCGGAATCGAGACGCCGGAGTTCAGGTGCCCGATTACCGCGACTACATGATCGTCGACCAGCTTCTGTGCGACGGCGGTGCCGGTTTTCGGGTCCGCCGCATCGTCCTGCGCGTCGAGCTGCAGCTGGATCTTGCGACCGTCGATCGTCAGACCCTGTGCATTGATTTCCTCGACCGCGAGGCGTGCCCCATTTTCGTTGTCCTTGCCCAGGTGCGCGATGCCGCCCGTCAACGGAGCGGCGTGACCGATCTTCACGATGGTCGCTTCGCTCGCTGCGGCGACCGCCGCGGCCGAAGC
This sequence comes from Paraburkholderia sprentiae WSM5005, assembly GCF_001865575.2. NCBI lineage: Bacteria > Pseudomonadati > Pseudomonadota > Betaproteobacteria > Burkholderiales > Burkholderiaceae > Paraburkholderia > Paraburkholderia sprentiae. The sequence continues at coordinate 2,776,899 of NZ_CP017561.2, forward strand.
CGCCGATGCGCCGGTTGCCGCTTCGCCATCCTGTTTCTTGCCGCACGCGGTCAGCATCGCAACCGCGGCCGCGATGGACACGGCGTAAGCAAATTTGACTCGCATCAAGTAAGGTCTCCCGCGCCTTGCAAAATCCACTGTTCAGGACCTTAAGGCCTTGAGAACGCGCGCATTGTAACTCCAATTATGCGGGTGGCAATATTGTTGAACCGGTGGGGTTTTCCTGCATTGCAACCTTACCCGGAGAGCAAAACACGCTAAAAAGCGCAACCGGGTTGCGACCCGTTTTCGTGCATCAGTTGCACCGTCGTCAAGCCCGGTGGCATCATGTGTTGCGGCCGATTCGCGTGAACCGCGGATAGGCCGGGCTTTGCGTCGGGCGAAGCCCTGTTATCGCGCGGCGGCTCATTTGCACTAGTCTAGTGCATGCTCTATTCGTCCTCAGCCCTGGGTTCGCTTAAAACGGGGATGCATCACTCAAAATCAATAAAAGACGCGATCACAGTGCGAAGTAATTTGTGCGCGAGACGACTGAAACGAGGTGAATCCGTTCGATCCGGCACCTTATTTATCCAGAGGATCATCAGCTCGCGCGCAAAAAAACGCGCCCTCGGGCGCGCTTTCCTTTCAGCGATGCTAACGAAGTGTCAGGCCGGCAGACCGAGCCCGCGTGGCAGCGGGAAGGCGATGTTTTCCTCGATGCCCTCGAGCGCGCGCACGTTGCGTACGCCCAGTTCGCGCAGACGCGCGATCACCGCCTGCGCCAGCACCTCCGGCGCCGATGCGCCAGCCGTCACGCCGATTCGGCGCTTGCCCTCGACCCAGACCGGATCGATCTGATCGGGCGAATCGACCATATAGGCCGGCACGCCGAGCTTCTCGGCGAGTTCGCGCAAGCGGTTCGAATTCGAACTATTTGGACTGCCGACGACGATCACGACGTCGCACTGCGGCGCCATGAACTTCACGGCATCCTGGCGATTCTGCGTGGCGTAGCAGATGTCCTGCTTCTTCGGCTCGCGGATAGAGGGGTACTTGGCCTTCAGCGCGCCGATGATTTCAGCCGCGTCGTCGACCGACAGCGTGGTTTGTGTGACGAACGCGATCCGCTCGGGATCGGCGAGCTGCAATGCCTGCACGTCCTCGATGTCTTCGACCAGATGCATGCCCTCGGCCGCCTGGCCCATCGTGCCTTCGACTTCCGGGTGGCCCTTGTGGCCGATCATCACGATGTCGAAACCGTCCTGGCGCATCTTCGCGACTTCGATATGCACCTTGGTCACGAGCGGACAGGTGGCGTCGTACACCCGGAGCCCGCGCGACTCGGCCTCCAGGCGCACGGCCTTCGACACGCCGTGCGCGCTGAAGATCACTGTGTTGCCCGCCGGCACTTCGTCGAGGTTCTCGATGAAGATCGCTCCCTTCTTGCGCAGATCTTCGACCACATAGGCGTTATGGACGATTTCGTGACGCACGTAGATCGGCGAGCCGTACAGCTTGATGGCCCGCTCGACGATCTCGATCGCCCGGTCGACGCCGGCGCAGAATCCACGTGGCTGGGCCAGCAGGATCTCCGCTTCGGCAAGAGTCGTATCCGTGATGCTCATGTTTACAGAATCCCGATGATTTTCACTTCAAACGCCAGCGCCTGGCCGGCAAGCGGGTGATTGAAGTCGAATAGGGCCGACGTTTCGCCGACTTCCTTCAACACGCCGGCGTAGCGCCCGCCGCCCGGCGCGTTGAATTCGACCAGGTCACCCGGGGAAAAATCCTCGCCGATCATGCTGTTCTCCCGCAGCGTGGCGAGAGACACGCGCTGGATCAGCTCCGGATTGCGCGGACCGAACGCCTGACCCTGCGCTAGCTGAAAGGTCGAATGGTGGCCCACCTTCAAACCCAGCAAAATACCTTCCAGCGGCGGTGCCAGTTGACCGGCGCCGAGCAGCAGCGTGGCCGGCTTGTCGTTGAACGTGTTGATCACTTCGGCGCCATCGGCAAGGGAAAGCCGGTAATGCAGCGTGACGTGTGAACCGGGTTTCACCTCGGAAATATCGATGATGCTCATGCAATGCTCGCTAAGTCGAAGCGCGCTGCGCGCGTGCGCCGCGGGCGCAGTCGGCGCCTGTGGCAAACCGTCGGAGTGCCGTGCGCAAAGCGTCTATTGTAAGCCACCTAGCGGGCGCCGGCTCGAGTCCGTCGCGCGTGAGCGCGGCATGGCCCTGCGGCGCACTGCGGCCGCGCGCGCCTTCAACCCTACGCAAAGGACTCTGTATTTATGGCTGATTTCGCCAGCACTATCGACCAAACAGCTGCGGCAACGGTGCGACCGAAGCCGCGGGCACGGGCGAGGGGCGGCGCGAAAGCCGCGGCGAATGCGGCGGCCGGGACTTCGTCAGAAGCCGCCGGCTCGACCGCCCGCAGCCGCCCGCAACTGTTCCGCGGCAAATGGCACCGGCGCGACATGCCGCGCGAGCGGCTGATCGACCACGGCCCCGACGTGCTGTCGGACACCGAAATGATCGCGCTCGTGCTTGGCTCCGGCTTGCCCGGCCACGATGTGTTCAGCGTCGCACGAGCGCTGCTCGATCGCTTCGGCTCATTGCGGGCGATGCTGGACGCGACTTATGCGGACTTCGACGGCATCCGCGGCATCGGCCCCGCGAAAAAGGCTCAATTGCTCGCGATCATGGAAATGGCGCGCCGCTCGCTCGTCGACAAGATGCGCAAGCGCCCGCTGATGAATTCGCCCGAAGCGGTCGAAAGCTATCTGCGCCTTCTGATCGGCGGACAGCCGCAGGAGGTGTTCGTGTCGCTGTTTCTGGACGCGCGGCATCGGCTCATTCGCTGCGAAGAAAGCGCGCGCGGCTCGCTGACGCGCATGGCGGTCTATCCGCGCGAGATCGTGCGGCGGGCGCTCGCTGCGAACGCCGCCAGCCTGATCGTTGCGCACAATCATCCGTCCGGCGCCGTCGAGCCGAGCGCGAGCGACTGCCGCCTCACGCAGACACTGCGCGATGCACTCGCGCTCGTCGACGTGCAGCTGATCGATCATCTGGTGATCGCCGCGGACAGCGTATACTCGTTCGCCAGAGCCGGCTGGCCGAGGCTCGCGCGCAAGCCCGCTCGAGCGCGTGAAGCACAAGGGCCGCCGCACGGCGCCGTGTCTCGCATCGCAAATAAGGTTTGATTTTGCGGCTTTTTTTCTGCTAGAATTCCGGTTTGCCTATTTCCAACCCCCTGTTCCGAAGCCATCAAGGCGTTCCGCAAAGGTCGGGCAGCTGTGGTAGCGAAGTGCGTCTAAGCAACTTCGCACACCCCTCAGCGCGGCTCTTTTCGGGAAACTTTCACGGCGTTCGAACTCAGAATTAGCGTATTAGGAGTGCTCTCATGGCACGCGTATGCCAAGTAACTGGGAAAGCGCCGATGAGCGGCAACAACGTTTCCCACGCGAACAACAAGACCAAGCGCCGGTTCCTGCCGAACCTGCAAAACCGCCGTATCTGGGTAGAAAGCGAAAACCGTTGGGTGCGTCTGCGCATTTCGAACGCCGGGCTGCGCCTGATCGACAAGAACGGTATCGACGCTGTGCTCGCAGACCTGCGCGCACGCGGTGAAGCCTAAGGAGTAAATCATGGCGAAAGGCGCACGCGACAAGATCAAGCTGGAATCGACCGCTGGCACGGGTCACTTCTACACGACCACGAAGAACAAACGCAACATGCCGGAAAAGATGCTGATCAAAAAATTTGATCCTGTCATCCGCAAGCACGTTGACTACAAGGAAACCAAGATCAAGTAATCTTGGCTCTCCGGCCTGACGAAGGCAAAAACATGAAAAGCCTCGCACCCGTGCGGGGCTTTTTTGTTTTTGCGCGGACCTCACGATAGCGCCGCAATCGCCGCGCGAATCGCCCTATTCCGTTTGGCCAGCTTTCGCTAGTGCGTCGCGGCGCGTATCCTTTGACGTTTTCGCGGCGCGCAGCTCCGCGCGTCGTCGTCGCAAAACGGAAGACGGAGATGTGGGCAATGGAATTCGATGTGGCGATTGTCGGTAGCGGTCTGGCTGGTTTGAGCGTCGCGCTGAATCTCGCGCAGACACGGCGCGTGGCGGTCATCGCTAAGCGATCGCTGACCGAGGGCGCGAGCGACTGGGCGCAAGGTGGCATCGCCGCGGTACTCGATTCGGCGGACAGCGTCGAGAATCACGTGCGCGACACGCTGATCGCAGGCGGCGGCCTCTGCGACGAGGCAGCGACGCGCTTTATCGTCGAGCATGGGCGCGCCGCGATCGAATGGCTGATCGAACAGGGCGTGCCATTTACGAAAGACGACGCCGCCGAACTGGGCTTTCACCTGACGCGCGAAGGCGGTCATAGCCACCGCCGGATCATTCACGCTGCCGATGCGACCGGCCACGCGGTCGTCGCCACCCTCAGCGAACGGGTACGCCAGCATCCGAACATCACCCTGTTTGAAGACCATCACGCGATCGACCTGATCACTTCCGAGCGCCTCGGCCTACCCGGCCGCCGCTGCCATGGCCTATATGCGCTCGATGTGCAAAGCGGCCGCACCGTCACGATCGAAGCGCCGCATACCGTGCTCGCGACCGGCGGCGCCGGCAAGGTCTATCTGTACACGACCAACCCCGACACCGCGACCGGCGACGGCATTGCGATGGCATGGCGCGCCGGCTGCCGCGTGTCGAACCTGGAATTTATCCAGTTCCACCCGACGTGCCTGTTCCACCCGTACGCGAAGTCGTTCCTGATTTCGGAGGCAGTACGCGGCGAAGGCGGCGTTCTGAAGCTGCCGGATGGCACCCGCTTCATGCCCAATCACGACGAGCGCGCGGAGCTTGCCCCGCGCGATATCGTCGCGCGGGCAATCGACTTCGAAATGAAGAAACGGGGCATCGATTGCGTGTACCTCGACATCAGCCACCAGCCGAGCGAGTTCCTGCACGAGCATTTCCCGACGATCCTGGCTCGCTGCCTCGAGTTCGGCATCGACATCACGAAAGAGCCGATTCCCGTGGTGCCGGCCGCGCACTACACGTGCGGCGGCGTCGTCACCGATCTGGCGGGGCGCACGGATCTCGCGGGTCTCTATGCGGTCGGCGAAACGTCGTGCACCGGCCTGCACGGTGCAAACCGGCTCGCCAGCAATTCGTTGCTCGAATGCCTCGTGATCGGCCGTTCGGCCGCCCAGGCGATCGAAGCGGAGGGCTTTGCCGCCGCCGTCAACGCGCCGCTACCGGACTGGGACGAAAGCCGCGTGTCCGATCCCGACGAGGAGGTCGTGGTCGCGCACAACTGGGACGAGCTGCGCCGGCTGATGTGGAACTACGTCGGCATCGTCCGAACCGACAAGCGGCTCGAGCGCGCGAAGCATCGGCTCGCGCTGCTGCGCGACGAGATCGACGAGTACTACGCGAATTTCAAGGTGAGCCGCGATCTGTTGGAGCTGCGCAATCTGGTCGACGTGGCGTCGCTGATCGTCGACGGCGCGCGCTCGCGACGCGAAAGCCGCGGCCTGCATTTCAGCCGCGACTGGCCGGCCACCTTGCCCAAGGCGCTGCCGACAGTGCTGTCGCCGGAGTATGTGCGCAGGCCGAATACCTGATGGCACTGCGTCGAAACATGCGCTGAAACGGCGTCGCAAACGACAAGGCCATTGCCGGAAAACTCCGGCAATGGCCTTCTTGTTCAGTCGTCGCGAGCGTTGGTTACTGCGCTAAAACGCGCGACGCTCAAACGATCCGCATCGAGTAGTCGGTCGCGCGCACGTCCTTCGTCAGCGCGCCGATCGACACGCGGTCCACGCCCGTCTCCGCGATCGTACGCACGGTCTCGAAATTCACGCCGCCGGACACCTCGAGCACCGCGCGCCCCGCCGCGATACGAACCGCGTCCCGCATCATGTCGAACGAGAAGTTGTCGAGCAGGATCGACTGCGCGCGATGTGCAAGCGCGGTTTCCAGTTGTTCGAGCGTTTCGACTTCGATCTGGATCGGTACGCCCGCGTCCAACGCGAGCGCCGCATCCATCGCTGCACCCACGCCGCCGGCCGCGGCGATATGGTTTTCCTTGATCAGAATGCCGTCGTATAGCGCGAGCCGCTGGTTCGCACCGCCACCGATGCGCACCGCGTACTTCTGCGCGAGCCGCAAGCCCGGCAGCGTCTTGCGCGTATCGAGAACGCGCGTGCGCGTGTGCGCAATCGCGTCGACATAGCGGCGCGTCGCACTCGCCACGCCCGACAGCAGTTGCAGAAAATTCATCGCGTTACGTTCGGCGCTCAGCAGCGCACGCACCGGCCCGCGCAGATCGCAGACCGTCGTGTCGGCGCTCATGCGCTCGCCCTCGCGATAACGCCATTGCACTTCGATGCGCGGATCGACCGAGCGCATCACTGCGTCGAACCACGGCACGCCGCACACTACCGCATCCTCGCGCACGATGATGCGCGCGTTGCGGACGTCATCGGCGGGCACGAGGCGGCCAGTCTGATCGCCGCTGCCGATATCTTCAGCAAGCGCATCGGCGACATTGCGCGCGAGCGCCGCGTCGAACGCCGCGCCGTATTGCGCATGGATCTCCGCGAAAAGCGGCGACACTGCGTTGCCCCCTTCGCGCGCCGCCGCCTGCTCAGGTACCTTCTCCACCACCGTCATCACGCTGCCCCCACGTTCGAATACAGTTGCGCGTCGCGCGCGAGATCGCCGCTCGCTTGCACGCGCTTCTTGTGACGCGCCGCGAAATCGAGCATGCGGTCGATCGGCAGACGCGCGCGCTCGCCGATCGACCGATCGACGAAAATTTCGTTGTGGCCGCGCTCGAGCACATCGGCCAGGTTGGCGAGGCCGTTCATCGCCATCCAGGGGCAATGCGCGCAGCTCTTGCAGGTCGCGCTGTTGCCGGCCGTCGGCGCGGCAATCAGCGTCTTGCCGGGCGCGGCGAGTTGCATCTTGTGCAAGATGCCGAGGTCGGTCGCGACGATGAAATGCGTCGCGTCGAGTTTCTGCGCGGCGTCGATCAACTGCGTGGTGGAACCGACCACGTCGGCCTGCGCGACCACGTTGGCCGGCGACTCCGGATGCACGAGCACCTTCGCCTGCGGATAGTCGGCGCGCAGCAGATCGAGCTCGATGCCCTTGAATTCATCGTGCACGAGACACGAGCCCTGCCACATCAGCATGTCCGCGCCGGTCTTGCCCTGGATGTAGCCGCCGAGATGACGGTCCGGCGCCCAGATGATCTTCTGGCCTCGCGCATGCAGATCGGCAACGATCTCCAGCCCGATCGACGACGTTACCATCCAGTCCGCGCGCGCCTTCACGGCCGCGCTCGTGTTCGCGTACACGACCACGGTGCGCTCCGGGTGTTCGTCGCAGAACGCCGAAAACTCGTCGACCGGACAGCCGAGGTCGAGCGAACAGGTCGCATCAAGATCCGGCATCAGAATGCGCTTGTCTGGACTGAGAATCTTGGCGGTCTCGCCCATGAAGCGCACGCCCGCGACCACCAGCGTCTGCGCTTCGTGGTCGCGCCCGAAACGCGCCATTTCCAGTGAATCGGCCACGCAGCCGCCGGTTTCGTCGGCGAGCGCCTGCAATTCGGCGTCGACATAATAATGCGCGACCAGCACCGCTTTCTCGCGCTCAAGTAATGCGCCAATGCGCGCCTTCAGCGCCCGCTTCTCTTCCGCGGACGGCGTCTCGGGCACCTTAGCCCACGCCTGCCCGATCCCGCAGGCCGTGCCCTGCGCCCGAGGCCGATCGTACTCGACGGTCCTGATCGCTTGCTGCTTCATCATCTCCTCCGCCCTCGCGTGGCCGCCGCGGCTTGCCACTCGCGCTGCACGCGCGATGCTTTTCCACGGCCCAAAAATGCAAAACCCCGCCAACGCGGGGTTTTGTGACGTCCTGAAATTTTAATGGATTTCAGGCATAGCGACGCAGTCGCATCGCGAAGTCCTGCAACGCCTTGATACCGCTCTGCTCGGCGCGATGGCACCAGTCCTGCAATTGCACCAGCAGTTGCTCGCGCGACGTGTTGGAGCGCTCCCACATCGCCGCGAGTTCGTTGCGCATGTCGATGTAGGTCTTCAGCTTCTGGCTGTTGGCGAAAATCTGCGGCAACTGGAGCTTCTGCGGCTCGTTCAGGCCCGCTTCTTCCTTGTGGAACCAGCTACGCGCGCCGCGCATCACCTGATATTTTTCGCGTGCGCCGACTTCCTTGAGATGCGCGAGCTCCTGGCGGTACGCGCGCTTGATCGCCTTCGCGTAACGCGCCATCACTTCGTAGCGGTTCGCGAGCACGGCCTGCAGCGTGTCCTGATCGAGCACCAGTTTGCCTGTGGTCAGGCGCGGCGTCGGTGCGACCTTCTTCACCTTGGCCAGACGGAACGCCTGCATGATGCGGATGTACATCCAGCCAATGTCGAACTCGTACCACTTATTCGACAACTTCGCCGACGTCGCGTACGTGTGGTGATTGTTATGCAGCTCCTCGCCACCGATGATGATGCCCCACGGGAAAATGTTGGTGCTTGCATCCGACGAATTGAAGTTGCGATAGCCCCAGAAATGCGCGAGTCCATTGACCACGCCCGCGGCCCAGAAAGGAATCCACACCATCTGCACGGCCCAGATGGTCAGGCCGACGACGCCGAACAACGCGACGTTGATCACCATCATCAGGCTCACACCGAGGATCGGGTACTTGGTGTAGACGCTGCGCTCCATCCAGTCGTTCGGCGTACCGTGACTGAACTTGCGCATCGTTTCTTCGTTTTTCGCTTCGGTGCGATAGAGTTCGGCACCTTCGAGCAGCACCTTCCAGATGCCGCGCGTCTGCGGGCTGTGCGGATCCTCTTCGGTCTCGCACTTCGCGTGGTGCTTGCGGTGAATCGCGGCCCACTGCCCGGTTAGCATGCCCGTGGTCATCCACAACCAGAAGCGGAAAAAATGACTGGCGATCGGGTGCAGTTCCAGCGCGCGATGCGCCTGGCAGCGATGCAGATAGACGGTCACGCCGATGATCGTGATGTGCGTCGCGATCAGCGTGTACACGACGAGTTGCCACCACGAGAAATGCAGCAGCCCGTGGGCAAGGAAATCGAGCAAAGAATTCAACAAGGTAAGTTACCTGCGGAACGAGAGATACGGACCACACGCGGCGCATGTGTCATGAAAGTGAAAGCATACAGTGGGATAGGACGATATTCTACTTGAAGCGTTCCAAGTGTTTGTAACAAATAGGGATTTTTTGTACGCCATCAAGTGGGTAGCGGTTACCCGGGCACTGACGCATGTCTCGCCGGCGCGCGGAGCGGGGCTTAACGGCGGTCGTTGACGGCCCCGTTGGCGGCCCCGTCGACGGCCCCGAGCGACGAATCGGACGTGGCGTCGGCAACCGGATCGGTCATCGCTACCGGGTGCCGCATCGCGCCGCCCGTCGGACCGACAATGCGCACCTCGCGTTGCGCGAGCGGAATCGTGATGCCGTGCTCGGAAAACAGACGCCAGATGTTGCGGTTGACCGTCGAGCGGACGCCCCCGTGCCGTTTGCCGCATCCTCGATCCAGAAGCCCAGCTCGAGATTGATGCCGTCCGGGCCGAAGCCGACCAGAAATGGCGTCGGCGCCGGTTCGCGCAGCACGCGCGGGACGTCGACGGCGGCCTGGGCGAGCAGGGTCATCGCCTGCTCGACGTCCGATGTGTAGGCGATCTGCACGGCCGCTTTTGCGTAGCCGCGAGTCAGATACGACGACTGATTCTGTACGACGTCGGTGATCAGCTTTTCGTTCGGAACCAGCGTTTCGATGCCGTCCAGCCCGCGCACGACGGTATAGCGCGTGCGGATCTGCGTGACGCGGCCCTGCAGGCCGCTCACGTTGATCGTGTCGCCGATCCGTAACGAGCGGTCGAGCAGAATGATGAAACCCGACACGTAGTTGCTCGCGATCTTCTGCATGCCGAAGCCGAGCCCGACGCCGAACGCGCCGCCGAACACCCCGAGCACGGTGATGTCGATCCCGACGATCGACAGGCTGATCAGGACTGCCGCGAGCACGAAGGCCGCGCGGCCGACACGTGCGACCACCACCTTCAGGTTCGCGTCGAGCGTCTTCGAGCGCATCAGACGGTCTTCGAACGACGAGCCGAGCCACATTGCGACGATCATCGTGACGCCGACCCACAACAGCCCCGTGATCAGCGATAGCAGCGTCATGTGCGCATTGCCGATGCGAAAGCTCACGCTGTCCATCCATGCGATCACGGCGTGCTGAATGCCCAACAGCGTGAGCACCATGCCGATCCACACGACCACCGACACGATCTTCTCAACGAGAAACAGCCACGGATGCTCACCGCCGCCGCGGTTGAATACCCGCCGCGCGAAGAAGAACACGATGTAGATCAGTCCGATGCCGGCGAGCGGCACCAACGCCAGATCGAGCAGCGCGGTGTCCATGAACTGGTCGGCGATCGCCCGCGCGAGCCACACGAGCGCCGCGCCGATCAGCGGAAACGCCGCGCGGTCGAGGCTTTCCATGCCAAAACGCAGGCTCTCGTAACGCGGCAGCTGCGGCCGCACGATCTGACGGCGCAAGGTTCGCGCGAGCAGCCATGCGACCACCAGCGTTGCGAGCAGGATCGCGACTTGCCACAGCATCACGGGCTGACCGAAGTCGCGCGCGATGCCGCTGAACATGTGGGGAAAAGTCGTACGCATGAATGGCGCGGCCTGCAGCCGGTTGCCTAGCTCTGGCGCTCCAGTACGGCGGCGAAAAAGCCGTCAGTCGCGTGGCGGTGCGGCCACAGCGACAGGTAGTCGCCCATCTCCAGCTCGATGCGCTGCTCGGCGAGGACGTCGCGCGCGGGCACCAGCGCGAAATCCAGGTGATCGGCGAGGAACTGCTGCACGACCGCCTCGTTTTCCGCTTCGAGAATCGAGCACGTCGCATAGATGAGCCGGCCGCCCTTTTTCACCAGACGCGCCGCGCTCGCGAGAATCGACGCCTGCTTCGGCGCCAGCTCGGCGACCGACTCCGGCGACTGGCGCCACTTCAGGTCGGGATTGCGACGCAGCGTGCCGAGCCCGCTGCACGGTGCATCGACGAGCACGCGGTCGATCTTGCCAGCCAGACGCTTGATCTTCGCGTCGTGTTCGCTGTCGATCAGCACCGGGTTCACGTTCGACAGGCCGCTGCGTGCGAGACGCGGCTTCAGCTTCGCGAGACGCCGCTCGGAGATGTCGAACGCGTACAGCCGGCCGGTCGAGCGCATCGCCGCGCCGAGCGCCAGCGTCTTGCCGCCCGCGCCCGCGCAGAAATCGACGACCATCTCGCCGCGCCGCGGCGCGACCAGCGAGCACAGCAGCTGGCTGCCCTCGTCCTGCACTTCGAGCCAGCCTTGCTGGAACGCGTCGAGCTTGGTGAGCGCCGGCTTGCCGACCACGCGCACCCCGAGCGGCGCGAACGGAGTCGCGCCCGCCTCGATGCCGGCCTTCGACAGCGCGCCCAGCACGTCGTCGCGGCTCGCCTTGATCGGGTTTGCGCGCAGATCGAGCGGCGCCGGGTAATTCAGCGCGGCGGCCAGCTGTGCTAGCTCGTCGGGCTCGAAGCGCGTGCTGAGCGCCTCGCTGATCCAGCCGGGCAGATTCAGGCGAATCCGCAGCGGCAGGCTTTCCGGGTCGATCTTCGCCACGTGTTCGAGCCACGTCGCCTCGGCTTCGGTGACGAACGGCTTCAGCGCCGAGCGTCCGGCCGTTTGCATCAGGCCCAGCAGCGCCATGCGGCGCGCCGGGCTGCCGGCGCCGCTTTCGGCCAGATGCGCGAATTCCATCCGGCGGCGCAGCACCGCGAACACCGCCTCGGCGATCAGGCCGCGCTCGGCGTGCCCGAGCTTCGGATGCGCGCGGAAGAAGCGGCTCGTGGTGGCGTCGGCGGGGCCGTTCAGCCGCAGCACTTCGGCCAGCAGCGTTTCAGTTTGTCCAATCAGAAAACCATGCAATCTCATGCGCCCTCTCCGGCGGTGTGACCGGCAAAGAGCCATTGCGGCTCCGACGGCGTAAGCGTGACGCGCGAGCCGTCCAGAGCGAGACGCCCTTCGACGAACCAGCGCACCGCGCGTGGATAAATGATGTGCTCGGTGGCGAGCACGCGTGCGGCGAGCGTCTGTGCGGTATCGCCCGCCTCGACAGGCACGGCCGACTGCGCGACGATCGGCCCGTAGTCGAGCCTTGACGTGACGAAATGCACCGACGCGCCATGCAGTCGCACACCGGCGTCGAGCGCCTGCTGGTGGGTGTTCAGGCCCGGAAAGCTCGGCAGCAGTGACGGGTGTACGTTCAGCATGCGCCCGGCGTAATGGTCGACGAAGCGCTCGGTCAGCACGCGCATGAAGCCCGCAAGCGCGACGAGATCCGGCGCGAACGCGTCGATCTGCTCGGCGAGGACCGCGTCGAAGCTGTCGCGATCCGGAAACTGGCGATGGTCGACCACCGCCGTGGCAATGCCCTGCGACGCCGCGAATGCGAGCCCCACGGCATCGGGACGGTTGGCAATCACGGCGGCGACGCGCGCCGGCCAGCTCTCGCTTGCGCAGGCGCGCACGATGGCTTCCATGTTGCTGCCCCGTCCGGAAATCAGGATGACGAGTTTTTTCATGCGCGGATTTTATCATTCGGCAACCGCGGGACCGCTGCCGCGCAGCCGTCTGTTGCGCCAAGCGTTTATAATCGATTGTTTTGCGGCAACCTGCCCGCGCCCCTATTGCAACCGCAGCGTCTGCTGCAACCCGCTATCGTGAGAGTCTTCCGCGGTCTTCCCAATGCCGAGAGCCGCGCGCCTTGCGCGCTGACCATCGGCAACTTCGACGGTGTCCACCGCGGCCACCAGGCTCTGCTCGCGCACGTGCGCGCGGCCGCCAACGCGCGTGGCCTGCCCGTCTGCGTGATGACCTTCGAGCCGCACCCGCGCGAGTTCTTCAACCCGGCCGGCGCGCCGCCACGCATCGCGATGCTGCGCGACAAGCTCGAGGCGCTGCGCACCAATGGTGTCGACCGGGTCGTCGTCGAGCACTTCAACCACACGTTCGCGAGCCAGTCGCCAGACGCGTTCGTCGAGCGGATCATCGTCAACGGGTTGCACGCGCGCTGGATCATGATCGGCGACGACTTCCGCTACGGCGCGAAACGCGCCGGCGATTTCGCGTCGCTGCAGGCGGCCGGCGACCACTACGGTTTCGAAGTCGAACAGATGGCGACGGTCGCCGATCCGTCGGGCGCGCGTATTTCGAGCTCGGGCGTGCGCGCGGCGCTGGTCGCCGGCGACCTCGACGCGGCGCGCGCCGCGCTCGGCCGCGACTATCTGATCAGCGGCCACGTCATGCACGGCATGAAGCTCGGCCGCGATCTTGGCTTTCCGACGCTCAATGTGCCGATCGCGCACAAGCGCCCAGCGCTGGCCGGCATCTTCGTCGTGCAGGTGCATGGCATCGCCGAGCAACCGCTGCCGGGCGTCGCGAGCCTCGGCCTGCGCCCCACCGTCGACGATTCCGGCCGCGTGCTGCTCGAAGTGCACCTGCTCGACTGGCACGGCGACGCGTATGGCAAACTGGTGCGCGTCGAATTTCTGAAGAAGTTGCGCGACGAGGAGAAATTCGTCGACCTCGAAACGCTGAGCGCCGCGATCGCGCGCGACGTCGCCAATGCACGCGCATGGTTCGCCGCGCTCGGCGCCGGCACGCCGGGCAGCCGTTCCACCGGTTTCGCCACCTCGGCCACCGACCGAATTAGATAACAGCGCGGTTCCGGCCGGCGCGCCGCGCCGCTCGAACCGTCGCCGCGCACACCGAAGGGCGTCCGGGCTTCATGCGGAGCCGCCTGCCGGGCGCGTCCCACGCTCATCGCGCATCGCGCGCAATCCGCGCGCCGCTACGCTTAGAAACGAATTCACCGCCACCCACATCATGAGCAACAAGAAAGCCGATTCGAAACCGCAGTCCCGCTACCCGGTCAACCTGCTCGACACGCCGTTTCCGATGCGCGGCGACCTGCCCAAACGCGAGCCGCAATGGGTCAAGGAATGGCAGGAAAACAAGGTCTACGACAAGATCCGCGCCGCCTCGAAGGGCCGCGACAAGTTCATCCTGCATGACGGCCCGCCGTATGCGAACGGCGACATCCACCTCGGCCACGCGGTGAACAAGATTCTCAAGGACATGATCGTCAAGGCGCGCAATCTGGCGGGCTTCGACGCGGTCTACGTGCCGGGCTGGGACTGCCACGGCATGCCGATCGAAATCCAGATCGAGAAGCAGTTCGGCAAGTCGCTGCCCGCCGCCGAAGTGATGCAGAAGGCGCGTGCCTACGCGAGCGAGCAGATCGAGAAGCAGAAAGCCGGCTTCCGCCGTCTGGGCGTGCTCGGCGACTGGGACAATCCGTACAAGACGATGAACTTCGCGAACGAAGCCGGCGAAATCCGCGCGCTCGCGAAAATCATGGAAAAAGGCTACGTGTTCCGCGGCCTGAAGCCGGTCAACTGGTGTTTCGACTGCGGCTCGGCGCTCGCCGAAGCGGAAGTCGAGTACAAGGACAAGACCGATCCGACCATCGACGTGCTGTTCAGCTTCGCCGAACCGCAGAAGACCGCGCAGGCGTTCGGCCTCGCCGCGCTGCCGCGCGACGAAGGCGGCATCGTGATCTGGACCACCACGCCGTGGACCATTCCCGCCAACCAGGCGCTGAACCTGCATCCGGAAATCGTCTACGCGCTCGTCGACACGCCGCGCGGCCTGCTGATCCTCGCTGAGGAACGGGTCGAGGCGTGCCTGAAGCTATACGGCCTCGAAGGCACGATCGTCGCGACGACGCCGGGCGAAAAGCTCGTGAACCTGCGCTTCAACCACCCGCTCGCGTCCGCGCATCCGGGCTACAAGCGCACAGCGCCCGTCTATCTCGGCGACTACGTGACGACTGAAACCGGCACCGGCATCGTGCACTCGTCGCCCGCGTACGGCGTGGAAGACTTCGTGTCGTGCAAGGCGCACGGCATGGCCGACTCGGACATCATCAACCCGGTGATGGGCGACGGGCGCTACATCGAATCGCTCGCGCTGTTCGGCGGCCTGTCCATCTGGGCGGCGAATCCGCAGATCGTCGAGGCGCTGCAAGGCGCCGGCTCGCTGCTGCGCACCGAAAAGTACACGCACAGCTACATGCACTGCTGGCGCCACAAGACGCCGATCATCTACCGTGCCACTTCGCAGTGGTTCGCCGGCATGGACGTGAAGCCGAACGACAGCGACAAGACGCTGCGCGAAACCGCGCTCGAAGGCATCGAAAATACAGCGTTCTATCCGTCGTGGGGCAAGCAGCGTCTCTTCAGCATGATCGCGAACCGCCCGGACTGGACGCTGTCGCGTCAGCGTCAATGGGGCGTGCCGATGGCGTTCTTCGTGCACAAGGAAACCGGCGAGTTGCATCCGCGCACGCTCGAACTGCTCGAACAGGTCGCGCAGCGCGTCGAGAAAGAAGGCATCGAGGCATGGCAGACGCTCGATTCGCGCGACCTGATCGGCGACGACGCCAACCTGTACGAAAAGAATCGCGACACGTTAGACGTGTGGTTCGACTCGGGCACCACGCACTGGCACGTGCTGCGCGGCTCGCACAAGGACGAGCTGCAGTTCCCCGCCGACCTGTACCTCGAAGGCTCGGACCAGCATCGCGGCTGGTTCCATTCGTCGCTGCTGACCGCGTCGATGCTCGACGGCCGCCCGCCCTACAACGCGCTGCTCACGCACGGCTTCACGGTCGACGGCGAAGGCCGCAAGATGAGCAAGTCGCTCGGCAACGGCATCGATCCGCATGAAGTCGCTAACCGCCTCGGCGCGGAAATCATCCGCCTGTGGATCGCGTCGACCGACTACTCGGGCGAACTCGCGATCTCCGAGGAAATCCTCAAGCGCGTGACGGAAGGCTATCGGCGCATCCGCAACACGCTGCGCTTCCTGCTCGCGAACCTGTCGGACTTCGACTTCGCGCAGCATGCGCGTCCGGTCGAAGACTGGCTCGAAATCGACCGTTACGCGGTGGCGCTGTCGGCGAATTTGCAGAACGACATCCTTGCGCACTACGAGAAGTACGAGTTCCACCCGGTCGTCGCGAAGCTGCAGACATTCTGCTCGGAAGACCTGGGCGGTTTCTACCTCGATGTGCTGAAGGACCGCCTGTACACAACCGCGGCGGATTCGGTCGCGCGCCGCTCGGCACAAACCGCGCTCTACCACATCGCGCACGGCCTGTTGCGCGTGATGGCGCCGTTCTTGTCGTTCACCGCGGAAGAAGCGTGGAAGGTGTTCCAGCCCGATAGCGAAACGATCTTCACCGAGACGTACCACACCTACCCGGCCGTGCCCGACGCGGGCGCGCTGCTCGACAAGTGGACGCTGCTGCGCGCGGTGCGCGGTGATGTGACCAAGGCGCTGGAAGAGGCGCGGGTCGCGAACCTGATCGGTTCGTCGCTGCAAGCGGAAGTTGAAATCCGCGCGAGCGGCGCGCGTTACGACGCGCTGGCGAGCCTCGGCGACGACTTGAAGTTCGTGCTGATCACGTCGGCGGCGAACGTGGTCAAGGTCGGCAGCGAAGCGGACGAAGGCGTTGAAGTGATCGCCTCGAAGTACCTGAAGTGCGAGCGCTGCTGGCACTATCGCGCGGACGTCGGCGCGAACCCCGAGCATCCGTCGCTGTGCGGCCGTTGCCTCAGCAATCTGTTCGGCAGTGGCGAAACCAGGAGCGCGGCATAATGGCGAGAACCGTGTCGAAAACGTCCAGCGCAAGCAGTTCGCTCGCACCCTGGCTCGGCATCGCGCTGATCGTCATCCTGTTCGACCAGCTGACGAAAATCGCCGTGCGCAAAGTGTTCGCCTACGGTGTGCCGCACGAGGTCACGCCATTCTTCAACCTGATCCTCGTGTTCAACCGCGGCGCCGCGTTCAGTTTCCTCGCGATGGCGGGCGGCTGGCAGCGCTGGGCATTCACCGCGCTCGGTGTGGTCGCCGCGCTCGTGATCTGCTATCTGCTCAAGCGCCACAGCGGGCAGAAAATGTTCTGTACGGCGCTCGCGCTGATTCTCGGCGGCGCGCTCGGCAATGTGATCGACCGGCTCGCGTATGGCCACGTGATCGACTTCCTCGATTTCCACGTGGGTGGCTGGCACTGGCCGGCGTTCAATCTCGCCGACAGCGCGATCACGATCGGCGCGGTCCTGCTCGTGATCGACGAACTGCGGCGGGTGCGCGGCACACGCTAACGTCGCCGATGTGAGGCACGGCTGCGGTTACGCGCGCCGTGCCCCGCGTCCGGTTTGAAACGCGCGGCGGCAACGGCGGGCAACGCCCTCGCGCGCCGCAGCGCGATCACGCTTTGTCGGAGGCTTTCGTTGGCAACCGCAGAACTCGCAGGCAAACACCTCGTCCTCGGCATGACGGGCGGCATCGCCTGCTACAAGATCGCCGAACTCACGCGTCTGCTGACCAAGGCAGGCGCGACCGTGCAGGTCGTCATGACCGAGGCCGCGACCCAGTTCATCACCCCCGTCACGATGCAGGCACTGTCGGGCCGGCCGGTCTACACGAGCCAGTGGGACGGTCGCGTGCCGAACAACATGGCGCATATCGATCTGTCGCGCGAAGCCGATGCGATCGTGATCGCGCCGGCGTCGACCGACTTCCTCGCGAAGCTCGCGCACGGCATGGCCGACGATCTGCTGTCGACGCTGTGCATTGCGCGCGACTGTCCGCTGCTCGTCGTGCCGGCGATGAACCGGCAGATGTGGCAGAACCCGGCCACGCAACGCAACGTCGCGCAGCTGCGCGCGGACGGCGTCGAAGTGCTCGGCCCCGATTCGGGCCCGCAGGCCTGCGGCGAGATCGGCGATGGCCGCATGCTCGAAGCGGCCGCGACCTACGAGGCGATCGCGTCGTTCTTCGCGCCGAAAACCCTGTCGGGTCGGCGCGTGCTGCTGACCGCCGGACCGACCTTCGAACCGCTCGACCCGGTGCGCGGCATCACGAATCGCTCGAGCGGCAAGATGGGCTTCGCGCTCGCGCGCGCCGCGCAGCAAGCCGGCGCCGACGTACGCGTCGTGGCAGGGCCAGTCGCACTGGAAACGCCGTGGGGCGTGTTCCGCGAGGACGTGCAGACCGCGCAACAGATGTACGACGCGGTCATGCGCGCCGTCGCGGACGCGGATATTTTCATCGGCGTGGCGGCGGTGGCCGACTGGCGCGTCGACCTCGTCAGCGACCAGAAGATCAAGAAGACCGCCGAGCGCACGCTGCCGAGTTTTTCATTCGTCGAAAATCCGGACATTCTCGGCGCGGTCGCAAGGCTGCCGAAGCCGCCGTTCGCGGTCGGCTTCGCCGCGGAGAGCGACAACCTCGAAGTCCACGGCGAGCAAAAGCGCGCGCGCAAGAACGTGCCGCTGCTGATCGGCAATCTGGGCCCGCAAACGTTCGGACTCGACGACAACGAAGTGATCCTGTTCGAGGCAGGCCGCGCGACGAAGCTGCCACGCGCCGACAAGCAGACGCTCGCGCGGGCGCTGATCACGGAAATCGCGAAGCGGCTGCCGCCCGACACCAGGCCGGTGGGCTGAACGAGCGCACCGCAGCGGTTCGATGTGGTCCCGCCGCCCTTCCCTCGTTGAGCCGATCGGAATCATCTGGAGCACTACTGCCATGACGCTACTCTCCGTGCTCGATCAAACACCGGTGATCGCCGGCCATTCGGTGACGGACGCGATCGCCGCCACCGTCGAACTCGCGCAGCTCGCCGACGACCTCGGCTACACGCGCTACTGGTGCGCCGAGCACCACGGCCTGCGCGGCGTGTCGAATCCCTGCCCGGAAGTGATGCTGGCGCGCCTGGGCAGCGTGACCAAACGCATCCGCATCGGCTCGGGCGGCATCATGCTGCCGTACTACAGCCCGTTCAAGGTCGCCGAGCAGTTCATGATGCTCGAGGCGCTGTTTCCCAACCGCGTCGATCTCGGCATCGGACGTGCGCCGGGCGGGGACATGCGCACCGCGCAGGCGGTTGCCGCCGGCGCTTACAATCGCGGCGAGCTTTTCGCGCAGCAGGCCGCCGAGCTGCTTAACCTCATGCGCGGCACGCTACCCGACGACCACCTCGCGCACGGCGTGCTGCTGCAGCCGGAGATCGATACGCGCCCGCAGTTGTGGATGCTCGGCTCGAGCGAATTCGGTGGTCTGCTCGCGGCGCAGCTCGGCATTCGCTTCTCGTTCGCGCATTTCATCAACGCGCATTTCGGCAAGCAGGTCGCGCTTGCGTATCGCGAGCGCTTTCAGCCCGGTAACGAGACGTCGCAGCCGTACCTGGCGGCCGCGGTCTTCGTGATCTGCGCGGATACGGAGCAGGAAGCCGCCGACCTCGAAAAGGCCGTGGACCTGCGTCGCGTGCAGATGGCGTATGGCCTGAACGAACCGATACCGACGATCGAGCAAGGCATCGCGCAGGAATATGGCGAGCGCGAACAGCTCGTGATCGACCGGGAAAAGCCGCGCAGCATCATCGGCACGCCCGAGCGCGTGACCGAGCGGCTCACGGATTTGCAGCAACAGTTCCAGGCCGACGAGCTGATGGTGCTGACCGTCGCCGGCAGTTATCGCGCGCGGTTGCGCTCCTATGAACTGCTCGCCGACGCTTTCCAGCTCGGCTCGAACAACGCGGCTTGATCGCAGAGTTTTTGCCGGTCGTCTGCCGCGTGCCCCTTCACCAAACCCACACCCACTTGAACCTGAATGAAACTCGACCTGAAGATTCTCGATCAGCGCATGCGCGAACAGCTCCCCGCCTACGCAACGACCGGTAGCGCCGGCCTCGATTTGCGCGCCTGTCTCGACGAACCGCTGACCCTGAAGCCCGGCGAAACTGCGCTGGTGCCGACCGGACTCGCGATCCACGTCGGCGATCCCGGTTATGCGGCGCTGATTCTGCCGCGCTCAGGCCTTGGCCATAAGCATGGAATCGTGCTCGGCAATCTGGTCGGCCTGATCGATTCCGATTACCAGGGTCAACTGATGATCTCGACGTGGAATCGCGGCCAAACGTCGTTCGTGCTGAATCCAATGGAACGCCTCGCGCAACTGGTGATCGTGCCGGTCGTGCAGGCCGAGTTCAATATCGTCGACGACTTCGAGGAAAGCCTGCGCGGCGCGGGCGGGTTTGGCAGCACCGGCAAGCATTGATGGATTGCTGCGACGCGGCGGCCGGGTCTTTTTAGCGCACGCCGCCAGCAGAAAACCAGAGCATAAAAAAAACGGCGCGGGATCAAACCCGCGCCGTTCTGCTTTCGGCTGCGCCGGCGTAACGCCACGCCGGCCCGACTTAGATCACTCGACTTCCACCGCTTCCGGATTCGGATTGCGCGGCGCCGGATGCTCGTCGAAGGTCAACTGCACCTTGTCGTCGGCATCGACGTCGACCGTCACGCGGCCGCCGTTCATCAGCTTGCCAAACAACAACTCGTCGGCGAGCGCGCGACGGATCGTGTCCTGGATCAGACGCTGCATTGGCCGCGCGCCCATCAGCGGATCGAAACCGTGCTTCGCCAGATGCTTGCGCAGCGCGTCGGTGAACAGCGCATCGACCTTCTTCTCGTGCAACTGATCTTCCAGCTGCATCAGGAACTTGTCGACCACGCGCATGATGATTTCCTCATCGAGCGAACGGAAGCTGATCGTCGCGTCCAGCCGGTTGCGGAACTCCGGCGTGAACATGCGCTTGATGTCGACCATCTCGTCGCCCGCCTCGCGGCGGTTCGTGAAGCCGATCACCGACTTACCCATTGCCTCGGCGCCCGCGTTCGTCGTCATGATGATGATGACGTTGCGGAAATCCGCCTTGCGACCGTTGTTGTCCGTCAACGTGCCGTGGTCCATCACCTGCAGCAGCACGTTGAAGATGTCCGGATGCGCCTTTTCGATTTCGTCGAGCAGCAGCACGCAGTGAGGCTTCTTCGTGATCGCCTCGGTCAGCAGGCCACCCTGGTCGAAACCGACGTAGCCCGGCGGCGCGCCGATCAGCCGGCTCACCGCATGACGCTCCATGTATTCGGACATATCGAAGCGGATCAGCTCGATGCCGAGCGTGAACGCCAGCTGCTTCGCGACTTCGGTCTTGCCGACGCCGGTCGGACCTGAGAACAGGAATGCGCCGATCGGTTTG
Source organism: Paraburkholderia sprentiae WSM5005 (assembly GCF_001865575.2). NCBI lineage: Bacteria > Pseudomonadati > Pseudomonadota > Betaproteobacteria > Burkholderiales > Burkholderiaceae > Paraburkholderia > Paraburkholderia sprentiae. The sequence goes on from NZ_CP017561.2 coordinate 2,798,162, forward strand.
TCGAGCTTGCCGAGGCCCGCGCGCGCCATCTTGATCGCGGCCGAGAGCGCGTCGATAGCCGGGTCTTGACCGAACACGACGCTCTTCAGATCGCGGTCGAGCGTCTGCAGTTTGCTGCGATCGTCCTGCGACACGCTTTGCGCCGGCACGCGCGCGATCTTGGAGATGATTTCCTCGATCTCGTTCTTGCCGATCGTCTTCTTCTGCTTCGACTTCGGCAAAATGCGCTGCGCCGCGCCCGCTTCGTCGATCACGTCGATCGCCTTGTCCGGCAAGTGACGATCGGTGATGAAGCGCGCCGACAGCTCAGCCGCCGCCGACAGCGCACCCGACGAATACTTGACGCCGTGGTGCTCTTCGAAACGCGACTTCAGGCCACGCAGGATCGCTACCGTCTGCTCGACGGTCGGCTCGGTCACGTCGACCTTCTGGAAACGACGCGACAGCGCCGCGTCCTTTTCGAAGATGCCGCGATATTCGGTGAAGGTGGTCGCGCCGATGCACTTCAGCGTGCCCGACGAGAGCGCCGGCTTGAGCAGGTTCGACGCATCCAGCGTGCCGCCCGACGCGGCACCCGCGCCAATCAGCGTATGGATTTCGTCGATGAAGAGAATGGCGTGCGGACGCTCCTTCAGTTCCTTCAAGACCGTCTTCAGACGCTGCTCGAAGTCGCCGCGATACTTGGTGCCCGCGAGCAGCGCGCCCATGTCGAGCGAATACACCTGGGCATCCGCGAGAATGTCCGGCACTTCGCCGCGCGTGATGCGCCAAGCGAGCCCCTCGGCGATCGCGGTCTTGCCGACACCGGCTTCACCGACCAGCAGCGGATTGTTCTTGCGCCGGCGGCACAGCACCTGCACCACGCGCTCGACTTCGGACTCGCGCCCGATCAGCGGATCGATGCGGCCGTCCTTCGCCATCTGGTTCAGGTTCTGCGTGAACTGGGCGAGCGGCGTTTCCTTCTGAGCGGCGGCTTCGTCGGACTCGGCATTCGCGTCGCTCGCTTTCGCGGCGTCCGAGCTGCTCGTCTTGGCGATGCCGTGCGAGATGAAATTGACCACGTCCAGACGCGTGACGCCCTGCTGCTGCAGGTAGTACACCGCATGCGAGTCTTTCTCGCCGAAGATCGCGACGAGCACGTTCGCGCCGGTCACTTCCTTCTTGCCGTTCGAGGTGGACTGCACATGCATGATCGCGCGCTGGATCACACGCTGGAAACCGAGCGTGGGCTGCGTGTCGACGTCGTCCGTGCCCGGCACGGTCGGCGTGTTGTCATGAATGAAGTTGCGCAGGTTCTGGCGCAGATCCTCGATATTGGCCGCGCACGCACGCAGTACCTCTGCCGCCGTCGGGTTATCCAACAGCGCGAGCAAAAGATGTTCGACCGTTATGAACTCGTGCCTTGCCTGGCGCGCTTCCATGAACGCCATGTGCAGGCTGACTTCCAGTTCCTGGGCAATCATGCTTCCTCCATCACACACTGCAGCGGATGCCCGGCCTGCCGTGCGTGGGTAACGACTTGCTCGACTTTGGTCGACGCGATGTCCCGCGTATAGACCCCACAAACTCCCCTGCCCTCGCGATGCACCTTCAACATGACCTGCGTTGCGGTTTCACGATCTTTATTGAAATATTCCTGCACGATCATCACGACAAATTCCATCGGCGTGAAGTCGTCATTCAGCAGCACCACCTTGTACATGGACGGCGGCTTGAGTTTCTGCTCCTGCCGCTCCAGTACGGTGCCGTCCTGCTTGTCCGGGATAATCGCCATACACCCATTCTAAACAACTAGGACAGGCCCGCAATCCTGTCAAAACCCGGCCGATCGGCCGATGAGCCCGTTCGCTGTTGCCCGCCGGGTCACGACATCGTCATGATCGGCCTGGCATGCGCGCTTTCGACGGGCCGATTGCGGTGCCGGCCCCTATCCTGTCGTGCGCAGCACTCGCTGCACCGCGGTCGGATCGAGTATCGCACAACCTGCCGGTACTGGCTGGGAGCGCTCGCCGCGCTGGGCGTCGGCGCCGCGGGCACAGTCAGCATGTGCGTCGATTATGCGACTTTTCAAGCCACGCCGCTTGCGCCACCGCACATACGGAAGCGGTAAAAACCCTGGAAAGCGGCCTGTTTGCAACGCGACAACGACGTCTCAAAATTTTCTTGACACTCGGATAAAGAGCCCCAACAATCAAGCTGGCACTTTTTTCACTAAGCCATAATTCGAAAAAATGCCGATGGTGAGCTTGTGAGGAGGGAGCGGTTGCCTCGTGCGGCCGTGGCTTTTTCGAGGGCTCGTGGTAGTGACATGAGTTACAGGGGAAGTTGGAATGGCAACTGGTACGGTCAAATGGTTCAACGACGCGAAAGGTTTTGGATTCATCACGCCTGACGAGGGCGGCGAGGATCTGTTTGCACACTTCTCGGCCATCCAGATGAATGGGTTCAAGACCCTCAAGGAAGGCCAGAAGGTCACCTTCGAGGTCGTGCAGGGTCCGAAAGGCAAACAGGCATCGAACATTCAGGCGCCAGCCTGAGGCGATTCGTTACCCGTCCTTTTTGAAACCCGGCTTCGCGCCGGGTTTCTTTTTTGCGGCTGCTATTTATTGCGGCGGATTTTCGGCCGGAAAACCTACGCGAATATCGCGAGTAAAAAATACCCCGGCTGCTTGCTGGCGCCGGGGTTTATTTATGCCAATCGGATAATCACGACGCATCAGTTACATATTGTCGATCATCACTTGCCCGAATGCCGAGCACGACACCTGGGTCGCGCCTTCCATCAGGCGGGCAAAATCGTAAGTCACGCGCTTTTGCAGGATCGATTTTTCCATCGAGCTGATTATCAGATCCGCCGCCTCGAACCACCCGAGATGGCGCAGCATCATTTCCGCTGACAAGATTTCCGAGCCCGGATTCACGTAGTCCTTGCCCGCGTATTTCGGCGCGGTGCCGTGCGTCGCTTCGAACATCGCAACCGAATCCGACAGGTTCGCGCCCGGCGCGATGCCGATGCCGCCGACCTGCGCGGCGAGCGCGTCCGAGATGTAGTCGCCGTTCAGGTTCAGCGTGGCGATCACGTCATATTCGGCCGGGCGCAGCAGGATCTGCTGCAGGAACGCGTCGGCGATCACGTCCTTCACGACGACGTCGCCGCCGGTCTTCGGATTCCTGACTTTCATCCATGGACCGCCGTCGATCAGCTCCGCGTTGAACTCCTTCTGCGCGAGCGCGTAGCCGTAGTCGCGGAACGCACCTTCGGTGTACTTCATGATGTTGCCCTTGTGCACCAGCGTAACCGAGCGGCGTTCGTTATCGATCGCGTACTGGATTGCCTTGCGCACCAGACGCTCGGTACCTTCGCGCGACACCGGCTTGATGCCGATGCCCGAAGAATCCGGAAAGCGGATCTTCTTCACGCCCATTTCTTCGCGCAGGAACTTGATGACCTTCTTCGCCTGCTCGGATTCAGCCGGCCATTCGATGCCCGCGTAGATGTCTTCGGAGTTCTCGCGGAAGATCACCATGTTGGTTTTTTCCGGCTCCCGCACCGGCGACGGCACGCCCTTGAAATACTGCACCGGGCGCAGGCACACATAGAGGTCCAGTTCCTGGCGCAACGCGACGTTCAGCGAGCGGATACCGCCGCCGACCGGCGTGGTGAGCGGCCCCTTGATCGATACGACGTATTCCTTGACCGCCTGCAGCGTTTCGTCCGGCAGCCATACGTCCGGGCCGTACACCCTGGTCGCCTTCTCGCCCGCGAAAATTTCCATCCAGTGAATTTTCTTCTTGCCGCCGTATGCCTTTTCGACCGCCGCATCCACGACCTTGATCATGACCGGCGTGATGTCCAGACCGGTGCCATCGCCTTCGATATACGGGATGATCGGTTCGTCCGAAACGTTGAGTGTGAAGTCGGCGTTGACGGTGATCTTGTCGCCACCGGTCGGAACCTTGATGTGCTGATACGGCATGATCGGACTCCAGTGAAAGCTGTGCAAAAGCTGATGGGAGACTGCGCAAAAGACGCCCTCGCCGCGCAATGCCGAACCTCCGCGAGCGGCCTGGCCGTTATTCTAGCCCACGCCTCACGGGCGACGCCGCCCCTGCCCGCTCCGGGTTTTCCAACATGGACGCCGCCCGGGGCGGGGCCGTGCTCCTTTATAAGATACAAGAATCGACATCCCGATTTATGCATTATCATCGCGCCATCTATCACCGGACGAAGCGTGCGTACGAGGCTGCCCGCCGCCGTCGCCGAGGTTCGCCGCGCGCCACTGCGTGACGCTCCCGCGACGCGCACGCCGCACTGACTGTATCGCTCCGCCGTATCTCTCCTATGCGCCTTCTCGCCCTCAACAAGCCGTTCGGCACCATTTGTCAATTTTCGCCACACGAGACGCGCGCGTCGCTTGCCGACTGGGTCAAGGTGCCCGGCGTCTATCCGGCCGGCCGACTCGACTCCGATAGCGAAGGCCTGTTGCTGCTCACCGACGACGGCACCCTGCAGGCGCGCATCGCCGAGCCGCGCCACAAGCTCGTCAAACGCTATTGGGCGCAAGTCGAAGGCGCGGTCGACGTCGCCGCGTTGCAAAAGCTCGCGCGCGGCGTCGATCTCGGCGACTACGTGACACGCCCATGTCAGGCGACCTATGTCGACGCGCACGGCTCGCTGTGGACGCGCACGCCGCCGATCCGCTATCGCGCTGCGATCCCGACCACGTGGATCGAGCTGTCGATCACCGAAGGCAAGAACCGTCAGGTGCGTCGCATGACGGCGGCGGTCGGTTTTCCGACGCTGCGTCTGGTGCGCGTCGGCATCGGTGCGCTTGACGTCTTTTCGCTCGGACTGCAACCTGGAGAAAGCATCGACTTGCGAGCGAACGCGCCATGGGATGGGGTCGCCTGACCATCGTTTGACGATTGCCTGTTCGTCGCCAAAGCATCCGCGGGCCGAACTCGCGGACGCGCGAATCACTCTTCACGTGATCACTCCAAACACGTTTCACGACTGTGACAATCGACGCTAACCCGTTGTAGTAGCAGACAAAACAACGCGTGAAACGCAAGCTCGACATGCATGAAACAAACGGGCTCGCGCGAGCCTCCGCGATGCAGCTTCATCGCATCTGATGGCGACAAAAATTTCCGCATAGTTCGCGTCAACCGCCGTACAACTCCACGCGTTATTCGACGCAGATGCCGCCGAAGCTATCCGGCATTCAGCCTTAAAGACCTTTGCATAAGCCGTTTTTGCGCGGCGAGTACGAAAGTCCGAACGCTAGCAGACGCGTTGAAATTTTCTTCGATGCGGCTGTCAACCGAAAGGTGGATGGCGCGTTTACCGACATGACTCTACATAAGCCGGGTCATTTGGTTAATTAACTCAAGCTGAGGATTCACAAAATGAACAAACTGATCGCCGCTCTGGTCGCTGGCCTCTTCGCAACGGCAGCATTCGCACAAGCATCGGCACCGGAAGCAGCTTCGGCAGCTCCGGCAGCAGCAGCTTCGTCGGCAAAGAAGACCACCAAGCACGCTCACAAGAAGTCGCACAAGAAGGCAGCAGCAGCTGCAGCTTCGGCAGCTTCGGAGTAAGTTGCTGGTAACAAACGCAGTCAAGAACAAGCTTCATTGCCGTTCTTACGGCGTTGTAAGGCAGATCACCGCAAGGCGATCTGCCTTTTTGTTTTTGACGCGCTCGCGTAACATGCGCGGGTTCATTTCAGCAAGGAGTCTTCCCGTGCGATTTTCCATGCGCTCGTTGATGGCGCGTTTCGTCGTTGCCGTGGCACTGCCGCTCGCGGCGCTCTCGTTCGCCGCCGCCACCACCGCCCCCGCCCAGGCGCAGCAGATGCCGCCGGGCGCCAAGCAACCGAGCGAGTTTCCGCGCGTCAAACTGACCGCGGGCATGTTCGTCATCGACGCGGCCGTCGCCGCCAACGACGCCGACCGCGAACAGGGCTTGATGTATCGCACGAATCTCGCACCGAACGAAGGCATGCTGTTCGTGTTCGACGAGAACGCGGGCCACTGCTTCTGGATGAAGAACACGCTGATCCCGCTGTCGATCGCGTTCATGCGTGCCGACGGCACGATCACCGACATCGACGAGATGCAGGCCGAGACCACCAACAACCACTGCCCGACGCACAATGGCGTGTTCGCGCTGGAAATGTCCAAGGGCTGGTTTTCGTCGAAGGGCATCAAGCCGGGCATGCGGGTCCAGGGCTTGCCGCCGGTGCCGGGTATCGCGCAGTAAAGTCCCGCGCGGCCAGCCCTGGCGCCGGCTGGCAAGATTCATGCAAAAGACCAGTCGACGCGCTATCCTTGTAATCTCAGTAAGCAGCACCAGACTCCCCGGGCGGCCCACGCGGTCGCCCGGCATGCGTTTCAGGCGCGCCATTACAAGGAGATTAACGTGCCCCGCAAGACTCCCATCGAGCGCTACCGGAATATCGGCATCAGCGCTCACATCGATGCCGGCAAAACCACCACCACCGAGCGGATTCTGTTCTACACCGGCGTGACCCACAAGATCGGCGAGGTTCACGACGGTGCGGCGACGATGGACTGGATGGAACAGGAGCAGGAGCGCGGCATCACGATCACGTCGGCGGCCACCACGGCGTTCTGGAAGGGCATGGCCGGCAATTATCCGGAGCATCGGATCAACATCATCGACACCCCCGGGCACGTCGACTTCACGATCGAAGTCGAACGCTCGATGCGCGTGCTCGACGGCGCCTGCATGGTGTACGACTCGGTCGGCGGCGTGCAGCCGCAATCGGAAACGGTGTGGCGCCAGGCGAACAAGTACAAGGTGCCGCGCATCGCATTCGTCAACAAGATGGACCGCGTCGGCGCGGACTTCTTCCGGGTGCAGCGGCAGATCGGCGATCGGCTGAAGGGTGTCGCCGTGCCGATCCAGATTCCGATCGGCGCGGAAGAGCACTTCCAGGGCGTGGTCGACCTAGTCAAGATGAAGGCGATCTACTGGGACGACGACAGCCAGGGCATCAAGTTCGAGTACCGCGACATTCCGGCTGAACTCGCGGCCACCGCCAGGGAATGGCACGACAAGATGGTCGAGGCCGCGGCCGAGGCGAACGAGGAACTGCTCGAGAAATACCTCGGCGGCGAACCGCTCAGCGAAGCAGAAATCAGGCACGGCATCCGCGCGCGCACGATCGCCAACGAGATCGTGCCGATGCTGTGCGGCAGCGCATTCAAGAACAAGGGCGTGCAAGCGATGCTCGACGCGGTGATCGACTATCTGCCGTCGCCCGTCGACGTGCCTGCGATTACCGGTCACGACGAGTACGATCGTGAGATCGAGCGTCATCCCAACGACGACGATCCGTTCTCGGCGCTCGCCTTCAAGATCATGACCGACCCCTTCGTCGGCCAGCTGATCTTCTTCCGCGTGTACTCGGGCGTCGTCAATTCGGGCGACACGGTCTACAACGCGGTCAAGGAAAAAAAGGAGCGCCTCGGCCGCATCCTGCAGATGCACGCGAACGAGCGCAAGGAAATCAAGGAGGTCTATGCGGGCGACATCGCCGCGGCCGTCGGTCTGAAGGAAGCCACCACCGGCGACACGCTCTGCGATCCTAACCATGTGATCATCCTCGAAAAGATGATCTTCCCCGATCCGGTGATTTCGCAGGCCGTCGAGCCGAAGACCAAGGCCGACCAGGAAAAGATGGGCATCGCGCTGAACCGTCTCGCGCAGGAAGATCCGTCGTTCCGCGTGCAGACCGATGAGGAATCCGGACAGACGATCATCTCTGGCATGGGCGAGCTGCACCTCGAAATTCTGGTCGATCGGATGAAGCGCGAGTTCGGCGTGGAGGCGACCGTCGGCAAGCCGCAGGTCGCTTATCGCGAAACGGTGCGCAACAAGGTCGAGGACGTCGAAGGCAAGTTCGTCAAGCAGTCGGGCGGCCGCGGCCAGTACGGCCACGCGGTGATCGCGCTCGAACCGAGCGCACAGGGCAAGGGCTACGAGTTCGTCGACGCGATCAAGGGCGGCGTGATTCCACGCGAATTCATTCCGGCCGTCGACAAGGGCATCCAGGAAACGTTGAAGGCCGGCGTGCTCGCGGGCTATCCGGTCGTCGACGTCAAGGTCACGCTGACTTTCGGTTCGTACCACGACGTCGACTCGAATGAAAACGCGTTCCGCATGGCCGGCTCGATGGCGTTCAAGGAAGCCATGCGCAAGGCGAAGCCGGTGCTGCTCGAACCGATGATGGCGGTGGAAGTCGAAACGCCCGAGGACTTCATGGGCAACGTGATGGGCGACCTGTCGAGCCGGCGCGGCATGGTGCAAGGCATGGAAGACATCGCGGGCGGCGGCGGCAAGCTGGTGCGCGCGGAAGTGCCGCTCGCCGAGATGTTCGGCTACTCGACGTCGCTGCGCTCGGCCACCCAGGGCCGGGCGACCTACACGATGGAGTTCAAGCACTATGCGGAAACGCCGAACAACGTCGCCGAGGCCGTGATCAACGCGAAGAAGCAATGATACTGACGTCACGGCGTTGAGCGCGACGACTCGAAGCCCGCTCCGTGTGAGCGGGTTTTTTTTGCGGCGCCTTTTGCATCGTGACGCCACGCAGCCATTTTTTGAACGTGCCAGAATGTCGATCAGCCATGCGGCACGACCGTCGAGCGCAGGACCGAAGCGAACGACTCGAGCGCGGCACGCAAGCCGAGGAGGAGAGACGATGAGCCAGGATCACGAACATCCGCATTACCGGGCCGAGCACGAAGCCGCCGAAGCCAGCCAGCAGATCGACTGGCGCGAGCACGGCGTGAAGGTCATCCGCGGCGATCAACTCGACGCCAACACCGCGCAAACGCCGGGCATGAATCGCGCGGCCGCAATCAATGCGGCGCGCGTCGGCGCGCAGAAGATCTGGGCCGGCACGGTCACGATCCATCCGAATGCAAAGACCGGCGCGCATCATCATGGCGCGCTCGAAAGCGTGATTTACGTGGTGCGCGGCCAGGCGCGCATGCGCTGGGGCGAGCATCTGGAGTTCACCGCGGAGGCCGGTCCCGGCGACTTTATCTTCGTGCCGCCCTACGTGCCGCATCAAGAGATCAACGGGAGCACCGACGAACCGCTCGAATGCGTGCTCGTGCGCAGCGACAACGAAGCGGTCGTCGTCAATCTGAACATCGACGCGGTCGAGCAGCCGGAAGCGGTCTACTGGGTCGATCCGATCCATAAGCATCCGCACGATCACTAAGCCGCTCGCTAACCTGCTCGTTTATCCGCCCGCGCCACATGACGCCTACTGCCTCGCTGCGCCCTCGGCTCGTCACGCTCTACACGGTTCTGATCGCCGCCAACCTCGGCGCCTGGCTGTGGGCGCTGATCGCGTTTCGTCACTATCCGCTGCTGCTCGGCACCGCGCTGCTCGCGTATGGCTTCGGCCTGCGTCATGCGGTCGACGCCGACCACATCGCGGCGATCGATGCCGTCACGCGCAAGCTGATGCAAACGGGCAAGCGACCGCTCGGCATCGGGCTCGCGTTTTCGCTCGGACATTCGACGATCGTGATCGCGGCGACGGTCGGCATCGCGTGGACCACGCATTCGCTGCATGGGCGCTTCGAGAGCCTCAAGGAAGTCGGCGGCATGCTCGGCACGCTGGTCTCGGCGACGTTTCTGCTGGTGCTCGCGGCGATCAATCTCGTGATTCTGCGCGACGTGTGGCGCCGCTACCGGCACGTGCGGCATGGCGGCGCGACAACAACACCGTCAGCCGATGCCCTCGCCCCAGCCGGACTGCTGTCGCGCGCATTACGTCCGCTATTCCGGCTGGTCACGACAAGCTGGCACATGTATCCGGTCGGCGTGCTGTTCGGACTCGGGTTCGACACCGCGACCGAGATCGGCCTTCTCGCGATCGCCGCATCGCAAGCGAGCACCGGGCTGCCGCTCTACTCGATCCTCGTGTTTCCGGCGCTCTTCACGGCCGGCATGACGCTCGTCGATTCGACCGACAACGTGCTGATGGTGCATGCGTACGGCTGGGCGATGGACGACCCGATGCGCAAGCTGTACTACAACGCGAGCATCACCTTCGTGTCGGCGGTGGTCGCAATCGTGATCGGCGGCGTCGAGGCGTTGGGATTGCTGTCGGACCGTTTCGGCTGGAGCGGCGGCGTGCGCGATGCGATCGCCGGTGTCGGCGATCATTTCGGCGCACTCGGTTATGCGACCGTCGCGGCCTTCATGGCGTGCTGGATCGGCTCGGTGCTGTTTAATCGCTGGAGACGGCCGGATCCGGCGCGACGGTAGATCGCCGCGGCAAAACACTCGACGCAATCGACCCGATCGGTAAGGCTTCCAGCGCAATGTCCACCGGCGCATCGCGCTCATCGTTGCGCGGACTCGTTGATCTAGCGGCTGCCGCCGACGCTCTCATCATCGTTCCCGGAACGCTTCACGCGCTTTGAAAATCGGCTTCAGCAGATAGTCAAGGATTGTCTTCTCACCGGTACGGATGTCGGCCGTCGCGACCATGCCCGGCAGAATCGGTAAGCTTTTCCCGCCAGCATGCAACTCACTGGCGTCGGTCAGCACGAGCACCCGGTAGTAGGTGGCATCGGCCCGGCCCGCTGCGGCCTTCTGGTCGTCCTTCAGAGTGTCAGGACTGATGTGTTCGACCTTGCCCGTCAGGCCACCATAAATACCGTAGTCGTAAGCGGTGATCTTCACCGTGGCCGGTTGACCGGGATGCAGGAATGCGACATCCGAAGGCTTGATGCGTGCCTCGACGAGCAACTGATCCTCCAGCGGCACGATTTCCATGATGTGCTCACCCGGCTGGATGACGCCTCCAATCGTATTGACGCGTACGTTCTTCACCGTGCCATATACGGGTGCCACCACCGTCGTGCGCTGCAGGACATCCGCGCGACCCACCACGGTTTCGCTGGTTTGCGCCAGTTCCAGTTCCAGCTTCGTCAGTTCCGAGTTTGCATCGGCCTGAAACTTGTTGCGCCGCTCGACGACCTGCGAGCGCAGGTCGTTTGCCTGACGGCGCATGCGCAACAGTTCGACTTCGGATACCAGCCCCTTGGCCGCGAGCGGCTCGGCCAACGCGATTTCCTTGCCCGAGAGCGAGTAGCTCTTTTCCAGCGCCGCTACGCTGTCGTCCAGTGCTCGCCGGCGCGCGTTGTATGCGAGCGTTTCCTGCTTCACGACCGTCGGCACGGCTTTTACGTCGTCCGGAAATGTCAGCGGTTGTCCGTACGCCTCAGCGCGCAAACGCGCAATCGTCGCCTTCAGCCCGACCGATTTGGACCACGCTTCTCGATAGCTTGTCTCTGCACGCGTTGGGTCGATCTTTGCCAACACCTGGCCCTTCTTGACGATATCGCCTTCGCGTACATCTAGTTGCTCGAGAATGCCGCCTTCGAGACTCTGGATGACCTGCTCGCGGCTTTTCGAAATGATGGTCCCTTCGCCGTGCGTAATCTCTTCCACGCGAGCAAAGTGCGCCCAAGTCAGACCGACTGCCAGAATCGCGAGAATCACGTAAAGCATGATCATGGAGCCCGGAGTCGACTGCGTGAGCAACGATTCCTTGATGTCGCTCATAAATGCGGCATCGCCTGGGGTGAGCCGGGCATTCTTCGCCCGGCGTCTGAGAATATTGAAGTTCATTGACATTGCTCCTCGTTCGGCACGCCTGCCTGCGCATTACCGGCTTGCGCAGTGGCTGCCGAAACGGCCTTCTTTGCGGGCACGATCCTGATATTGGTAGTGGTGGCTTGAGGCGCCGCAGGCGAAGCGGCTGAGCCGGAAGCGGTCGTGGCTTCGGCTCCCGGCGGGGTGCGCTGTCGCTCGCGCGGCTGCGCTCCATCCACTGCAGCCGACTTGGCGTTACCCGACAGCGCGGCGAGGATCTTGTGCTTCGGACCGTCGGCCACGACTTTGCCTTCCTCGACAACGACAATCCGGTCAACCAGTGCCAACAAGGATGGTCGATGGGTCACGACAACGATCGCCTGTCCGAGCGTTGCACGCGCGAGGTGCTCGAGGAAAACCGCCTCGGTCTGGCTATCCATCGCGCTGGTCGGCTCATCGAGCAACAGAAGTTGCGGCCGCGCAAGGAGGCTGCGAGCCAACGACACCAGTTGACGCTGGCCGCCGGAGATGCCCACACCACCTTCTCCGATCGGAAGGTTGATGCCCTTTGGATGGCGGCTTGCGAACTGCTCAAGGCCGGTTAAACGCAGCACGCGCAAAAACTCGTCAGCGCTCGCTTCCGGCCGGCCGATCATCACGTTTTCGCGCAGGGTACCGTGAAAAAGACGCGCGTCCTGTCCCACGTAACCCACCGCTTTGCGCCAGTCGGCCAGGTCGATCTGCTCGACATCCAGACCGTTGGTCAACACCTGGCCGTCAACCGGCGCATAAAGACGCGCCATCACGCGCAGCAGGGTCGATTTACCGCTGCCGACGCGGCCCAGGATCGCAACCCGCTCGCCGGCCCCGATGCTCAGGTTGACGTCCTTCAGAACCGACGGATTCGTTTGCATCGCCGGCGCTGGGTATGAGAAGCAGACGTCCTTCAGCGTGATTTGTCCCGACAGCGGTGGCTTGGGCAGATAGGTGCGTGACGAATCACGATCAACGGGCATCGTCATCAGGCTGTTCAACGAGTGCAGCGCGGTCTTCGCCTGCTGGAAGCGCAAGGCCAGTCCCATCACCTGGCCCAGCGGCGCGGTAATTCGACCGGCCAGCATCACGGTACCGATCAGTGCACCTTGCGTCAGCTCGCCTGCGCCGATCAGGTACACGCCCAGCACCACCAGCACCACCGTCTGCAATTGCTGCAACAACGCGATGAAGCTCGTCGCCTTGCTGGAAATCTGACGCGACTTCATCGAAGAGGATGCCGCCATCGCGCTTAAGGTCTCCCAACGCTTTTGCATATGGCCTTCACCACCCACCGCCTTGAGCGTCTCAAGACCTTCAACCGACTCGATCAGTACGCCCTGCTTCAGCGACGCCTCCTTGAAATTCTCTTTCATGAGTCGGGCAAGCGGCCACTGCACGAACAGACTCGCCCCGACGATCAACGGGATCATCAGCAACGGCACCCAGCCGAGTGAGCCTCCGACCGCGAACACCACGCCCACGAAGACGAAGACGAACGGCAGATCGGAAATCGCAGACAGCGTCGCGGAGGTCGCGAAGTCTCGCACCGACTCGAACTCGCGCAGCTGGTTGGCGAATGAACCCGCCGACGCGGGCCTGTACTCCATCCGGATCGCGAGCGCTCGCCGAAATAGAAGCGTACCCATAACGAGATCTGCCTTCTTGCCGGCAACGTCCAGCAAATGGCTACGGACATGACGAGAGATCGCTTCAAACAGCATCGCAATGCCAACCCCGATCGCGAGCGACCAGAGCGTGACGTAGGCTTGGTTCGGTACCACGCGGTCGTACACGTTCATCGTGAAAAAGACGCTGGCGAGACCAAGCACATTGATCAGCAATGCGCCAAGCGCGGCACTCGCGTAGTAGCGCCGATAGCGCCATAGCGTACCGAGCAGCCAGTGGCCAGCCGGTTCGACGCTGTCCCCTTCGCGCAACTCGACTCTGGCCGTCGGCTTGACCAGAATGGCGTAGCCCGCATAGATCTCATCCATTTCCTCTTGGGTGTACTCCACCGGCTCATGGCCGATTTCCGGTACGACCACCTGATACAGAACGCGGCTCTTGGCTTCCTTATCCGGATTCTCCCGACGACCTAGCAATACGCAGCCCCCCATCCGCCGATGCAGCAAAATAGTCGGCAGCACGTGCTCCGGAATCAGTTGCAGGCGACGCTCCACGAGGCCCGCCGTGAGACCCGCATTTGACAGAGCGCCGAGCGCCAGCGACGGCGAAAGCATGCCGCTCTTCGGCAGGCCCGCGGTCAGCGCCTCCGCCGTCTTGCCACAACCGTAACGCTCGCAGATCCACATTACGGAGTTGAGTAGGCCGTCCTCGTTGGTGAGCGTCTGCGCCGCAGCCTGCACGTCAGGGAAAACGTCTTGAGTCATGATCGGAACCGGTTAGATTGATCGTTGTGGCGCGACACCTGAACCGTGATCCGGACGTACTGAACGATGAAAACAATCGTTGTCGTCTAAGGGTCGATTCGGCTATTTCGCGTGATTGATGAACGAAACATAAAATCTCGCACTGGCTTCCATTGTCTAAAAATCAGTCGTTTAAAAAAATCGGACGGTCGCACCGGCACGACAGGACGAGTACGAATTCGTAGCTCACTCGCCTTTCACAAGACCATTGGACGAAGCAGCGTTAAAAAGAAGCATTTGCGGCGGTGGCTTGTAAACGAAGGCGAAGACTCGTTCACTGGCGCCTTTTGCACGGCGAACCGGATGCTCCCCGACATTCGGAGTATTGAAGAAGCCTTTGCTCAAGAATCCCAGCAGCGGCACGCCAGCCCATGAACTGACACGAATGTTCGCGGTCGCGCTGTGCGCAATTGTTCTCTCGGGCGCAAGTTAGCCAGCACAGACCAGGCCGAGACTTCGGTGTACGTCCTTCAAGCCTTATTTGTCGCGCTGTCTCTCATTCAGATTGTCGCGCCACTATGGCGTTAGCTTGCCGCCGGTTTTGTGTCGTCCAGCTCATCATTGCGGTCTTCGTTATACGGCTCGACCGCAAGGGCCGCCCCGATCGAGTACTTGATCAGCTCAGTGTCGGTCTCCACTCCAAGCTTACGCATCGCACTGGTCTTTTGCGAGCTGATGGTCTGTTTGCTGCGCTTGAGTTGCGCCGCAATTTCGTTGACAGACAGTCCCGACACAAACAGCCGAATTACCTCAGATTCACGCTTGGTGAGCGCCCGGTTACTGTAACCGGAAGATTCAATGTCGAGCTGCCAGACAATCTTCGAAATGGCAGGCGAAAAATAACGTCCATTTGCATATGCGCCATGAATTGCCGCCAGCAAATGGTCGGTCGTATCGGCCTTGCTGAGAATGCATTGAATGTCGAGCTTGAGAATAGAGCGAATAACGCCCGGATTGTCGATCATGGTCAATATGACAATCCGTAGAGCCGGGTACCGCCGCCGCAAAAAGGAAAACAGTGTGATGCCGTCGCCGTAATCGCCGCCGGGCATCGCGTAATCAGATACGAGTACGTCGCAGGGCCGCTTGCCAAGTGCGGCAAGCAATTCGGTGGAATCGCCAACCGTATCCACAACCTCAAGCGTGCGGTGCTTCTTGAGCGTATGGAGTAATCCGGCAACGACAGCTGGATGGTCGTCGGCGAGAATGACCCGGATGGCAAAATCATCCATTTGGAGGTTTCCTGCTTTGGAATGTAGTCAAGTACATTACAGATTTCGAATAAATCGGTAATGATTGAGAGGTGGCCGGCAACTTTGGACAGCCGGACAAGTGAATCGACCGGGGCCTAAGCCAGCGGTCATGCTGTTCACAGGATGAAAGCGGCAGTTGCAGGAGCGCGCGGCGGACGTGTTTGATGCGACAGGCGCGTCGAGGGCCGGTGCATTCGGCTGTCGATAGATGGCCGTGGCAACTCGCGTGACACCATGTTCGTCGAACGAGTCCGGCGCAGCATCAAGTGCGGGGAAGTTCATCTGAAGGCCAGCGAGTCGGTCAGCCATGCTCGGCGCTCCATTGGGCGAATACATCGAGCTGTACAACCGGAAACGGCCGCATCCGAGCCTGGCAAATCAGACGCCGGATGAGACATACTTCGCGACGCCGCCTGCAATAAAAACGGCCGCACGATTGCGTCGGACGCTCCAAATTCCTGGTTATCCCGACGATGGGTGATTAGGTCAGTATATCGTGCACAACAATCACGACGGCATAAAAAGTGGCAACCCACCCGGGAAACACCCGACCACCCCGGAATTTGTCAGAAATGGCGCACTCGACGTGTGAATATCCTCGGAGGCCGTTTTCATAGCAGTCGTTCAACACTCAGTTCCGAGAACGTTCATACGCGTTCGGTCGCATGTCTGATCAACAGGTGAGCGCTCAACCGCTGGTGTTACCAGTCTCTAGCCAATCAACCAACGCACCTGCCGACGCGTATTCCTGCAGTACCGCCGTGTAGCCGTCAAAGCGATTCGCCACTTCGCTCACGCTGTTGCCATAGTGATCGTTCTCGGCGAGCAACACATCCAGCAGCGTTCGCTTGCCCAGGTGGTACCACTGTTCGAAGAAGGCCTTGCGCACCTGATCGGTCTCGGCGGAAAGTCGTTCGTATTGGTCCGCGCGGTTGAGCATGGTGTGCGCATCCTGATCCGCGGCGCGAATGCCATACTCAAGGTCGCGCCGCTGTTGATCGAGGCGCTGCCACGTGGCCTGTGCCCGATACCCGGCCGCCGCCGTCGCCGCCTGCGTAGAACCGCCGCGAAGTGCCGCCCAGTTGAGCGTCAGCATGGTCTGCCATGGCGCGCGTTGTCCTGTGCCTCCGACGCCGGCATTCGCACTGACAACCCAGTTCACCGACGGCAGTCCGGACGCTTTCACCGCCTTCGCATTCAGGTCGGCAGCATTGGCCTCGGACTGAATCTGACGCAGGCTCGAGTGAGTATCCACCTGCTGCAGAAGTTGCGGCAGATCGCCCGGTCGGATGGGCCATGCGTGTGCGCGCGGGATCGGCGGCGTGGTCTCACCCACCAGCTTTTGCAACTTCAGCTCAGCATCACGTGCCTTTGCTTGTGCGGAATCACGCGCGGCTTCAGCTTGCAGCAGACGCGCCTTCGCCTGCGTGAGCTCGCTACCGCGACCTCGGTCGACAGCCACAATTTCACTGAGCATTTTCACGAGCGTGGCCATGCGCTCGACGAATTGCTGACTCAGGTCAACGATCGCGCGTTGCTTGCCCAGTTCGACCAGCGTGCTCGTCACGTCGAACGCATTCTGGTCGCGAGCCACGGTGTAATTGCTGCGCGCGGCATCCGAGAGACGCTCACGGCTGCCAATAGTGTTCTTTGTACGGCCCCAGTCGTACACCGTCGTGGTGATAGTCGCCGTAACTGCATTACCGTTGTCGTAGCCATTCCGATCGCCAGGACCAAATTTGACGCCCTGCGTCTGCGAGCCGATGTCAACTTGTGGCCACCGCTGCCCTTTCGCTTCATGGACGTCTGCATTCGCAGCTTCGTAGGTGGCATAGGCCTGCCCCACTTCGGGACTGCGCTTCTCCGCTTTCTCAACGGCGTTTAGGAAGATGCGACGCAGCGTGGCGCCATCCACCGAAGGCGCGTTATCGGTACTGGCCGGCTGTGCTTCGAGCCACTGCGCGAACGTCTCAGGTGGCGTGCGGCTTGCCGACGTCGACGGCTGTTTCGCCTTTGGTGAAATTGATTTCAGTGCAATTTCGGCATCGCTTACCAATGCCTGATCAGGCTTCGTTTGCGCACCTGCATCGCCAGTCGCCAGCAAGCCAAGCAGTGCCAAAGCGAGCCATGCCACGGGGCGGCGTGCGGGACCGGGGAGACCGTCCTCGTGGGTCAAGGCTTGCATCGCAGCTTGCACGTCAAGTCGAATATGTTGAGTCATGATCGGCACCGGTCAGATGATCGTTGGTGACGCGACACCTGAACCGGAATCCGGAACCCTACCCAACGATGAAACAATCTTCGTCATCCTTGGAGTCGATCAGGCTACTTCGCGTGACTGATGAACGAAACATAAAATTTCGTACTGGATCTCATTGTCGGAAAATCAGTCAGCGGGCGAAATCGGACGGCAGCAACGAAATGGCAGGACTAGTACGAATTTGGACATCGCACTGACTTCGACTATTGGGCCTACTGCGCCAGCGTCACCGTTTGCGGTAGCCGTCGAGAAAGCGCGCGATCCGGTTGATCGAATCCGCGAGGTCGTCGACGTTCGGCAGGAACACGACGCGGAAGTGATCCGGCGTCTTCCAGTTGAAGCCGGTGCCCTGCACGAGCAGCACGCGCTCTTCGAGCAGCAGGTCGAGGATGAACTGCTGGTCGTTCTGGATCGGATACACCTTCGGGTCGAGGCGCGGGAACATGTAGAGCGCCGCTTCCGGCTTCACGCAGCTTACGCCGGGGATCGCCGTCAGCATGTCGTAGGCGAGCTCGCGCTGTTTATACAGGCGCCCGCCCGGCACGATCAGGTCGTTGATGCTCTGATAGCCGCCGAGCGCGGTCTGAATCGCGTACTGGCCGGGCACGTTCGGACACAGCCGCATCGACGCGAGGATGCCGAGCCCTTCCAGATAGTCTTTCGCGAGCCGGCGGTTCTCGCCGGTCAGGCCCGAGATCGCCATCCAGCCGGCGCGATAGCCGCATGAGCGGTAGCTCTTCGACAGGCTGTTGAACGTGACGGTCAGCACGTCGTCGGACAGCGACGCCATCGACGTGTGCGTCTTGCCGTCGTAGACGATCTTGTCGTAGACCTCGTCGGCGAAGATCACGAGGCCGTGCTGGCGGGCAATCCCGATCAGGCCGAGCAGCAGTTCGTCCGAATACAGCGCGCCGGTCGGATTGTTCGGGTTGATCACGACGAGCGCGCGCGTGTTCGGCGTGATTTTCGCGCGGATGTCGTCGAGATCGGGCATCCAGCTGTTGGACTCGTCGCAGATGTAGTGCACCGGCGTGCCGCCCGCGAGGCTCACGCCGGCGGTCCACAGCGGGTAGTCGGGCGCGGGCAGCAGCACTTCGTCGCCATCGTTGACGAGGCCCTGCAGCGCCATCACGATCAGCTCGGACGCGCCGTTGCCGATGTAGATGTCGTCGAGCTCGACGCCGTGCGCGCCTTTTTGCTGCGTGTAGTGCATGATCGCCTTGCGCGCGGCGAACACGCCTTTCGAATCGGAATAGCCCGACGAGCTGGGCAGGTTCAGGATCATGTCCTGAATGATCTCGTCCGGCGCCTCGAAACCGAACGGCGCCAGATTGCCGATATTCAGCTTGATGATGCGGTGGCCCTCTTCTTCGAGCCGCTTCGCATGTTCGAGGACGGGCCCGCGAATGTCGTAGCAGACATTCAACAACTTGTTGGATTTGAGAATCGGTTTCACGACGGGCACCCTCACCCGGGATAAATAACTTGAGCAAACCCGCGACATGCAGGGTCTATGCCAAATAGCTGCAACTCCATGAGGTGCTGAAGTTCATTGCCGTGTTGGCAGCAAACTGGCATCTAATAAAACTCGACGAATTGGCGGTGACGTGCTGTTCACCATGCGCGACGGTACACTCTATCCAACAATATTCACCCCCTACTGCTTGTCGGATGATAGGGGGCCCCCCGTTTGCACAGAAATCTGACTCGCAAAGCGCGTACAGATACGCTAGACTGAACTCAGGAATCAAGGAGTGGTAGTTCAGTTGGTTAGAATACCGGCCTGTCACGCCGGGGGTCGCGGGTTCGAGTCCCGTCCACTCCGCCAGCATTACCAAAGGCGAACGTTTTGTTCGCCTTTTTTATTTGGACCGCTGCGCCGCACGAACACCACTTAGCATGTCGAACTTCATTGTTTCCACACAGAGTCGCGCCGGGAATTTTCGAAGCTGGTTCGTTTAAGTCGATGTCGGCGCGGCAGCGGTATTGCGGAGTTACCGATATTGGTTTGCTTCGGCTTCAGCGGTCGGGACATCCCTGATGAGTTACATCACTCCACGGCGATCGAACCACGCTACCGTTCCAACGTAACCAATTCGACGGATTCACGTGCTCTCGATGCACTGGGCGAACACGTCGATTCCGAACGCCACATATAGCCGGTCCTGCTACGTCGTCCTTTCACCTCCAGTGCTTGAGGCTTTCGGGCTCTGACGTGCTAATGCCTCCACTCTCGCCGCTGACCCACCCGCGATAGCTTCGCTCGCTGACCACTGTAATGGGTAACCGTCGTGATGTTCTCACACCATGCGCACTGCACACTCGCGGACTTCAATTGAAAACTTGTTTGATTTATTCATGGCTCTGCCAGCGGGGCCTGCAACGCTTCCCCGTATTGAGGTCCCTCATCCTTGAGCGTGAGTGACAACACCTTCATGACCAGTTCCTCATAGCTGATACCAACCGCGCGGGCGGCCTTCGGCGGCAGCGAGTGATCGGTCATTCCGGGCGCCGTGTTCACTTCAAGGAAGTACGGATTGCCCTCACCGTCCAGCATAAAGTCGGCGCGGCCCCAGTCGGTGCAGCCAAGCACCTCGAACGCGCGGCGCGCAAGCTCCTTCAGGCGCATCTCCTCTGGCGACGGCAGTCCGCACGGAATCAGGTATTGCGTCGCGTCGGAGATGTACTTCGCCTCGTAGTCGTAGAACTCGCCTCCGGGCACGATGCGGATGACCGGTAAATCGAGATCACCCGCAATGCATGCGGTGTATTCACCGCCGCCTTCGATGCTCTTCTCGACGAGCACTATCGTGTCGAACTTTGCCGCTTCCGCGATCGCTGCAGCCAGCGCCGTGGCCGCTTTCACCTTGATCACCGCGACGCTAGAGCCTTCGCTCGCCGGTTTCACGAAAAGAGGTAGGCCGAGTTGTGCGACGATCGCCCGCGAGCGCGCATCGTAATCATCGCCGCGCATCACAGTCTCGAATGGCGGCGTTGGAATGCCCAACTGCTGCCACACAAGCTTTGCGCGAAACTTGTCGAGCCCGAGCGCCGAACCGAGCACGCCGCTACCCGTATAACGAATGCCGTAAAAATCGAGCGCGCCCTGAATCTGCCCGTTCTCGCCGTAGCCGCCGTGCAGCGCATTGAATGCACGCGCAAAGCCCTCGTCCTTTAGAGCGGAGAGCGGCCGTACGGACGGATCAAAAAGGTGCGCATCGACGCCTCGGTCGCGCAACCCCTGCAGCACCAGTCGGCCGGAATTAATCGACACTTCACGCTCGGCGGACACGCCACCCGACAGGACCGCCACTTTGCCAAATTGTCTTGGATCGATACCACCCATCTCACCCCCTGTTGCTGCGCGAAGCGTCAAAGCCCCCGCTGCGAAAAAAACACGATCATCGCAATCAACGCATTGCGAGCGCACCACTACAGCGAGCGCCCGCTGGCATTGGCCCCGATTCGAACTACCGTACGGCAAGTCGAAACGACAAGTGAGGTGGTGACGTCGAGCCGGAAAGCGGGCTGTCGAAGCCCGAGACGCAGCGAACTACAAACCACCCGTATTGCACGAGCCTATGAAAAAAATGCCACTGAGTGTCCATTCGCAGTCCGCACTAGTCTGGGCGAAGGCGTCATGACCGAGATGACTGCCTGACAGAAAGTGCACGGTCCTTTTGCTGGACAACGCCCCCCACTGTGACCATTACGGACAATGCTTTACCGGAACTGGTACTTCCTCCGGTGATTCACCGACCCTGCTGCACATCAAGTTTCGCAAGCGCCAAGCGAATTTCCTCTGCGGACTTTCTTTGAGCCAACAGCGCCGCTGCGCGTTTCGCGTGCCTAGCGAGCAGATGACGTTGCGGCCCGGCAGCATAGGCATAGATGTGATGCGGCTTGAGGCCGGCGCCGCGCAAGCGGCGGACGTAATACAGCTGACTGTAAAAAGGAACGACACGATCCTCCGGATCCGAAATCAAATAGATTTCGGGTAGTGGGTCACGACGAATATTCCCGATTTCGTCGACCGGATCGTAATAACTCCGAGCGTCATAGAGCAGTCGGCCGGGAATTTCACGCCTGAATTCCCAATAGGCGGTAACCTGCTTCATGGAAACGAGGCCCGAAGAAAACACCGATGCCGCGATGTCCTGTCGCCTGTTCAGGAGAGCCGCGACGATCTGACCTCCAGCAGAATGTCCGGTCAGGATGAATGACTTGATGTTGTAGCGCTCTTTCAGCATGTCCAGTGCGCGCTCCATCAGTTCTATTTCTCGGTGAGTGCGTCGGATATTATGGGCGCCAGAGGAGCCATAGATACCCGGCCGGGCAACATAGAGCGCGGGGATGCCGGCGTCAGCCGACCAGTCAGCCATCTCGTTCTCGATCTCCATCGGGGAAGTCGATAGATAGGATTGTGAAATGTACCTGACGCCCCTCGCTGATCTCAGCATGACATCGCCGCTGAAATAAACAAGAGCGGCGGGATTCTCGCCACCGGATAGTCCATGCGCATAGTATCGGATGCAATCCCCCTTGCCGTTGACTTCAACCCAGAGGCTATCGGGCACCTGCGCACAGTGTTCCGGTGAACTGAACGAGCCATTCAGGGCTTGCGCAGCATCGAAGGGCTCGCTGCCCACTGGGATGTTGAGCTCTCCGGGTCGTGGATCCTTGAACGGCCCCAGTGCGGGCCGCCCCCCCAAACTGGGTTCGGCGACCCCCCAAACGCCGAAGGCGACGAAAAGAAAGCGCCGGAGTCTCCAGCGCAGAAGATGCGATAAACGCCGAACAGAACGGCCAAGCCATTGCATGATTAAGATTCCGTGAGGTTGTTCAAGAAAACCCGAGATAATCGACGATCGTCATGTGCGAACACGACCGACCGCGTGCGGATACTCTCATGGGGAACGGCGCCGCCGTCGTGGGCTCACTGAGTCACGTCTAACAGCGTGTATTGCCCGTAGGTTGGGCAGAGATCAACACGGCCTGACTCTGCGCACACGCCTTCATCCACGCCACGATGTGGTGTATGCCCGTACTGTTGGAGCCTTTGAGCAGCACCACATCCTCGTCGACGAGCTCTTCGTGAAGTGCAAGCTTCAGTTCATCCAGGGAATTCGTGTGACGTCCTCGGCGCGCAGCCGGCAACCGCTTCCAGAAATCGGTATAGAGTTTGCCCATGACATAAACACGGTCAATCGCACAACGCTCGACCACCGCAGCGAGGTCAGCATGAAGCATCAGGGCCTCGGGACCGAGTTCCGCCATCTCGCCTAGCACAGCGACCCTTCTGCGGGCATGCTTCATGTCCCTTAAATGCTCCAAGGCCGCCTGCATCGAACCGGGATTGGCATTGTAGGCATGGTCGACGACGGTCAGATGCCGTCCGTCAAGCGTCAGCTCAAGCTCCTCACCCCGGCCGGACAGGGCCGCAAAGCGTGCGATTCGTTCGAGCGCGGGTTCAAGCGGATAGTTGAGCGCCAAGACGGAAGCGAGGACGGCCACGCTGTTCAGCGCCATGTGCAAGCCCGCAGCCCCAATCGGGAAGGTGATATCGCGCCCTCTGATACGGACAGTGGCCGACTGCCGCGCCGAATCATGGTCCACGAGCTGAAAGTCACTCTCGGCAGTCCTGCCATAAGTAAAGATTTTCAGATCTCGTTCCATGGCCGCCTGATAGACGGTGTCCCATTCGAGCATGTCGCGATTGAGTATCACGGTACTTCCGGCAGACATGCCAAGGAAGATCATGCTCTTGGTCCGTGCGATGTCGGTGATTGTGCTGCTTTTGCCGAGGTGTGCAGGCTGGATATTGGTGAAAATACTGATGTTCGGGCGCGCTATGAGCGCGCTCTTCCTCATGTTGCCCACGGCAACTTCCAGGACGACATGAGGGGTATCCCAGTTGATCGACGCAAGATTCCAGCTCAGGCCGTGGGGAAGGTTTGCGTTGAACGCACTCGCTGCCGTCTGGCCGTAAGCATTGAGGGCATCAGACAGCATGGCCACGAGCGTAGTCTTGCCAGCGCTTCCCGTCACTGCCAGGACGGTCCCGCTCATCTGCTGGCGTGCGTAGGCACCCATCGCAAGAATTGCCTCACCCGTATCTGCGACATGCAGGACCGGCAAATCGTCAAGTTGAGCCTGCGCATCAGGATCCGTCGTGATGACGCCCGCTGGGCGCGTGTGCATCTGTCGAATAACAGAAACAGGAATCCCCCGATCGCCCTCACCGACTCGGGCGACCACCACGTTTCCGGCCCTCATGGCAGGCGCGTAAATACAAAGGCCATTCGCCGTCCACCCCGATGGCGGCGGTGTGAGCCATGTCCCCTGCGTGACTGACTGGATCACGGAGGCGCTCCACTTCCGCCCCGGCGTAGAGGATACGGCACCGTGCTGCGCGTTCAGATAGTTTAGATAGGCGACGAACCCGGACAGATAGTGCTCGACGTCGTCAATTCGGACCCGGAAGGCATGGTGACGGATGAAGAAGCTGCCAGTGATCTTGGCCGGATTGGCGAAGTACATGGCGAGTTCCGGCCAGAAATGGCCGTTCAGAAGGCGCTGTGCTCGCGCATGCAATGCATGAAAGAACTTATCCAGATCGATTTCGGCGAGTAGATGCTCCATGCCGGGTTCCTGCTGCAGTCGGCTGATCATCTGCTCGGCAGCCGTCATCAATTCAAGGAGGGTCGGAAAGGTCGTGATCCTGTCGACTACGAAGTCGAGGTAGCTGGCGAAGTTCTGGATCCCGAACTTGTAATACGCTTCCAGTGGCCTGTGACGGGTCAGTTCGTTCACGCAATAGCTGAGCCAGTGGTCATGCGCCTTCCAGTGTTTTGCCTCGATGAAATGAGCGAACGCCTTTTTTACTGCTTCGAGCCATCTCGCATCGCCAGTCAGGCCATAAAGGCGCATCAGGCCAAAGGCTGCTTCGCCATCGTAATAAATGATCCGGAATGCCTGTTTGACCGACAAATCCGGATAGTTCAGCACGTGGCTGAACCTGCCGGTGTCCGCATCCTGCATGAAGAGGATGCCTGTCGCGAGCTGCTCAAGCAGAGTCAGATATTCACCCGACCCGGTCAGCTGGCTATATTTAACCAGCGCGAGAAGGCACACGCCGTTTCCACCCAGTTTGATTTCGGCGCGTGCGTCAACCAGAAACGCCGCCTGGGCCCCGGACGGCAATTCCACCGGCATGATGAGTTCGTTGACGAGATAACGCAGAGCTGCGTCGATTGCTATCTCGAGGTCATGATCCCGGGTCACTTCCCAGGCTTCGAGCATTGCGTAGACCGAACTCGCGTGTCGCAGACAGTTGTAGGTGCCGATCGCCCGATCGAAGCAGGGATGCCAGCCATAATGAAAGCGTCCGTCTTGCTGTACCTGCCCGGCCAGATAGCGGCTGCCGGAGGCGACGAGCGCCCTGACGTCTGCCGGCTGAAGATGTTCGATGATACGGCGGCCTGCATTCAGGCCAGTTCCGTGCAAAAGATGCACTTCCGGCGATTGCAGACTTGTGAACGCCCCGCGGGTCGAGAACACATAGACCTCCCGCGCGTCTGCGAAGTCCACATTGGCGAGCTGGTGCCGGATGGCGGCATACCGTTGGAAGTTCTTCGTGTTCACGACGGCATGCGCCGTTGCCGGACCACCATACAGCATGGCATTGGCATTCAGTTCGGTCTCCAGGAAGGCATGCCCGAAACTCCTGTCCAGCGACAGACCGCAACGGAAATAATTGCGTTTGGTCTGTTCGAGGCGGGCTCGCAGTGCTTTCCAAGTGGTGACCTCGACCTTTTCGACCCAGTCCACGCGAAGCCACTGGACACCCTCTCCGGTTGCGCCGGTAGCCTGGGTGGCCCGCGCCATGGCGATGTCCCATGCCTCGGCAAATGTCGGTGCCGTTGCACTCACGACGTCGGCTCGCCGCTGCCCGTCGCTCCATGAAAAGAACAGGACAAAAGACGGCCAAGCCGCCGCCAACGGATTGACCTGCGGTTCAACGACAGTGCGCAACCGCGCGAACAGTGCAGGCAAATCTGTGGGAGTGAACGGGATGGGCAACATGGTTTTACTCTCGGGTAAGGGGAAAAAAACGCCTTCGGCGAGATACCTGACGACTATGTTTCGTCTCGCAGCGGCAAATGAGATCTGACTGGAGACAATCGACAAATCCAGTATATACACTTGTCGAACGATGTCTTGCACAGGTTCGACTCTGTGATCGAAAGACTGCCCCCCTGAATTTCGCTTCGGGGGGTTAGTCGCGTATCGGCACAATCAGCGTTGCGCCGGCGAACTCGAGCTCCCGTCGCCATTGCTCGATGAACTCCCGTTTGCGCACCCGAGAGGCAAAGATAAACTCATTGAGCATTCTGTGAAAGACCTCCTGGTCACTATCGTGTAACGCCGCATAAGCGAGCAATACATTGATTGCAGGAATCGCTGGTTGTTTTGCCATCACAACTCCGTGATTGAAGCTCTCGTCAATTGCGTGTGGCGAAAGACAGATTAATAACAATAAGATGTAGCGAAATTAGGCTTTTCGGACTGTCAACTTTTTGACTTCGCGATAACTGACGGTCTTTTTTGGCCTGACAGGAAGCAGGCGTCTGGCAACGCATTCATGAACGTCGGCCCTTCGAGCGTTCGATTGCATAGGCTTCGCTCGTTTGGATGTCTGAACATTTGCTATGAACGCTACACTCCTATTCACCAAGCATTCCTGTCCCTCGCGTGCGCCTCGATCTGCTGGACGCCCCCCACGCCGCTTTTGATTCATTTCGCAACAACGTTTGGGGCGAACGCGACTTCCGGATTCGGGAAAGGCTGTGCGCCGCAGCAGCCTGCGTCCGCCGTCCCGTCAGGCCGGATGGGACAGGTTCACACGCACCACCACGCGGCGGTTGGGCTCGTTGCAGGCAATCTGTTGCTGCATCGTGCCGCTGCACTCCGAAACTACGGCATCGGAATTGCCCGCGCTTTCGGCTGCAATCTTCGACGTCGGAATACCCCGCTCAATCAGCATCCGGCGAACCGTCATCGCACGCTGCTCGCCAAGTTTCTGCGCCGCTGCTTCCGAGCCGATCATGTCTGCGTGGCCAATCACCGTGACGGCTTCCAGCGATGCGTTCTCCGCGAGAATCTGCTCAGCAAGACGCGAAATCTCCGCCCGGCCTTTGCCGGTCATGTCTTGGCTGCCAGACTTGCCGAACGCGAATAGCGCGTCGCCCTTGAGCGTGTAGTTTTTCACCAAGGCAGGCTGTGCCGCCGCGGCGGGTTGTCCCACAGTGACTGACGGATAGTCACACGCCTGAACTGCCGATGCACGGGAAAGCACGTGCATTTGCGCGCGCATGCCCTGCAACTGGGTTTCGGCTTCGTTGCGCGGCACCACTACGGGTGCGCCATTGTTGCCACGCGGCGCGACCTTTACGAAGTAGGTCATGCCGTCCTTCAGTTCAGCGCGAGATCCACTGGTGGTCTTGCCTCTATAGAGCGGTGCATCGTCGATGTACGCACCTAGCGTGTGTTCGCCCGGCTTCACGCAAAAGATGCTGTAGCCGTTAGGCAGCAATGCGGTCTGCAGGTCGCCATCAACATAGACGTCAGCGGCAGACGAACGGCCCGCACCCGCGGATGCGTCACGGTAGTAGACGATCTGTGCCTGCTGCGAGCTGACCTGGCCAACAGGCGCGTAGCTCTGGCCGAATACCTTGCCAAGCTGCGTGCCGGCGCCGCTCATCGGTGCAGCTCCGGGTGCGCCTGCCTCTGTAGTCAGCGGCTGCTGGTTGGAGAAAGATTGCTGTGCGACGGCTGGCAAGATGCCGGCCGTCACGAGCAATGCGCCTGCGAGCGCACGCTTCAATGTTTTATTGAAAGTCATGTTAGTTCACCAAAATGGCTCCCTGCACCGCCCGATGCGGTTCAGGGGACCTTGTCAAATGAATGGTCGATTCCAAGGTCCGCGACGCGGGCCATGCGTCGCGGACCGTCCAAAGGTCAGTGATTGTTCAGCGTGGTCTCGACACCGTGCTGCACCAGCAGTTCGGCGTTCAGACCCGAGTGGTAGAAGACGTCATACTCGACGCCACCCACGGTCGTAGTGCCAGACTCCTGCACCCAGTCGCCGAGGTCCTCACCGTCCGGTAGCAGGTCGGACAGATCGACCTTGTCGCCCGCATCACCCTTGACCTTCAGCTGAGTATGGCCGTCGGCAAGGAACAGGTCAGTGGCTCCCAGTTCGAGGACATCGCCCAGCGAAAGCTTGAGCGTGTTGTCACCCGTGCCGGTGATGTCGAACACTTCGATCGACGACAGCTTCTCTTCGACATTCGCCAGATCCGGCACCAACCCCGAACCCGTCAGCGTCAACACGTCCACTTCACCTTCAGTACGAATATCGCCATACGCACTGGTGGAATACTCAATGCCCTGAAGATCAAGCACCGTATCTGGATCTTCAGTCGAGGTCACGCCTATTGACTGTTCGTCACTATCGCGTGCCGAATCTGAATCGCTCGGCTTCTCATCGTCAAAGCCACTGTCAGCAGGGACATCTGCATTTGCCG
This sequence comes from Paraburkholderia sprentiae WSM5005, assembly GCF_001865575.2. Classification (NCBI taxonomy): domain Bacteria; kingdom Pseudomonadati; phylum Pseudomonadota; class Betaproteobacteria; order Burkholderiales; family Burkholderiaceae; genus Paraburkholderia; species Paraburkholderia sprentiae. Next base: position 2,826,382 of record NZ_CP017561.2, read on the forward strand.
TTGGGGCTGCATCTGCATCCGCATCAGACGAATCCCCGGTGTCCTGAATCTCGGAAACGGCGACCTCGTCCACCAAGACATCAGACTGGCCGGTTACGGGTTGATATTCACGAGTGTAGTAAGAACTACCCGTTATATCGAAGCCAGGAGACGCGTTGTCGAACACGATTTCCAGTCTTATCAAGGTGTAGCCTTCCGGCAAGGTCATTTCAATATGATTTGCACCTTTGTTGTTCAAATTAATAAAAGTTAATTGCTTTTCATTCCCGTACGCTCCGCTCTCGTCCTTGACAATGACCCTCACGATATAGTGGTATTTCGGATCGATTCCATCGAAATCAACCGAAAACGCAGTCGGTCGATTACCCGGGGTCCCGAGGTAATAATAGAGCATTGACGTCGGAAACTGCCCCGAATCCTGCGGCGAAGTGTTGGGACGCGTGCCTATACGCATTACACCATTCACCATCTTTACATCATGACGATCCCCGGCATTGTAGAAATTCGTGGATAGACCACTGACGGTTGATTTACTGAAATCCAACTCATAGTGTCCGGGTAGCAACAACGAGAACCCGAGTTGCCCGCTCGGTTCACTGGTGCCCACCTCATTCGACGCCACAGCCGTCAGGTTATGGTTCCCTTCGGCCAGCGGCGTCGCCGGCGTGAAGCTCCAGTTGCCATTGTCGTCAGCCTTCGTCTGCCCCAGCACCTGGCCACCATCGGAAATCGTCACTATGCTGCCCGGCTCCGCCGTGCCACGGATTTCCGGCTGTGCATCATCCGTCGTCGAACCCTGAGCGATCGGACCCGTCACCGTGCCTTGATCGTCAATCACTGCGCTGATCACCGGCGCGTCTGGCCTCTTCGTGGCCACGATGACCGTCCATGGATCCGACGGCTCGCTTTCGTTGCCCGCCGGATCGCGTTCCACCACCGTCAACTCATGCCGACCTTCGTCCAGCGGCGTATCCGGCGTGAAGCTCCAGTTGCCCTGCTCGTCGACCTTCGTCTCGCCAATCGGCGTGCCGTTGTCCTTCACGATGATCGTGTCGCCCGGATCACCCTTGCCCACCAGCGTCGGCCTCGGGTCGTCCGTGCTCTCCCCATTGCCCACCGGACCCTGAATCGGACCCACGTGGTCAATGACTTCGCCCAGCGACGGCGTGTCCGGCGGAGTCGTATCCACGATCACGGTCCACGGGTCCGACGGCTTGCTTTCGTTGCCCGCCGGATCGCGTTCCACCACCGTCAACTCATGCCGACCTTCGTCCAGCGGCGCATCCGGCGTGAAGCTCCAGTTGCCCTCCCCGTCGACCTTCGTCTCGCCAATCGGCGTGCCGTTGTCCTTCACGATGATCGTGTCGCCCGGATCACCCTTGCCCACCAGCGTCGGCCTCGGGTCGTCCGTGCTCTCCCCATTGCCCACCGGACCTAGGATCGGACCCACGTGGTCAATGACTTCGCCCAGCGACGGCGTGTCCGGCAGAGTCGCGTCCACGATCACGATCCACGGATCCGACGGCTTGCTTCCGTTGCCCGCCGGATCGCGTTCCACCAGCGTGAACTCATGCTTGCCTTCGCCCAGCGGCGTGTCAGGCGTGAAGGTCCAGTTGCCCTCCTCGTCGACCTTCGTCTCGCCAATCGGCGTGCCGTTGTCGATCACGATGATCGTGTCGCCCGGTTCGCCCTTGCCCACTAGCGTCGGCTGCGTGTCGTCCGCGCTCTCGCCATTGCCCACCGGACCCTGGATCGGACCCACGTGGTCAATGACTTCGCCCAGCGACGGCGTCTCCGGCGGAATCGTGTCCACGATCACGGTCCACGGATCCGACGGCTTGCTTTCGTTGCCCGCCGGATCGCGTTCCACCAGCGTGAACTCATGCTTGCCTTCGCCCAGCGGCGTGTCAGGCGTGAAGCTCCAGTTGCCCGCCTCGTCGACCTTCGTCTCGCCAATCGGCGTGCCGTTGTCGATCACGATGATCGTGTCGCCCGGTTCACCCTTGCCCACCAGCGTCGGCTGCGTGTCGTCCGTGCTCTCGCCATTGTCCACCGGACCCTGGATCGGACCCACGTGGTCAATGACTTCGCCCAGCGACGGCGTCTCCGGCGCATCGGCCAGCGTACCGAGCCTCATATGGGTGGTCGGGCTCGGCTGTGAGACGTGGCCCGCCGCGTCGCTCACCGTATAAGTAATGTCGAACTCCGTTTCCAGGTCGACCAAGTCTTCCGCCGGGATACGCATCTTAATAACCCCCTGGAGACCGTCGGCCACTGACACCACGTGCTCGTAAGTCTTGCCGTTCCAGTCCAATTTGATCGTGTCGCCCACGGCCATGTCCCCATAGGCCGGGATCAATACCCATGTGCCGGTGGTGGCTTCCTCCCTGTTGATCACACCATCTGCCATATCCGGTACAGAAGGCGCCTTCAGGTCCGTCCATGGTTCCGGTAGTTCCGGCACGTCGGCATCGGCGTCCGCATCCGCATCCGCATCCGCATCCGCATCCGCATCCGCGTCCGCATCCGCATCCGCATCCGCATCCGCATCCGCATCCGCATCCGCATCCGCATCCGCATCCGCGTCCGCGTCCGCGTCCGCGTCGGCATCCGCGTCGGCATCAGCATCAGCGTCTGCATCTGCATCCGAGTCAGCATCGGCGTCTGAATCAGCATCCGCGTCGGCATCGGCGTCCGAATCAGCATCTGCATCCGAGTCCGCATCCGAGTCCGCATCCGCGTCAGCATCCGCGTCAGCATCCGCATCAGCGTCGGCGTCTGCATCCGCATCCGCATCAGCATCGGCATCAGCATCGGCATCGGTATCCGCATCGGCGTCAGCGTCAGCGTCAGCGTCCGCATCTGCATCTGCGTCTGCATCCGCATCAGCGTCGGCATCCGCGTCAGCATCCGCATCGGCATCGGCATCGGCATCGGCATCGGCATCAGCATCCGCGTCAGCATCCGCGTCGGCGTCGGCATCCGCGTCGGCATCCGCGTCGGCATCGGCATCGGCATCGGCATCGGCATCGGCATCGGCGTCAGCGTCAGCGTCCGAATCAGCATCGGCGTCCGCATCCGCATCCGCATCCGCATCCGCATCCGCATCCGCATCCGCATCCGCATCCGCATCCGCATCCGCATCCGCATCCGCATCCGCATCGGCATCCGCATCGGCGTCTGCATCCGCGTCAGCATCGGCATCTGCATCTGCATCCGAGTCCGCATCCGCATCAGCATCAGCATCTGCATCTGCATCTGCATCCGAATCCGAGTCGGCGTCGGCGTCGGCATCGGCATCGGCATCGGCATCGGCGTCAGCATCCGCGTCCGAATCAGCATCGGCATCAGCATCCGCGTCAGCGTCGGCATCGGCATCGGCATCGGCATCGGCGTCAGCATCCGCGTCCGAATCAGCATCGGCATCCGCATCCGCATCCGCATCCGCATCCGCATCCGCATCCGCATCCGCATCAGCGTCCGCGTCCGCGTCCGAATCAGCATCGGCATCGGTATCCGCATCGGCGTCAGCGTCCGCGTCCGCATCCGCATCCGCATCCGCATCCGCATCCGCATCCGCATCCGCATCCGCATCCGCATCCGCATCAGCGTCCGCGTCCGAATCAGCATCGGCATCGGTATCCGCATCGGCGTCAGCGTCAGCGTCCGCATCAGCATCCGCATCAGCATCCGCATCCGCATCCGCATCCGCATCCGCATCCGCATCCGCATCCGCATCAGCGTCCGCGTCCGCGTCCGAATCAGCATCGGCATCGGTATCCGCATCGGCGTCAGCGTCCGCGTCCGCATCCGCATCCGCATCCGCATCCGCATCCGCATCCGCATCCGCATCCGCATCCGCATCCGCATCCGCATCCGCATCCGCATCCGCATCCGCGTCCGCGTCCGCGTCCGCGTCCGCATCCGCATCCGCGTCCGCGTCCGCGTCCGCGTCCGCGTCGGCATCCGCGTCGGCATCAGCATCAGCGTCTGCATCTGCATCCGAGTCAGCATCGGCGTCTGAATCAGCATCCGCGTCGGCATCGGCGTCCGAATCAGCATCTGCATCCGAGTCCGCATCCGAGTCCGCATCCGCGTCAGCATCCGCGTCAGCATCCGCATCAGCGTCGGCGTCTGCATCCGCATCCGCATCAGCATCGGCATCAGCTTCGGCATCGGTATCCGCATCGGCGTCAGCGTCAGCGTCAGCGTCAGCATCTGCATCTGCGTCTGCATCCGCATCAGCGTCGGCATCCGCGTCAGCATCCGCATCGGCATCGGCATCGGCATCGGCATCGGCATCGGCATCGGCATCAGCATCCGCGTCAGCATCCGCGTCGGCGTCGGCATCCGCGTCGGCATCCGCGTCGGCATCGGCATCGGCATCGGCATCGGCATCGGCATCGGCGTCAGCGTCAGCGTCCGAATCAGCATCGGCGTCCGCATCCGCATCCGCATCCGCATCCGCATCCGCATCCGCATCCGCATCCGCATCCGCATCGGCATCCGCATCGGCGTCTGCATCCGCGTCAGCATCGGCATCTGCATCTGCATCCGAGTCCGCATCCGCGTCAGCATCCGCGTCAGCATCCGCGTCAGCATCCGCATCAGCGTCGGCATCGGCATCGGTATCCGCATCGGCGTCAGCGTCAGCGTCAGCGTCCGCATCTGCATCTGCGTCTGCATCCGCATCCGCGTCGGCATCCGCGTCAGCATCCGCATCGGCATCGGCATCAGCATCCGCGTCAGCATCCGCGTCGGCATCCGCGTCGGCATCCGCGTCGGCATCGGCATCGGCATCGGCATCGGCATCGGCATCGGCATCGGCATCGGCATCGGCATCGGCATCGGCGTCAGCGTCCGCGTCCGCGTCCGCATCGGCGTCGGCATCCGCGTCCGCGTCCGCGTCCGCATCCGAGTCTGCGTCGGCGTCTGCATCCGCATCTGCATCGGCATCGGCGTCAGCGTCAGCGTCAGCATCAGCGTCCGAATCAGCATCCGCATCCGCATCCGCATCCGCATCCGCATCCGCATCCGCATCAGCGTCCGCGTCCGAATCAGCATCGGCATCGGTATCCGCATCGGCGTCAGCGTCAGCGTCCGCATCAGCATCCGCATCAGCATCAGCATCCGCATCAGCATCAGCATCCGCATCAGCATCAGCATCCGCATCCGCATCAGCGTCAGCATCAGCATCAGCATCAGCGTCTGCATCTGCATCAGCGTCGGCATCTGCATCCGAGTCAGCATCCGCATCAGCGTCAGCGTCAGCGTCGGCATCTGCGTCGGCATCCGCATCCGCATCAGCATCAGCATCTGCATCTGCATCTGCATCTGCATCTGCATCCGAATCCGAGTCGGCGTCGGCGTCGGCATCGGCATCGGCATCGGCATCGGCGTCAGCATCCGCGTCCGAATCAGCATCGGCATCAGCATCCGCGTCAGCGTCGGCATCGGCATCGGCATCGGCGTCAGCATCCGCGTCCGAATCAGCATCGGCATCCGCATCCGCATCCGCATCCGCATCCGCATCAGCGTCCGCGTCCGCGTCCGAATCAGCATCGGCATCGGTATCCGCATCGGCGTCAGCGTCCGCGTCCGCATCCGCATCCGCATCCGCATCCGCATCCGCATCCGCATCCGCATCCGCATCCGCATCCGCATCCGCATCCGCATCCGCGTCAGCATCCGCGTCGGCGTCGGCATCTGCGTCCGCATCTGCATCTGCATCTGCATCTGCATCCGAGTCGGCGTCGGCGTCGGCATCCGCATCCGCATCTGCATCCGCATCCGAATCCGAGTCGGCGTCGGCGTCGGCGTCGGCATCGGCATCGGCATCGGCATCGGCATCGGCGTCAGCATCCGCGTCCGCGTCCGCATCGGCGTCGGCATCCGAGTCTGCGTCGGCGTCTGCATCCGCATCTGCATCTGCATCGGCATCGGCATCGGCATCGGCGTCAGCGTCAGCATCAGCATCAGCGTCCGAATCAGCATCCGCATCCGCATCAGCGTCCGCGTCCGCGTCCGAATCAGCATCGGCATCGGTATCCGCATCGGCGTCAGCGTCAGCGTCCGCATCCGCATCCGCATCCGCATCCGCATCCGCATCCGCATCCGCATCCGCATCAGCGTCGGCATCAGCATCCGAGTCTGCGTCGGCGTCTGCATCCGCGTCTGAATCGGAGTCAGCGTCGGCATCGGCATCGGCATCGGCATCGGCATCAGCATCGGCATCGGCGTCAGCATCCGCGTCCGAATCAGCATCGGCATCAGCATCGGCATCAGCATCCGCGTCGGCATCGGCATCGGCATCGGCATCGGCGTCAGCATCCGCGTCCGAATCAGCATCGGCATCAGCATCCGCATCCGCATCCGCATCCGCATCCGCGTCGGCATCTGCATCTACATCTGCATCTGCATCTGCATCTGCATCCGCGTCCGCATCCGCATCCGCATCCGCATCCGCATCCGCGTCAGCATCCGCATCCGCATCCGAGTCTGCGTCGGCGTCAGCATCCGCATCCGCATCCGCGTCTGCGTCGGCGTCTGCATCGGCATCGGCATCGGCATCCGCGTCCGAATCAGCATCGGCGTCGGCGTCGGCGTCGGCATCGGCATCGGCATCGGCATCGGCATCGGCATCGGCGTCCGCATCAGCGTCCGAATCAGCATCAGCATCCGCATCAGCATCAGCGTCGGCATCTGCATCCGAGTCAGCATCCGCATCCGCATCAGCGTCAGCGTCGGCATCTGCATCTGCATCTGCATCCGCATCCGAGTCGGCGTCGGCGTCTGCATCCGCATCCGCATCCGCATCCGCATCCGCATCCGCGTCAGCATCCGCGTCGGCGTCGGCATCTGCGTCCGCATCAGCATCTGCATCTGCATCCGAGTCTGCGTCGGCGTCTGCATCCGCATCCGCATCTGCATCCGCATCCGAATCCGAGTCGGCGTCGGCGTCGGCATCGGCATCGGCATCGGCGTCAGCATCCGCGTCCGCGTCCGCGTCCGCATCGGCGTCGGCGTCGGCGTCGGCGTCGGCGTCGGCGTCGGCATCCGAGTCTGCGTCGGCGTCTGCATCCGCATCTGCATCGGCATCGGCGTCAGCATCAGCGTCCGAATCAGCATCCGCATCCGCATCAGCGTCCGCGTCCGAATCAGCATCGGCATCGGTATCCGCATCGGCGTCAGCGTCAGCGTCTGCATCAGCATCCGCATCAGCATCAGCATCAGCATCCGCATCAGCATCAGCATCCGCATCCGCATCAGCATCAGCGTCGGCATCTGCATCCGAGTCTGCGTCGGCGTCTGCATCCGCATCTGAATCGGAGTCAGCGTCGGCATCGGCATCGGCATCGGCATCGGCATCGGCGTCAGCATCCGCGTCCGAATCAGCATCGGCATCAGCATCCGCATCAGCATCCGCGTCGGCATCGGCATCGGCGTCAGCATCCGCGTCCGAATCAGCATCGGCATCAGCATCCGCGTCGGCATCCGCGTCGGCATCCGCGTCGGCATCCGCGTCGGCATCTGCATCTGCATCTGCATCTGCATCCGCATCCGCATCCGCATCCGCATCGGCATCCGCATCCGCATCCGCATCCGCATCCGCATCCGCGTCAGCATCCGCATCCGCGTCCGCGTCGGCGTCCGCGTCAGCATCAGCATCAGCGTCGGCATCTGCATCTGCATCTGCATCTGCATCTGCATCTGCATCCGCATCCGCATCCGAGTCTGCGTCGGCGTCTGCATCCGCATCTGAATCCGAGTCGGCGTCGGCATCTGCGTCCGCATCCGCATCCGCATCCGCATCCGCGTCAGCATCCGCATCCGCATCCGCGTCTGCGTCGGCGTCTGCATCGGCATCGGCATCGGCATCGGCATCCGCGTCCGAATCAGCATCGGCGTCGGCGTCGGCATCGGCGTCGGCGTCGGCGTCGGCATCGGCATCGGCATCGGCATCGGCATCGGCATCGGCATCGGCATCGGCATCGGCGTCAGCATCAGCATCAGCGTCCGCATCAGCATCAGCGTCGGCATCTGCATCCGAGTCAGCATCCGCATCAGCGTCAGCGTCGGCATCTGCATCTGCATCTGCATCCGCATCCGAGTCTGCGTCTGCATCCGCATCCGCATCCGCATCCGCGTCAGCATCCGCGTCGGCGTCGGCATCTGCGTCCGCATCAGCATCTGCATCTGCATCCGAGTCTGCGTCGGCGTCTGCATCCGCATCCGCATCCGCATCTGCATCCGCATCCGAATCCGAGTCGGCGTCGGCATCGGCATCGGCATCGGCATCGGCGTCAGCATCCGCGTCCGCGTCCGCGTCCGCATCGGCGTCGGCGTCGGCGTCGGCGTCGGCGTCGGCGTCGGCGTCGGCATCCGAGTCTGCGTCGGCGTCTGCATCCGCATCTGCATCGGCATCGGCGTCAGCGTCAGCATCAGCGTCCGAATCAGCATCAGCATCCGCATCCGCATCAGCGTCCGCGTCCGAATCAGCATCGGCATCGGTATCCGCATCGGCGTCAGCGTCAGCGTCCGCATCAGCATCGGCATCAGCATCCGCGTCGGCATCCGCGTCGGCATCCGCGTCTGCATCCGCGTCAGCATCAGCATCAGCATCAGCATCAGCATCAGCATCAGCGTCGGCATCAGCATCCGAGTCTGCGTCGGCGTCTGCATCCGCATCTGAATCGGAGTCAGCGTCGGCATCGGCATCGGCATCGGTGTCAGCATCGGCATCGGCATCGGCGTCAGCATCCGCGTCCGAATCAGCATCGGCATCAGCATCCGCGTCGGCATCCGCGTCCGCATCCGCGTCAGCGTCCGCATCAGCATCCGCGTCGGCATCCGCGTCAGCATCAGCATCAGCGTCCGCGTCAGCATCAGCATCAGCGTCCGAATCAGCATCAGCATCCGCATCCGCATCAGCGTCCGCGTCCGAATCAGCATCGGCATCGGTATCCGCATCGGCGTCAGCGTCAGCGTCCGCATCTGCATCCGCATCAGCGTCGGCATCTGCATCTGCATCCGCATCCGCATCCGCATCCGCATCCGCGTCAGCATCCGCATCCGCATCCGCATCAGCGTCGGCATCTGCATCCGCATCCGCATCCGCATCCGCATCCGCATCCGAGTCTGCGTCGGCGTCTGCATCCGCATCCGAATCCGAATCCGAATCCGAATCCGAGTCGGCGTCGGCGTCGGCGTCGGCATCGGCATCGGCATCGGCATCGGCGTCAGCATCCGCGTCCGCGTCCGCGTCCGCATCGGCATCGGCGTCAGCGTCAGCATCAGCGTCCGAATCAGCATCGGCGTCCGCATCCGCATCCGCATCCGCATCAGCGTCAGCGTCCGCGTCCGAATCAGCATCGGCATCGGCATCGGCATCGGCATCGGCATCTGCGTCCGCATCCGCATCCGCGTCAGCATCGGCATCTGCATCCGAATCTGCATCGGCGTCAGCGTCGGCGTCCGCATCGGCATCCCCATCCGCATCGTCTTGCTCACCCGGCGGCGTCTGTGCATCCGAAACAGGATCTACGCCCTCTGACCCGCCACTACGGCCGCCGCCGGCCACAGCGATCCCTGCACCCAGAGCTGCAAGCGCCCCCAGACCCAAAAAGCCGAGGCCCGCCAAGCTCACACCAGGTGCAGCTAAGACATTCCCGCTGAGCCCGTTCAGCTGCTGTGCGCCCAGCACCAGAGGCGAGTCGGTGCCGTCCGCAAGAAAAGCGGCTTTATGGTCATCCTCGCCGTCTGCAGCGATATATTCGTGATACGCCCCGTCTTCTCCCAAGCCGATCAGCGCGCCTTCATTGCCGTAAAAGTCTTCGATGATCAGTTGCGGTTGGTCGAGCTCCGTCCCTTCCAGGCTGACCAGAAGTTTCTTGCCGGAACGGCGTACGGTAATGTTTTGAGGACCATGGCCAGTGTCGTTCTGGGCCAGAATCAACTTGCCGCCCTTGATGGCGCGGATATGAACGGGTGCGCCTTGCGCAGAACCGCGCAATTCGACCGTCTGCTTGATCGTGTTGCCGTCGATAACGGCCAGCTTCACTGAATTCGTACTCACAGTAATATTCCTTTTATTAGGCGTGGGCGCGCTGGCCCAGCTGGCCAGCATATGGATGGAAAATCGTGACCCGGCTGCCGCCGGATTCATCTACGTTCATTTTTGATAAGTGCCTCGATAAACGGAACGGGACCGATCCGCATTGAAGTAGGACTGGAACGAAAATGATGTTTGGCTGGGAAATCAGCCAGGGAAATCGCCCAAGGCTCTTTAAGGAATGTCCGCCAAAGTTCTGGCATTGGGATTCGGGCAGAGCCTCCTGTGAAGTACGACTGGATTGACGCGCACGACGACTACTTTCCGCGGGCGGCGCTGCGCGAGGTCCCGCCACCCAGCGCGACTTCAACCAGGGGACGCAGTAGGTTGCACAAGCCGTTCGGCTGGCGTTTCGTACTTCATGCCGTCTTCGGACGTTTATTGATCCTGTCGTCGAGGACCCCAATCGAGTGGTCAATGAGGTGGCCGGAGATATCAGCTTCTCTCTCGTTCGGTCTGTCCACAGAGAGACTAATCTGCACCGTAGGTTTTTAAGAGTTCCATCTTGAGGAGTCAAAAGACGCATCTCGTTCGATGCAATCGAAGATCAAACGCTCCAGTGTCCCGCGCGATGGAATTCGTTCGACGCTCAAGACGACGGCGACGAGAAAAGTCGCCGGAGTTGCGGTTTTGTTGCCATGCATGCCATGATGCAAAACCAGCCTGCGAGACGTTTTTGCGACTCAAGTACAACTCGGCGGATAGAAGCGTTCGGTTCCGATCAGCGCCGGCTCAATCCATGAGGCGGTGCCCCCCGCACACCTTCCCGACAGGTCTCCGAAGCCGCAAGTCTGCAGGGTTTTCCCGTCACGGTAGACCTACCGACCGCTGACGATGACCGACAGGTTTGTCGTCTCGTAGCAAAGCCGCACGCCCAACGCAGCCCGTCGAGACCCATTCCGCCGATCCACCGCAATGGCGGCCACCTCTCGCAAGCACGCGTCGGGTAACCGTTGTCACGACGACACACCGCACGCCATTTCTCGGCCGATCGGCCGGGGCGGCGCGCCAGAGCCGCGAGCAATCGCTTACACTGAGACCGCTCTGCGCAGCGTTGCGCTTTCGCGATCGCGGCCCCGCGACCTCGTGCCGCCCTTCGGAACGCGCGCTGCCTCTCGCGCTGTCGCGCGGCTCGCGCGACACTCCCGAACCGGCAACAGAACGGACTGGACACGCCATCGATGAAAACGCCTGCGGACCGATTTCTCGCCTCTCGTACAGCACTGAACGAAGCCCGCCTCACCGCCGACGCGTACGGCAACCACGCCCTCGACGAGTTCCTCGCCGGCCGCATCACGCGCCGCGAACTGCTGCGATATGCAAGCGTGATCGGTCTGTCGCTCACGGGCGGCAGCTTGCTCGGCGCGCCGCGTGCGCGGGCGCAAGGTGCGCCGGCCACGTCGAACCAGACGATCCGCGTCGCGCATCTGACGCCGGCCGGCGCCGTCGATCCGCTGACGGTCACCGACGCCGCGAGTCTCGCGCTGCTGAATCAGACCGGCGAATTCCTGATCGACGACGACGGCGAGAAGCTGATGCTCAAGCCGGCGCTCGCGCTGTCGTGGAAGCCGAACGACAAAGGCGACGTATGGACCTTCAGGCTGCGCCCCAACGTGAAATTCCACGACGGCCAGAGCTTCGGCGCGAAAGACGTGGTCGCCACTTTCGACCGTCTCGCCGATCCCTCGAGCGGCTCGGCCGCGCTGTCGGTGTTGAAGGGCGTACTGTCGAAAGGCGGCGCGAAGGTCGTCGACGAACACACGGTGGCGTTTCATCTCGATGCGCCGACCGGCAATTTCCCCTACTACGTTTCCTCGGATAATTACAACGCGGTGATCCTTCCCGCGAACTTCGCGGGCAACTACGAAAAGAGTTTCATCGGCACCGGCCCGTTCAAATTCGAAAAGTATCAGCCGAAGGTCGGCGCGTCGTTCGTGCGCAATCCCGACTACTGGGGCGAGAAAGCGTTACCGCAACGCGTACAGTTTTCGTTCTATGCCGACGAACAGGCGCAACTGCTCGCGTTGCAAGGCCATCAGGCCGACGTGATGGGCACATTCACCGTGCAGGGCGGCGCGGCCATCCTGAACAATCCCGACTACAAGGCGGTCGGTGTGAAGTCGAGCGCGCATCGGCAGATCCATATGCGCAACGACAGTCCGCTCTTCAAGGACAAGCGCGTGCGCCAGGCGCTCGCGTTGTCGCTCGATCGCGACGTGATCGTGCGCGGTCTCTTCAAGGGCCGCGCGCAGCTCGGCAACGACAGCCCGTTCGCGCCGGTGTTTCCATCGTCGGATGCGGGCGTGCCGCAACGCAGGATCGACGTCGTGAAGGCGAAGCAACTGCTCGCACAGGCCGGCGTGCCGAACGGTTTCGACGTGACGCTGACCACCGAAAAATACATGGAGATTCCCGACCTCGCGGTCGTCGTGCAGAACGCCGCGAAGGCGATCGGCGTGCGCATCAATCTGAAGGTCGAGAGCCAATCGCTCTACTACGGCGCGGGCACGCCGGGCAAATCCGACTGGCTCGACTCGCCGCTCGGCATCACCGACTATGGCCATCGCGGCGTGCCGAACGTGTTCCTCAATGCGACGCTGACGAGCAACGGCACATGGAACGCCGCGCACTTCAAGAATCCGCAGTACGATCGACTGGTCGCGCAGTTCGTCGCGGCGATCGATCTCGCCAGTCAGAAGAAGATCTCCGGACAGATCCAGACGCTGCTACTCGACGAAACGCCGCTCATCATCCCGTTCTTCTACGATCAGCTGATCGCGATGCGCAAGGGCGTGAACGGCGTGCGCTTCACCGCGCTCGCGCAACTGTATTTCGATCGCGCGACGCTGAGCGCGTAAGCAGCGCGCCGTCCGCCTCACTTCCGCAGGAGAACTCACGATGTCGGCTCCGGCGCCCTCTCCCGCCTCGAATGCATCGCGCTCGCCGCGCGCGACGAACGGCAACGCGGGCCGCGTCGCGCGTTTTCTCGCGACGCGCGTCGGCCTCTCGCTGATTACGCTGTGGCTGCTGTCGCTGATCGTGTTCGCGGGCGGTCAGTTCCTGCCCGGCGATATCGGCCGCGCGGTGCTCGGACCGCTCGCCGATGCGCGCGCGGTCGCCGCGCTCGATCATCAGCTTGGCGCCGACCGGCCGCTGCTCAGGCAGTACATCGAGTGGATCACGCATTTCGTGCGCGGCAACATGGGCTTGTCGTACGCGTACCGCGAACCGGTCGGGCCGTTCATCAGCGACGCGCTCGCGCATTCGGCGAAGCTCGGCCTGCTCGCGTTCATCGTCGTCGTGCCGCTCGGCATCGCGGGCGGCGTGTGGTCGGCGATGCATGCGGGACGCTGGCTCGATCGCGCGATCAGCATTGCCGGGTTGTCGGCGACCGTGGTGCCGGAGTTCGTGTCGTCGATCGTGCTGATCCTCGTGTTCGGCGTGTGGCTGCGCTGGCTGCCGATCGAGGCCGCGTATCCGCCCGATGCAGGCGTGCTCGAACAGCTGCGGCATCTGGTGCTGCCGGTGCTGCCGCTCGTCCTCGTATTTTTCGGCTACATCGCGCGGATGGCGCGTGCGGGTACCGTCGAAGCGCTCGACGCCGACTACACGCGCACCGCGATCCTCAAGGGCCTGCCGCGCCACGTCGTCATCTGGCGGCACGTGCTGCGCAACGCGCTACTGCCGACCATCACCGTCGCCGCCACCCAGCTCGGCTACATGATCGGCGGACTCGTGGTGGTCGAGACGCTGTTCCACTACCAGGGCATCGGCTCGCTGATCTACAACGCCGCCAAGGCGAAAGACTTTCCGATGCTCGAAGCGGGCGTGCTGACGATCGGCGTCGTCTATACGCTCGCGAATCTGGTCGCCGATGCGCTGCACGTGCTGCTCAATCCGCGGCTCCGAGTGAGGACCGCCGAATGACTACGACCGTGCCGCCAGCTTCATCGACGCCGCGAGGCTCGCCCGCGCCAGGCGCACCGGGCTCCGTGCCGCGCGCGGCCGCCGAACCGCGCTTCCCGCGCCTGCTGTTATTGCTGCGCTCGCCGACCTTCATCGTGGGCGCGCTGATCGTCGCGTGGTGGATCGTCTGCGCGATCGCCGGACCGTGGTTCGTGCATCTCGATCCGTACGCGTCCGATCCGCTCAATTCGCTGACGCCACCCGATCGCACGCACTGGTTCGGCACCGATCAGCTCGGCCGCGACGTGTTCTCACGCGTGATCGTCGGCGCGCGCGACATCCTGACGATCGCGCCGCTCGCGACGCTGCTCGGCACCGCGGCAGGCACCGCGCTGGGCCTGCTGGTCGGCTACTTCGACGGTTGGGTCGACGACGTGATCGGCCGCGTGATCGACGCGGTGCTCGCGCTGCCGCTCGTGATCATCGCGCTACTCGCGCTCGCGGCGGTCGGTGCGTCGAACTTCACGGTGATTCTCGTGATCGGCGTCACGTTCACGCCGATCACCGCGCGCACCGTGCGCGCCGCCGTGTTCGCCGAGCGCCATCTCGACTATGTGGCCGCCGCGCAACTGCGCGGCGAGCGCGCGCCGTACATCATGTTTGCGGAGATCCTGCCGAACGTGCTGCCGCCGATCGTCGTCGAGGCGACCGTGCGCCTTGGCTACGCGATCTTCGCGGTCGCGACGCTGTCGTTTCTCGGCTTCGGCATCCAGCCGCCGTCGGCCGACTGGGGGCTCGCGCTGTCCGAGTCGTACACGCTGATGGCGGGCGGCGCGTGGTGGACGGTCGTGTTCGCGGCGGGCGCGATCGCGTCGCTGGTGGTCGGTGTCAATCTGATCGCCGACGGCGTGCAGGGGGTGCTCGACCGATGAACGGCCCGCCGCCCTCCTCGTTCGCCGCGTTCGACGTATCGAAGAGCGATCGCACCGATGCGCTGACCGTGGTCGGCCTGACGGTCACCTACCGGATCGGCGGACGCGATCGTGAAGTGCTACAGGACGTGTCGTTTCGCGTGCGGCGCGGCGAGGCCTATGGACTCGTCGGCGAATCCGGTTGCGGCAAGTCGACCGTCGCGATGGCGACGCTGCGCTATCTGCCGCGCAATGGCAAGGTGAAAGCCGGCAAGATCGTGATCGCCGGCGAGGACGTGCACAAGCTCGGCGCCGATGCGCTACGCGGCATGCGTGCGACGACCGTGTCGATGGTCTACCAAGACCCGGGGCGCGCGCTGAATCCATCGCTGACGATAGCGCGTCAGGTCTCCGAAGCATTCGAGGCGGCCGGCGTCGCGCGCGACGAAGCGCTCCAGCGCACGCTCGCGATGTTGAAGCGCGTGCGCATCGCGGCGCCCGAGCGCGTCATGGACAGCTATCCTCATCAATTGTCGGGCGGCATGCAGCAGCGCGTCGTGATCGCGATGGCACTCGCGTCGAACCCCGCGCTGCTAATTCTCGACGAACCGACCACCGGCCTCGACGCGACCGTCGAAGCGGAAGTGCTCGACCTCGTCGCGCAGCTGCGCCAGGAACTCGGCACCGCGGTGCTGTTCATCAGCCACAACCTGGCGGTGATCGGCCGCATGTGCGAACGCGTCGGCGTGCTGTACGCGGGCAAGCTGGTCGAGGAAGGCGCGACGCAGGACGTGTTCGCACGGCCGCGGCATCCGTACACGGTCGGACTGCTGCGGTGCCTGCCGACGGCCGGACGCAGCAAGGACCGCGAGCGGCTCGATACCATCGCGGGCGGCTTGCCGCTGCCGGGCTCGGTCACGCAAGGCTGCATCTACGCGGAGCGCTGCCGCCTCGCCGACGAGCGCTGTCGCCGCGACGCGCCGCCGCCCTATCGGCTCGGCGCCGCGCACGGCGATCAGATGGCGCGCTGCCACTATCACGAGCGCGCGATCGAGCTGCCGCAAGCGGCATCGAGCGCGGCGCCGGTGCGGGCCGCGGCACCCGATGCAGCGCGGCCCGCGGCGCCGTCGCCAGTCCTGCGCGCGCACAACCTGTCGAAAACGTTCCACGTATCCGGCGCCCCGCTGCGCGCGGTCGACGACGTGTCGCTCGAACTCGCGAGCGGCGAGACGCTCGGGCTCGTCGGCGAATCGGGCAGCGGCAAGACAACGCTCGCGCGGCTGATGCTCGGCCTGCTCGCACCCGATGCCGGCGGCGTGCTCGAACTCGACGGCGCGCCGCTCGCCGCGCGCGTCACGCGACGCAGCGACGCGCAGCTGAAGTCGCTACAGATCGTGTTCCAGAATCCGGACTCGGCGCTCAATCGCGCGCATTCGGTCAAGCGGCTGATTGGCCGCGCGCTCGCGCGCTTCACCGCTTTGCGCGGGCCCGAGATCGACGCGCGGCTCGCGACGCTGACGGACGCCGTGCGGCTGCCCGAGCGCTATCTCGACGCGCGCTCGCGCCAGCTTTCGGGTGGACTCAAGCAGCGCGTCGCGATTGCCCGCGCGTTCGCCGGCGATCCACGCGTGGTCGTGTGCGACGAGCCGACTTCATCGCTCGATGTGTCGGTGCAGGCCGCAATCCTGAACTTGCTCGCCGACCTGCAGCGCGAGCGCGGCGTCAGCTACGTGTTCATCTCGCACGATCTGCACGTGGTGCGCTATGTGTCCGATCGCATCGCGGTGCTCTATCTCGGCCGGCTGCTCGAAATCGGCCCGGCGGCGGCCGTGTTCGATGGGCCGCAGCATCCCTATACCGAGGCGTTGCTGTCCGCGGTGCCGACGCTGCCGGGCGACGGCGGGTCCGGCGAGCCCCGGCCGCCTACGCGCATCCGTCTCACGGGCGAGCTGCCGGGGCCGGGCGCGATGCCATCGGGCTGCGTGTTTCACCCGCGCTGTCCGCGCAAGCTCGGCGCGATCTGCGAGCAGCAGGACCCGCCTTTCGCCGACGCGGGCGGCGCCGCGAACCTGCCTTCCGCGCACCGGATTCGCTGCCATATTCCGGTCGCCACACTGCGCGAGCTGCAACGCGAGCCGCGCGACGACAACGCCGGCAACCCGGCGAACGGCGGTGACGCCGACGACGCGTCGCGAAACGCCAGCTAGCGTCGCCCCGCCCGCTTAATGAATGCCGCGCCGGAACACGCTTTTGCGTCCGCGCGTTTCGTCGCTGCAACGTTTTTGGACGTTTTTCCGGTGTTCCCGGCGCAGGTCCCGATACCGCACGCGTCGCTTCAAGGCTTTGCGACGCGTGGCATGGATATCGCTAATTAGCGGCCAGTGATTCGACGCCAATCCGGGCGTACAACACCGCGCACATCCGCACGACGAGCGCCATCACGCGATGGCGCGCCCTCGCGCGATCAGCACGGCAGCGACGCGCGGACAACTTCGACAGAACTGACTCGGGATGCGACGAGAGGGAAATAAGGGGAAATAGCGGTGGCGTAAGCGGCGGCGGATGTAGCGGCGGAGGCGGGAGCGACTGCCGCGGTTGCGCAAGCTCCAGCGGCGAACCAAGCGGCGGCTTCGGTGGCGGCTTCGGTCGAGGCTTTGGCGAAAGCTTCGGCGGCTGCCACGGAGGTCAGGGTGGCGACAGTGGCAACGGCGACGGGAACGGGCACCAGCCGTGGCCCGTTTTCCCGGGTAGTGGGCGCACTACCCGCCCGCGACACGTCCCCGCATACTGTCCGCTATCCGCTGGCAACGGCGGTGACGTCCCGATCCCCCGGTCGGGCGTCACCGCCGGAGGCCGGGCGCAGCGGGCCGCCTGGCTGCGGCGCGCGCTGACCGGACGGCTCGGAGAGCGCACGAGCCACGCGCCGCGCCATCGCATGACCCGCGCCGCGAGCCGCGGGGAGCCACCCTCCATGGCGTGCGCGTGTTATGGAACCAATCCGAGACGACCGCCTCATATCAAATTCATCGTTCGATATGAGGGCCCACAACATGCATAGAAGCGTCCCCGCCTCCGCGACCCGCACGGCAGCCGCCGCGTTGATGGCTGCCGCCTTGGGCCTCGCATCGCTCGCCAATGCCCAAACGCCTGCGCAGCCGATCGCGCCGACCCTGTCGCAAGCTGCGCCACCGGTCGACCCGAGCTTCTCCGCCTACTCGCTCGTACAGAGCTGCAAACAGCGCCGGGACAACGTCGCGCAAGGGCAATGCGTCGGCGCCATCCGCGGCATCATCCACGGCTATCAGTACGGCGTGCTGTTCCTCGCCCAACGCGCCACCCTGCCCGCCAACGAAACCCAGCGCGTGTCGCTGTGTCTGCGCGACGTGCCGGTGTCGTCGATCGTCGATGACTTCCTCGCCGACGCCGCCCAGGTCCCAGACGACGCCCTGCAGCACACCCCCGCCGAAGTCGCGGTGCTCGGCTCCGTGCATCAGCACCATTCCTGCACCTGAGCGCTGCGTCAGCGCGAGCGGCGGCATCGATGCGCGCAGCGCTTCCCGCCTCGCGCGCCGCCGCCGGGCAATGGGCGGCGGTCGCGAAGGCTTACAACATCTCCAGTGCCCGCTTGCCGCGCGGCGGCTTGAAGTACGCGTCGAGCGAGGCGAGTTCGCCGGCTTCCAGCACCAGTTGCGACGCGCGATAGTTGTCCCGCACATGCTCGACGCGCGCCGCCTTCGGAATCGCACACACATTGGGCTTGCCCAGCGCCCACGCGAGCGCGACCTGAAACACCGAGACGCCGCGCGCGTCGGCGATGTCGTCGAGAGGCGAGCGTTTTGGCAGACGCGCGTGATCGACCGGGCTGTACGCCATCGCCGGCATGCCGCGCGCGGCGAGCCATGGCAGCAGATCGAACTCCGGCCCGCGCCGCGCCACGTTGTACAGAATCTGATTGGTCGCGCACGCGTCGCCGCCCGGCGTCGCGACGAGTTCTTCCATGTCGTCGGTATCGAAGTTGCTCACGCCCCAATGGCGGATCTTGCCCGCGCGCCGCAGCGCCTCGAAGCCGTCGACGGTCTCCGCGAGCGGCACCGAGCCGCGCCAGTGCAGCAGGTACAGATCGAGCCGGTCGGTCTTCAGACGCTGAAGGCTCTGCTCGCACGCGGCCATCACGCCGCGCCGGCTGGCGTTGTGCGGATACACCTTGCTGACCAGAAAAACCTTGTCGCGCAAACCGGCGAGCGCTTCGCCCAGCAACGACTCGGTCGCGCCATCGCCGTACATTTCGGCGGTGTCGATCAGCGTCATGCCGAGTTCGATGCCGCAGTGCAGTGCATCGATTTCCGCCGCGCGTTGCGCCCGCTGCTCGCCCATCTCCCACGTGCCCTGCCCCAGCGCCGGAATGCGCTCGCCGCCCGGCAGGCTCACGCTCGCGATATTGCTCGTCATGCTGACTCCTCGAAAGTGGCTAGATCCAGATGCGCTGCGATTGCACGCCGCCTGAGCGCGCGCCGCATGCTACGAAAACCTAGCGACGAGTTTAGCGGCTGTGCGGCCTCACGGCGGCGCGCCAGGCAAAAGCCCGCTATAACGGGAAGCGCCGATGTTCTAAAATTGCCGCTTGCCCATCTTGCGTGAGCCCCATGACCTCTGCCTCGGAAGACCGCTGGCGCGACCTGCGTCCGGACCCGGAAAACGACACCCCGCTCTATCTGCAACTAGCCCGCAAGCTCGGCAGCGCGATCCACGAAAACCGCTGGAACGCCGGCGAGGCGCTGCCCTCGGAGCGCGTGCTATCGGAGGCGCTCGGCGTGTCGCGCATCACCTCGCGCAAGGCGATCGCGTTGCTGGTCGAGCAGGGTTTGATCCGCCGCACCCAAGGCGCGGGCAGCTTCATCACGCCGCGCTATGAAGATCCGTTGTCGCGTCTGTCGAGCTTCAGCGAAATGCTGCAGCGGCGCGGCTTCACGCCGAGTTCGAAGTGGCTGTCGCGCGAAATCTCGCCGGCCAATCGCGACGAGGTGATCCAGCTGGGGCTGTCGCCCGCCGCCGCGGTCACGCGGCTGCGGCGGCTGCGGCTCGCCGACGGCATCGTGATGGCGGTCGAGAATTCGACGTTTCCGGCCGCACTGATTCCGGATCCGCAGGCGATCGGCGATTCGCTGTACACCTATCTGGAGAATCGCGGACTGACGATCGTGCGCGCGTTGCAGCACTTCCGCGCGGTGAACGCGAGCGACGAGATCGCGCAGCAGATGAGCATCGCGCCGAACGAGGCATTGCTGTTGATCACCCGCGTGGGTTATACGGCGGATCAGCGGGCGATCGAGTTGACGGATACGTATTGCCGCAACGACTACTACGACTTCGTCGCAGAGTTGAGGAAGTAGGCTGGCACACATGGCACGCATGGGCAGCGGTCGGGCGGGCCGCAGCCATCAGGTCCACCGGGCATCGTGCGCGCCGATGGGCGCCGGCGGCAGCGCATAAAACGCCGGCGTCTGTTCCAACTGCTCCGCGGGCTGCACGCCCAGCACGCGCCCGAACTCCGATTGCATGCTCGCGACGCAATCGCGCACCTCGTCGAGCGACACCTCGGGCGCCTGCTGCCCATCGGCCAGCAAGCCGAACGACTGCAGCCAGCGCCCGGTCTGCGCAAGCGACACCTTCACATGCCAGCTGCCGCCCTCACGACAGCGCCGCGCGAGCGCGACCATCGCACCGAACGCGGCCAGATAGCCGGTCGCGTGGTCGAGCGCCTGACACGGCAGATGCCGCGGCTCGGCCGAACCCGCCGCCGCTCGCTCGGTCCACGCGATGCCGCTCGCCGACTGCACCAGACTATCGAAGCCGCGTCGTTGCGCCCACGGTCCCGCGTGCCCATACGCGCATACCGAGACATAGACGATGCCCGGCCGCAGCCGCGCCAGTTCGTCCGGGCCGAAGCCGCGCGCCGCGAGCGCGCCCGGACGATAGGCCTGCAGGAACACGTCGGCATCGCGCGCGAGTTCACGCAACGTGTCGCGGCCGGCCGCGTCGCGCAGATCGACGAGTGCGGAACGCTTGCCACGGCCATTGTCGATCACGAGCGGCGCGATGTTCGGCAGATGCGGCCCGTTGACCGTCAACACGTCCGCGCCGTGATGCGCGAGCGCGCGGCCGGCCACCGGTCCCGCGATGATCCGCGACAGATCCAGTACCCGCAAGCCTGCGAGCGGGCGGTCGTGGCCGGTGTCAGCGCCTGCGTGGCGCGGCGGCTCGGCCGGCGCGTCACCGATGCGCTCGATCTCGAACAGCGGCAAGCGCGCAATCGCTTTGGCCTGCTCGAGCGCGGCCCATTCGTCGGGCGTGCGAATCAATGCGGCGCACAGGCCCGCATCGGCCAGCGCGCGATCGAGCATCGCGCCGTCCCAGCCGCGAACCGCGGCCGCCACCGGGTCCCGCCCATTGTCACAGCCGAGCACCTCGAGCACGCCCTTCAGGTGATGCGCGAAATTCGTATGCAACTGGATCCAGCGGCCGTCGCCCGTTTCGTAGAAGCCGGTGACCGGATCGCGTAGCGCGGGCGGCGCGCCATCGTCGATCCGTAGATAGCGTTCGCTGCGAAACGCCGCCAGCGCGCGACGCATCTGTACTGACACCTGTTGCCTGCGTCCGCTGCGCAGGCGCCAGTATTCGGCGGCGGCGAGGCCCGTCGCGGCGATCGTCGACGACGCGAGCGTGCCGACGCGGTAGACCGACGGCAAGCCGGGGTCCGCGCCGGCGAGCGACACGGCGTGCAGCGCGACCGGATCGCAGCCGGCGAGAGTCCAGATGTGCTTAAGGGCGAGTTCGGGTGTCATGGCATCGGGCGCGCTGGTCGCGCGGACTGGAAGGAGTGCATCGAGTCTAAAGTTGCGCATTGCCGTAATCAATCTTGATGATCATAATCAACATATATTGATTTCTTCGGTTATCGCACGCTTTCATGCCCACCCCGATTTACCTGACCGCCGCCGAAGCGGCCGCCACCCTCGGCGTCAGTTTGCCGACGCTGTATGCGTACGTCAGCCGCGGCATGCTCGGCTCGTCGCCGGATGCGCAAGGCAGGCATCGGCTCTACGATGCCGCCGAGGTGCGCCGCCTCGCGCGTCGCAAAGCAGACGGCAAGCGCGCGGGCAAGGTCGCGCAGAAGGTGCTCGACTGGGGCGT